>JAHAYX010000009.1 GCA_018384365.1 Clostridiaceae bacterium
GGATTTGGGGCGCGTGGATACGCTGCTGGAGTCGTTGGATCCCCTGACGGAGGGCGCGCTGGATCGGCTTGCGGAATCGATCTTCAAGATGGCGACGGCTTTTCTTCTAAAATGGCTGTTTTGCCAGAGCCTCTATTTTTGTATTCTTCCTGCCGTTTTGGGAAACGGGAAAACCGTGGGAAAGCTGCTTTTCCGGCTCAGCCTGCTGGATGCGATAAGCCTAGAAGAAATGTCGCCGAGCAGGTTGGTTCTGCGGGAATTTGTGGGAAGAACGCTGTTGGAGACTCTCTTGGTACTTCCCGGAATCGTTAGCTTGTTCATGCTCCTGCTGTCAAAAGACGGGAAAAGCCTGCGTGATCGTTTGGCCGGAACCGTTGTGGTGCAGGATACCAGTTATTTGGGGTGATTATGGATCGGATCATGTTGGAAACTGCCGAAGGTCTGGCGGAGGCGGTGGCGTTTGCAAATTGCCAATTTGGCCTGGACTTCCGGCAGTTTCAGCCGAAAATTTACGGGTTTCCCGACGGCGGGGAAACCTATACCTACCGAAAAAACGGCGAGATTGCCGGGATGCTGTCGGTCTATCCCTGCATATTTCAGAATTATAAATGCCTGAGCATCGGCACGGTCTGCACAGCACCGGCCTACCGGGGGCAGGGAATCATGACGGCCTTGTTCACCCGGCTTCAGGAGGCGGTTTTTCCGAACTATGATATCGTCACGCTTTGCGGAAAGCGCGAGAGATATGAGCATTTTGGCTTTGCCAAGGCCATGACATATCCGGAATACTGGTTTTGTCCGAGAAGCAACGCTCCCCTTCGAGTACAGACGGCAAACGAGGGGGACAAAGCACTCCTGCATGATTTGTGGGAAGTATACGGCAACGGAGTACGGCGCCCGCTTGACAGGATCTTTTATATTCTAAAGAGTGCGGGGCACGAGGTGCTTTTGCTGTCTGACGGGAGCCGATGGGGGTACCTTGCATGGAAGCCGCAAAAACGGCTGGTTACAGAGTATTGCGGGTCGTGGCGCCCTCAGAATGTGGCGGATTCCCTTTCGCCATTGTGCGGAAATGGAAAAATCGGCATGATGGGGAAGTTTAATTGTCAGGATATAGAGTCGCTGCAAGACTGTGACAGCTATCTTATTCGCAACCACGGAAATATATGGATGAAAGACGCAGATGTAAAGAAAACCTATGATATTTGCGGCTACGGAGGCAAGAATCCGGAGTTGATTTTGCCGACCAGCCTGTTTTTTCTGGATGGTATTTGACATGGATAATAAATTACTATATATCAATATTGATGGATTCTCGTACTCTTATCTGGAGCAGCTCCAACGTTATTTTCCGGACGGACCGTTCTCAAAACTGGTGCAAAAGGGTCTGTTGTTTACACAACTGCGCAGCGGGATCGTCTCGATCACGAATCCGATGCAAAGCGCGATCCTCTGCGGCGCATGGAGCAACCGGACTCATAATTTTTATCAGCACTACGACTGGGAAAACGCCTGCGTTATAAAGCACCGTAGAACCTGCGACGCAGAGAATGTTGCGCAGCTTTTCCTGCGAAGCGGGAAAACGGTAGCATCCATTCATCAGTTTATGCTGGAAAACAATCCTTGCATGGAGGGAGTAAAAGACCGGGCTTATATCAAGTGTCCGCAGGAAAAGAGCAATGCGTTTCAGCGGTTAGCTATCCTGAAGGATATGATTCAGGGGAAACCTGTCGCATCCGGCGATCAGACCTTTGGTTTTGAAACGCTCCCGGATTTTACGGCGGTCTATATCGACGATATCGACTCTCTGGGCCATAACAACAGCTATGAAATATACCCCAAGAGAGCGGATTTTTCTCAGCGGCAGCGGGATATCATGGAGCGGCTGAACCAGATCGGTCAGTGCCTTTTGGATATTGTGCAGTGCAGCAGAGAAACGGAGCAATTCCGGAATCTGACGATCCTCATTACAACAGATCATGGTATGACGCCGTTTTTTGGGAAAAGCGATTTGCCGGATATCGTCCGGCATCTGAACGAGGCGGGGATTTCTGCCAGCCTTCCGGAGAATCGAACGGAGCATACGCGTGTTGTTGCGCTGTCCTACACGATTGAAGTCTCACTGTACTGCGCACCGGACATAACAGAACATGAGAAAGAGACTATCGAAAGGGTCTGCCAGGAATTACCGTACCTCCAGCGATATTTTGGGAAGGCCGAGATGGAGGAAGAATACGGCTTTGACCCCAGAGGGCCGGAATTCCTTTTATCGCCGCAGTACGGAAAGCATTTTTACCACCGGGACATTGAAAAAAATACATTTGCGGCAAGCCACGACTCCTTCCACGAAACCTCTCAGCACATTTTTGGATTGCTCCTGGACGGCAGCATACCCGCCAATACGCTGTACGCGGAGAATACGGCTGTGATTGATCTCATTCCTGCCATTACGGAGGAAAAATTCGGGCTTGTCCTGAACCCCGAGCGAAGAGAATTGAGACAAGACCTTCGACGG
>JAHAYX010000020.1 GCA_018384365.1 Clostridiaceae bacterium
GGAGACGTGTATAAAGGCAAAATTTCCCTTCATCTGTACATAAAGAATCTGGCTGATATTCAGCACAACTTCCTGCTTGTTGGAAATAATCGTGATGGTTCCCGCTTCCTGCATATCAGGTACCTCCCAATCTTTCTTTTTGCATATAGATACAACAAACCAGAATATATTTTATCAAATCGATGTGCCAAATTCAATGGGATTTGTTGCTCTGTCAAAAGAAACGCTAAGCTAAACCGTCTTTTACTTCAATGTGTTCTTAAGTCACCGCCCCATCCAGAGCCTGTTTTTTCAACGCATAGCGGGTGTCATGCTCCACATGACACCTTTTTTCGGTGTCATGGAAAAAACAACACACCGCGCGACATCGATTACAACATAAAATGGAAATGGAACGTCAGGAATGACGTTCCACGCCACGTTCCAGCGCACACCTGCCCGGTAGGATTTCAAGGCAAAAACAAATTGTCTATGAATCTGATCGGACGGGGGTGCGCTTTGTATTCAGAATTAAAAACAAGAGCGGCTGTTTTTGCACTTTCACGCAAGAACGGCCGCTTTTTTTACGCTTATAGCCCGCCATATCGTTGCCGTTCTCCGCCTCTATTTCGGTTCGTCCGCATACATCAACGAATCGAAATGGAGGAAAACAATGGGATTTAACTACGCGCTTGAGAAACTCAAATTCGATAAAGAATGGGAGAAACTGCACGATGAATATTCGGCAGCAGGAATGAGCGAAGCTTCAATTGCTCAAATGAAAGCCTTTGATTGGGGATGGTTTTGCAGCAGACGGCTCTACAGTCTCCATAACCAGCCTCTGCCGGAAGAATACTGCTTTGACGAGGATAGGGCATCCACATTATTTCGCCGCTTTGCTGCGCTCTCTGTAGCCTTTGAGGACGATTTGGGAACCAGTCGCTATGGATGGCTGGAAAGCATCGAAGATCCGAGGCTTTATCAAAGGCTCAAAGCATTATCTGATAAGGATTTGGAACTGATAACCCTGATTGCCATTGATGGATACAGTCGGGCTGAAGTAGCACGGATGTGGGGGTGCTGCCGGAACGTCATCTACAAAAGGGTGCAGAGAATCAAGAAATTTTTGCAAAGAGGGTGACAAATCGCCGTTCTCGCTGCCTACACCGTGAAGGATACTTTTTCCTCATCCTTTCAGGCACATTGAAAATTGAATACACGGTATTACAGGTACGAAACCCGCGTGAATAGCGGTATAAGGCCCGGCGCGATGACGGCGGCTTGCAGGAGGTGAATGGACAAGCTGCCAGAGCGATCAACGGAACTTTAGACCCGGTGTGGCAATCCGGGCGCGATGACAGCGCGGGAGCTAACGATACTTTCTCACGACCTCCCACAGACTAGAGGGGGAACCCTGCGGCGCACGAGTAAAACGACGCTGCGGAGTTATGACAGCCCTGCCATGGGCGGCCTGTAATATCCCTATCGTCAGGGGCGCGTGGCAAATATGACGAATATGTTGAAAGTAGAACGGGCAGCCGTATCACATAGTATGTATGTTGTGACATCCCAAAATGAATGCGATACGGCTGCCTTTGTTTGCATAACTTCTGCGTAAAGTGACAATAATGAGAACAGTAATAATAATGCAGAAAGGATAGCTTATGATCGCTGCGGAAATAAAAACTGATGTGACAACAGTTCGCATTCATGATGAGTTTTGTAGCAGCCCATCTCAGGGTTGCATATCTCACATGAATCAGATCGTCACCAATTCTTACAAGAGAAGAAATACGGAAGGACAATCCTCCGACCCCAAAAACACCAATTCTATGCCGCAGTAAATGCTGCGGCAATTTCCATAAATTGGCGTTCGTCATATCGTTGACGGCGTGACTGTCCAACCGTATAATAAGCCAGAAAGGAGGCCCTGTATGGAGCAATATGTTAAGTACCTTCGTAAGTCGCGTTTCGACCGGGATTATGCAGAGCTGAGTATAGAGGAAACACTGAAGCGGCATGAAGCGATCCTGGACCGGCTGGCAAAAGACAGAGGGTATTATATTGCTAAAACGTACTATGAGGTCGTTTCTGGCGAATCCATCGCTGCAAGACCCGAAATTCAAAAAATGCTTGAAGAAGTAAGTGCTGGAATTTATGCTGGCGTCCTTGTCGTAGATCTGGAACGTTTGGCAAGAGGAAACGGTGCTGACCAAGCGTACATCAGTCAGGTGTTCCAATTCTCCGGGACGAAGATTGTTACACCGACAAAGATATACGATCCTTCAAACGAATTTGACGAAGAATACTTTGAGTTCGGCCTGTTTATGAGCCGAAGGGAATACAAGACCATCAACCGCAGACTGATACGGGGACGTGACAGCAGTGCATCCGAAGGAAAGTGGATCAGCAGTATCGCCCCGTATGGATACAATCGAGTGAAGATTCCACATGAAAAGGGATTTACCTTGGAGCCACATCCAGAGGAAGGACCCGTGGTAAAGAAGATATTTGAGATGTATCTGAACCATCAAGGCACCAAGATCATTGCAAATTATCTAAACGACCACGATATTCCTACCAGGCACGGAGATCTTTGGACTTACTCAACAATCTCTCAGATCATTACAAACCCGGTCTATATGGGTAAGATCAGAAGGGGCTGGAGCAAGCAGATCAAGAGTATCGAGAATGGCGAAGTCAAGAAGCGCATCAAGCGCAAAAAGGACATGGATAGCTATGATATTTATGATGGTCTGCATCCTGGTTTGGTAAGCGAAGAGGACTTTATGAAAGCCCAGGACATTCGATTAGAAAAGAAACCAGCTGCACCGGTTAAAGAAGAGTTCCAGCTGATGAACCCGTTTTCTGGCTTGCTCTTCTGTGCAACGTGTGGCAAGAGAATTGGCCGTACAACCTTATCGGCAAAACACAACCATGCCCCACGCCTACGTTGCACAAATGCTAGGAACTGTCACAACGGAAGCGCATATTTTGAGGTTGTCGAAAAAGAAATCATAGGGGCGCTCCGCACTTGGCTGAAGGGCTACAAGGTTAAGATTGATACTGTAGGCTATGCAGACGATATTAAGGATGCTAAGAAGCAACTGTCAAAGCTAGATCAGGAATTAAAGAAATTATCTGCCCAGCTGGACAATGCTTTTGATCTCGTTGAGCAAGGCGTATATACTCTGGATGTGTTTCAGAGCAGAAGAGCCAAGTTGACAAAAGCGATGGAAGAACTTGATGAGCGTCAAGCAGAAGTCCAGACTTTGATCGCAAAGCTGGAAGCAAGTCAGACAACACAGGCAAATCTCATTCCTCAGACAGAAGAGCTGCTGGCCAGCTATGATGATATGACGAATGAGGAAAGAAACGAGCTACTGAAAGAGATACTTGAGAAGATTGAGTATTACAAGGGAGCCGACGGACAGATCGTTATTGACCTATATCCACGGCTCCCGAAAATTTAGTGGTTTGTAGGTATCCTCAATTTACACACGTACTGGTCAATAACCCGAGAAAAGGGTATGGAATTTTGATAGAAAATATGCTGCACAGTTATGGGACGACGGGGGAAACGACGTTTTCCGGAAACTGCATTGCAGCATAAATGTGACAGATTTCCTGTGAAATCGACAAAATCCGTTGTTTGGACAGCGCATAAGGTTTGTAAACGACAGGGGTGAAAACCGGCATTTGTACATTTTGTACAAGGAACTGCATGAAAAATGTATCAACACGACAGGAAAAAATTTCCTTTCACCCCTTGCATTGAATACCAAAATATGGTAACTTATAGACAGTAACTTCATCAATCAAGGAAAGGCGAGTGCACAGGAAATGGATAGCAAGATTAAAGTGTTGGTTGCGGACTGCGACAGCGATTTCAGAAATACGCTCATGGAAGTGCTGGGAAACTGCAAGCCCATCGAGGTGGTGGGGTATGCTCTGGAGAGAGATGAACTGCTGCGGCTGATCACGGCGGAGCAGCCGGATATTGTGATCGTCGATATGATGCTGCCGCCGCTGGATGGCCTCTCTGCAATCCGGGAGATCAATAAGCAGGGCTACCGGAAGCACCCCAGCATTTATGTGATGTCGAAATTCTCCAGCGAGGAGTCCCTGCGCGAAGCGGTGGATCTTGGCGTCAGCTACTTCATGATCAAGCCTTTTGACATGCAGGCGCTGGCCGAGCGCATTGTGGCCAACAACGCCTCCCGCCGCACGGACAAGCCGGAGTTCAACTCCCGCCAGGAGGTGGACCTGGAGCTGCGCGTGACAAACATGATCCACGAGGTTGGCGTTCCGGCCCATATCAAAGGGTATCAGTACCTGCGCGATGCCATTATGATGACCGTGAAGGATATGAACATCATAAACGCAATTACCAAGGTGCTGTATCCGACAGTCGCGCGCCATTACGACACCACCTCCTCGCGCGTGGAGCGGGCGATCCGCCACGCAATCGAGGTGGCGTGGGACCGTGGCGATGTGGAGACTTTACAGAAATTCTTTGGCTACACGGTATCCCAGACGAAGGGAAAACCCACGAACTCCGAGTTTATCTCCATGCTCGCCGACAAGCTGAGACTGGAGCTGAAAACGAGCTGAGCATACGGGGAAACTGCTGAAATTTGGCACGACCTCCAATAATACCGGCGCCGCATGGGAATGATAGGCACCGGATTCAGAATAATTCATCAATCTGCGTCCGAATGTCCGCTTCCTTTTCGTGAATTGTGCCGGGGGAAACGCCTCTTGACAGGATGCGTGAAATCGACTATACTATATTCAATTTCACAAACGAAAAGGCAATGACGGAGAAACCCGGTTAAAAGCGTTTCCAGAGAGCCGCCGGTTGGTGTAAGGCGGCAGCGCGAAAACCATGGGTCTCGCTCCACGAGCTGCGGTGCGGAACAGAAAAAGTACGCGCCGACGTGTCCGCCGCGTTAGGGCGTTCGTCCGTGCAGGGCATCCTTCGGGGTAAGCCTGCGGGCGACTGAGGTCGGTTTGTCCGGCGAAAAAAGGGTGGTACCGCGAGTCACTTCGCCCCTTGACCAGATTTTCTGGTCAAGGGGCTTTTTTGTTGCCTGAAACAGCGGCGCTTTTTCTAAAAAACGCTGCGAAGGACGATTTCCCTGCGGCCACGATTACAGATTCGGAGGTTTTGGCAATGTCTGAGTTTATCGAGAAAACATTAGGTGCATGGATGGATGAAATGGCAGAGCGTCTGCATGATCACGAGGCGTTGGTGTATGTTGACCGCGGCATCCGGCTGACTTATTCCCAGCTGAACGATGTGGCGCGTCAGGCTGCAAAGTCCCTGCTGGCTTTGGGGGTTAAAAAGGGTACGCACGTGGCCATCTGGGCAAATAATTATCCGGAATGGATCTACCTCCTGCTGGCAACGGCCAAAATCGGTGCGGTTTTAGTTACCGTGAACACGAATTATAAGCTCTTTGAGCTGGAATATCTGCTCCGTCAGTCGGATACGCACACCATGATGTTTATGAAGAGCCTGAAGGATGTTGACTACGTTGCAATTTGCAACGAACTGTTGCCGGAAATTGCAGAAAACGGTTCTTCCATCGGATTCCAGACCGAGCGTCTGCCAGAACTGCACAATCTGGTATATCTGCCGCATGACGCGGGTGAGGATATCCCCGAGAATTACACTTCCTGGCAGGCTTTCATGGAGATGGGCCGCGATATCCCCGACAGCGAGCTGGAGGCAATCGAAAAAACGCTGGATTGCCACGATGTCATCAATATGCAGTACACCTCCGGCACGACCGGCTTCCCGAAGGGCGTTATGCTGACGCACCACAACATCATCAACAACGGCAAATGCATCGGCGACAACATGAAAATGACGCCTGTTGACCGCCTGCTGATCACGGTGCCGTTTTTCCACTGCTTCGGTCTGGTGCTCTCCATCATGAACTGCCTCACGCATGGCTCCACGATGGTACCGATCGACGTATACAGCCCCACAAAGGTGATGGCAGCAATCGAAAAGGAACGCTGTACGGCGCTCAACGGCGTGCCGACCATGTTTATCTTCATGCTGGAGCATAAGGATTTCAGCAAATATGATTTCTCCAGCCTGCGCACCGGCATTATGGCGGGTTCTCCGTGCCCCATCACGGTCATGAATCAGGCAATCGAATTGATGAACATGAAGCAGATCACGATCTGCTACGGCCTGACAGAGGCAAGCCCCGTGATGACGCAGACGAGCGTGGACGACTCCGTGGAGCATCGTGTTTCAACGGTAGGACGCTGCATGCCGAACCTGGAACTGAAGGTTGTCGATCCGGATACCGGCCTGGAAGTGCCGGACGGCGTGAATGGTGAAATCTGCGTGCGCGGATACAGCGTGATGAAAGGCTATTACAAGATGCCGGAGGCCACTGCCGCCGCCATTGACAAGGATGGCTGGCTGCACTCGGGCGATCTGGTTGTCCGCAATCCGGACGGTTATTACAAGATCACGGGCCGCATTAAGGATATGATCATCCGCGGCGGCGAAAATATTTATCCGCGCGAGCTGGAGGAGCTGCTCTATACGCACCCGGCCATCAGCGATGTCCAGGTGATCGGTGTGCCCTCCAAGCAATTCGGTGAAGAGGTCATGGCCTGCATCATCCTGAAAGAGGGCGAAACGGCCACGGAAGATGAGATCAAGGAATTCATGCGCAAAAACGTGGCCCGTCATAAGGTGGCAAGCTATGTGCAGTTCGTGGATTCTTTCCCGATGAACGCGGCGGGCAAAATTCAAAAGTACAAGCTCCGCGAAATGGCGGTGGAACTGTTGAAGCTCCACGATGCGGAAAACATCGAAACAGCGTGAGTTTTTCGCTTGCCGGAATCCCTGTTGTGAGAAGAAAAGGTCCCTGCGCGTTGTTGCGCAGGGACCTTTTTTGCGCCGGAAAAAGAAAAACCGGGATCCTTCTCCCGGCCTTCTTCTGTGATCGCAATATCGCGGTTGTTGCTATATACCATTACATGTGAGCTTCGATATAGGCAACGATATCGCCAACCTGACGAAGTTCCTGTGCTTCCTCGTCGCTGACCGTAACACCGAATTCATCCTCAATGCACATGAGCAGCGTGACAACATCCAGCGAATCCGCACCGAGATCGCTGACAATGTCCGTCGCATCATCAATGGTATTTTCATCTGCACCGAGCTGGCTGGCAAGTATGCCGGCTACCTTTTCGAAAATCATGAACATCCTCCTAAACTTTGCGCCTGATAACGCTATTATCATAATACGTATTCGGGGTTGTGTCAACGGTTGTTTGGATTTTTTTACGTGTT
This sequence comes from Clostridiaceae bacterium, assembly GCA_018384365.1. Taxonomy (GTDB): domain Bacteria; phylum Bacillota; class Clostridia; order Oscillospirales; family QAMX01; genus Allobutyricicoccus. The sequence continues at coordinate 7,307 of JAHAYX010000020.1, forward strand.
TTGAAAAACAGGACTGAACAAATGTTTGCTTTTTGAAAGAAAGTATGATATAATAGGGCAGAAACCGAAAGAACCGGTCTGCTGTACAAGGATAGGGGCCTGTGCGGGCGTGCGCCTGAGGGAATGCGGCATATCTGTTGGGACGGCAGAGGAAAAAGGGGGATTTTATGGCTTCGGCAAAGCTTTCTGATAAACAGCTTGAGATTTTTGAATATATCCAGTCCTTCACCCGTGAACGCGGATTCCCGCCTTCTGTGCGCGAAATCGGCGAGGCGGTTGGCCTGCGTTCGCCTTCCACGGTGCATGCACACCTGAAAACGCTGGACCGCGCGGGGTATATCACGCGGGACGGGCATAAAATGCGTGCGATCCGCATGGCGGGCAGTGAGCAGGCAGAAGAAAAATGGCGCAGCATCCCGGTCCTGGGCCGCGTCACGGCCGGCGCGCCGATTCTGGCCGTTGAGGACATCGAAGGGTATATTCCGTTTGATACGGGACACAGCGGCGGCGAGTTTTTTGCCCTGCGCGTCCGCGGCGACTCCATGATCAACGCGGGAATTCTGGACGGGGACACGATTGTGGTTCGCCGCCAGAATTCTGCGGAGCATCGGGAAATCGTTGTGGCCCTGCTGGGCGAGGAGGCAACCGTGAAGCGCCTGTATCAGCAGGACGGTGCGTATTGGCTCATGCCGGAAAACGACGCTTACGCGCCAATCAGCGCGGTTGGCGCGCAGATTCTGGGCAAGGTTGTCGGCCTTTACCGGGATTTGAACGTCCCGGGCACGTATTGACGCACGCTTTACAAGCCGGCAGACCCGGATGGATCGCACCGGCGCCATTTTGTGTACACAGGCGGGTTTTAACCGGAATTTGTTTGTAAAATAGAAGGAAAGAAGCATGGCCCTGCAGCCATGCTTCCTCTTTTATTCTGCGGAAGTCATTAAACTCCCGAAAATCCACTGCCGCCAGCAGCAGATCGACACATTCCGCTATGGAGTGGCTGCCCGAGTCAATACAGCAGTCAAACGCAATATCATCTAAGACCTTCGCACTCTGCACTTCGGATTGATTCGCTCGTCTGTCCCCACGGGCAAGATTGCGTTCCCGCAGAATGTCAAACGGACAGTGCACGTTGATGATTTTCAACGGGTATCCTCGGAAAACCTCCTGCAGCGTATCGTAATGATGCTCCAGCCCCTTCATCTGCATGATCAGACCGTCGATGATCACATCCTGCCCCTGGTCGGAAAGGCAGCGGGCTGCATGATACATAGCGATGATCGCGCCGGAATACCGTGCCTCCGTATACGACCATTCCGGTATCGTTTCCTCGAACAGATCAAACCCAAGCACATAATATGCGTATTTCTTCCGGGCTTCCAACTCCCGGCACATGGAGGTTTTCCCGGTGCTGGTATAGCCGTGCAGATAAATGATGGTTCCTTTGTTCTTTTCCATACGATATACGTTTGCGGCGCACGGAGCGGTGCGGCTGTATCTCCTTTCTGTGCAGGTAACGGCTTTGGCCGGCCGGTACTTTCAAGAATAGCAGAAAAATGCGGAAAATTCTACCGGAAAACGAGGGAAAAGTGCTTTATCAGAGAAATCTCTATTTCCCGGTGCAGTGCCGGTTTCCCAGAGAAATCATTGCGGTCTTACTGTGTACGCAGCAGGGAAAAAACGTCTTTCATCAAAATTCACAAAAAAGGAATGTGCGGTATCCGGGTATTTCTCACGTTATTTCGCAGGGGGTCCTTATTGAAAGACAAGGGCCTTTGTGATATGATAGGAAAGGAATAAAAAGAATAAAATCGCCAGAAGTAAAGTTCAAGAAGTCCGGTGAAACAGACCGGAGATATTTGGAGGTTTGAAATGGCTGAAGCCTACGAAGATCTGTACACTATGCCGGTTGGCGCGCTTGGCGTCATTGCAATGCCCGGCAGCGAAGAACTAGCTTCCCAGGTGGATTACTACATCACGAATTGGCGCCGTGATCTCCACTCCATTCCGCAGTCGCTCTCCGGCGGCTATATGCGGGATACGTATCAGATAGCCGTCAACTGCCCGCGTTTCGGAACCGGTGAAGGAAAGGCAATGATCAATGAATCCGTCAGAGGCTATGACATTTTCATCATCGCCGATCTCTTTAACCACGGAGTGAAGTATAATTTTTATGGCGAACCCGTGCGCATGACGCCGGATGATCATTTCCAGGATCTGAAGCGCATCATCGGCGCAATTGGCGGAAAGGCCCGCCGCATTACCGTGATCATGACAATGCTGTACGAAGGCCGCCAGCACAAGCGTTCCATGCGCGAGTCGCTTGACTGCGCCATTGCCCTGCAGGAGCTGGAACGTCTGGGCGTGGAAAATATCATCACGTTTGACGCGCATGATCCCCGTGTCGCCAATGCAATTCCGCTTTCCGGATTTGAAAACGTTCAGCCGACCTATCAAATGATCAAGGCCCTTGTGAATACCGTGCCGGACGTCCAGATCGACAGCGAGCACATGATGATGATTTCCCCGGATGAAGGCGCCATGAACCGCTGCATTTATTATACGTCGGTTCTGGGACTTGATCTCGGTATGTTCTATAAGCGCCGCGATTACAGCCGCGTTGTCGAGGGTAAAAACCCGATTGTTGCGCATGTTTTCCTCGGCAATAACGTGGAAGGCAAGGACGTGATCGTGGTGGATGACATGATTTCCTCCGGCGAATCCACATTTGAGGTGATTCAGCAGCTGAAGGAACGCAAGGCCCGCCGCATTTTCATCTGCTCGACCTTTGGCCTTTTCTGCGATGGCTATGAGAAGTTTGACCGTGCCTATGAGGAAGGCCTTTTTGACCGTGTGTTTACGACGAACCTGATTTACCGCGAACCGGAACTGCTGGCCCGTCCGTGGTATACCGAAGTCAGTATGTCGAAATACATCGCGCACATCATCAATATTCTGAACCATGATATGTCTATCTCCGGCCTGCTCTCGCCGTCCCAGCGGATTCATCAGCTGCTGGAACGTCACGAGAGAGAGCTCCAGGGCAAGAAAGACTGATACACAAAAAGAAAGAAGGTCCCCTTATGAAAATTTCTGTGACATTGACGAAAAATCCGAAGCCGCGTCCTGATGAGAGCAGCCTTGGCTTTGGCAAGTATTACACCGACCATATGTTCATTATGGACTATGCCGAGGGCAAGGGCTGGCACGACGCGCGAATTGTACCGTATGCGCCGATCGTTCTGGACCCTGCTGCCATGTGTATTCACTATGCACAGGAAGCTTTTGAGGGGATGAAGGCATACCGTCATGCAGACGGCTCCATTTCGCTGTTCCGTCCGACGGAAAACTGCCACCGCCTGAATAATTCCGATGCCCGCCTGTGTATCCCGCACATCGACGAGGACGATATGCTGCAGGCAATCCGCGAACTCGTCCGTGTGGACGCGGACTGGGTGCCGCGCAAGCCGGAAACCTCCCTGTATATCCGTCCCTTTGTTTTCGCAACGGAGCCGCACGTCGGCGTTCATCCGAGCGCAACCTATCAGTTTGTGATCATCCTGTCCCCGGTCGGCGCCTATTATGCCGAGGGCCTGGCTCCTGTGAAGATTTATGTTGAGGACAAGTATACCCGTGCCTCCAAGGGCGGCACCGGTGCGACCAAAGCTGCTGCAAACTATGCACAGTCCCTGAAAGCCCAGATGGACGCGCAGGAAAAGGGCTATTCTCAGGTTCTGTGGCTGGACAGCGTGGAGCAGAAGTACGTCGAGGAAGTCGGCGCCATGAATATCTTCTTTAAAATCAACGGTGAAGTCATCACGCCGGAACTGACCGGCAGCGTGCTGCCCGGCATCACCCGGAAATCCACCGTGGAGCTTTTAAAGCATTGGGGCGTCCCGGTTTCCGAGCGCCGTCTGTCTGTGGACGAGATCCGCGACGCTGCGCATAGCGGCAAGCTGGAGGAAGTGTTCGGCACCGGTACGGCAGCCGTTATCTCTCCGGTCGGCGAGCTCTGCTATAAGGGCGAGAAGTTTGTGATCAACGACTTCAAGATCGGCGAACTGACGCAGAAGATCTATGACGAACTGACCGGCATTCAGTGGGGCACCCGTCCGGATCCCTTTGGCTGGGTTATGCCGCTTTAATTTGCATTATAATAGAACGAACACCCGGAGGGCTGCGGCCCTTCGGGTGTTTTTTGCGCCGCAGGACGCGAACTGATTTTTCTGTTGAATAATCGGGGCATCTGTGATAGAATATAGTTAAACTATGTGTATTTACGGCGATTTTTCTGGATAAAAGTGCCGTGAAAGGGAGAACGTTATGATACCACATGAAACTGCCACAAAAAAAGAATATGTTTATCGGGGGAAAATTATCAATGTGCGCCGGGATGAGGTCGTATTTCCGAACGGAAAGGAATCCACGCGCGAAATCGTGGAGCATCGGGGCGCAGTGGCGGTAGCTGCAGTGGATGAAGAAGGCTGCATTTACCTGGTGCGCCAGTTTCGTTATGCGTTCGGGGAAGAACTGCTGGAAATCCCTGCCGGAAAGCTGGAGGAAGGCGAGGAAACTGCGCATCTGGAGGCGGCGATCCGCGAACTGCGGGAGGAAACCGGCCTGACGGCACAGCAGGTGGACTATCTTGGTGTGATTTATCCCTCTGTCGGTATGTTGACGGAGCGGATTCATATTTATCTGGCCCGCGGCCTGACGCAGGGCGAAATGGATCTGGACGAAGATGAGTTTTTGAATGTGGAACGCATCCCGGTGCGCGAGCTGGAGGCTATGGTGCGGCGCGGCGAGATCCGGGACGCCAAAACCATCAGCACGTTGTTCCTAATTCAAGATAAAATTTGAGTTTTCCGGTTTTCGGAGGTGCTAAAATGGCAAAAATCCTTGTTGTAGAGGATGAAAAGGCGATTGCCGATATTGTGGCGTTTAATCTGATGCGGGAAGGCTATGAAGTCCTGACAGCGTATGACGGCCTGGAGGGACTGGAACATGCCCTGCATGCGGGCGTGGATCTGATCCTGCTTGACGTCATGCTGCCGGGTATGGACGGCTTTGAAATCTGCCGCCGCGTCCGGGAGAAAAGCAACGTCCCGATTATTATGTTAACCGCACGCGAAGAGGAAACGGACAAGGTCCTCGGCCTGGAGATCGGCGCGGACGACTACATAACAAAGCCTTTTTCCATGCGGGAGTTGATGGCGCGTATTCATGCCAATCTCCGCCGCACGGTGAGCGAACCGCAGCCGCCTGTACAGCAGGCTTCCTCGGCCGATCTGGTGTGCGGCGAGATCGAAGTGTTTTTTGATGCGCATGAGATCCGCTGCCGCGGCAAGGTGCTGGATCTGACGGCGCGGGAATATGAAATCCTGCGTTATATGGCGTCGAATGCCAATCGCGTGATCCCGCGGGAAGAGTTGATGGAAAAGGTTTGGGGATACGAATATTACGGCGATCTGCGTGCGGTGGATGTGGCAATCTGCCGGGTGCGTGACAAAGTGGAAAAGGATCCCTCAAACCCGCAGTATATCATAACGCGCCGGGGCGTGGGTTATCTGTTCTCGACGGAGAATTGATGCCCGCGGCTTTTGGCTGTATCAGACAATCGGCGCCGGACGGCAGCTCTGCCGGCCGGGCGCCGCGCCGTATTCCGGCGAAATTTCCAAAACGGTGATGCTATGTTTCGTTCCCTGCACATGAAATTGGTGCTGATTCTGGTTCTGCTGATCCTGTCCGTTATGATTGTTGTCGGCACGCTGCTGATTAACCGTGTGTCGTCTTATTTTCTGGATGATTTCAGCTCCCAGATGGAGGAAGTGTTTACGCAGCGTTTTTTGGCCGAACTTTCCAGTGTATGCGGGGATGAGGATGCGCCGGAGCGCCTGCGGGAGATGATATCGGCCTATGCAGGCCCGCTGGGCATTGACACAAACCGCGATTTTTATATCCTTTCCGATAACAGCGGCGAATATCTCACGGGCTCCAACGACCAGCTGGGCGTAAATCTGGAGATCACACCCAATATCATCCGCGCCCTGAATGGCGAAGTGGGGAAAAGCCTTTCCTCTTCGAATGACTATATGGATATCGCGATCCCTGTTTCGGACAGCGAGAATTCACCCATCCATGCAAGCACGTATCTTATTTATATCAAGGACAACAAGAACGACCTGACGGAACTGACCTGGATGCTTTTCTCCATCACAGTGCAGGTGGTTCTTTTTGGCCTGCTTTTTTCTGTGCTGCTGAGCTTCCTGCTCTCCAAGACCATGACGACGCCGATCGAAAATATTACGAAAGGCGCCGCGCGTCTGGCCTCCGGAGAGTTTGACAGCCGGATTGAAGTCCATTCGGACGATGAAATCGGTGTTTTGACGCAGACCTTCAATAACATGGCGCAGTCGCTGCACGATGCCATGCAGGATATGGCGGCGGAGCGCAATAAACTGAACACACTGTTTTTGCACATGACAGACGGTGTTGCCGCCTTTGATGCGGCGGATCATATTCTGCACATGAATCCGGCCGCAGAAAAGATGCTGGGCATGACTTTTTCAGAGGATCTGACGTTTGAAAAGGTTTTTCATGACATGGTGCGCCCGACAGGTTCGGAAACCGTCGTGGCGGACTATACGGTGGAGGACCGGACTTATCAGGTGTTTCTGGCAACGCTGAATACGCCGGATGAGCCGCAGGGGCTGATGGCTGTGATCCATGACGTGACGGAGCAGCACCGGCTGGAGCTGACACGCCGGGAGTTCGTGGCAAATGTGTCCCACGAGCTGCGCACACCGCTGACGAGCATTAAAAGCTATACGGAAACACTGCTGGAGGCGGACGATCTGCCGCCCGAATTGCGCAGCAAGTTCCTGACGGTCATAAACAATGAGGCGGACCGGATGGCGCGCATTGTCAAGGATCTTCTGACTCTGTCGCGCCTGGATAACGGCCGTCTGGAGATGAACTTTACTAAAATTCCAATCGACAAGCTCATGGGCAGCGTGTATGATGCAATGCTTTTCGAGGCAAAAAACCATCATCACGAACTCACACTGGAACTGGACGACCCGCTGCCGGAAATCACGGGTGACCGCGACAGAATTGAGCAGGTTGTGGTGAACATTGTGGCAAATGCTGTGAAATATACGCCGGATGGCGGAAATATCATTATGGCGGCGCGCAATGTGACGGATGGCGTGGAAATTGTTGTGACAGATAATGGAATGGGAATTCCGGAAGAGGATCTTCCGCGTCTCTTTGAACGTTTCTACCGTGTGGACAAGGCGCGTTCGCGTGAACGCGGCGGTACGGGTCTGGGGCTGGCAATCGCCCAGGAAATCGTGCATTTCCACAACGGTACAATCCGCGCAGAGTCCCGGCTGGGCGTTGGCACCTGCATGACGGTGTTTTTGCCCCTGAAGCAGGAACTCCCGGTGAAATGAGCGGACTATGCGTGAAAAAATCAAAAAAAATTCAAAAAACGGCGTGATTCTGCTTCTGCTGATTCTGCTGCTGGTTCTTACGTACCTGACGTGGTTCGGCGATATGCAGCCGGGAAACGCCCAGCGCCGCCAAGTGATCGGCGAGCTGTTCGGCGGCCTTTTCTGGAAGGAAAACACCGTGGAAAATGTATATCCGGGCTATGAGGAATACGATTATACCATGAGCATCCTCTCGCCTGTGCGGGCAGCCGTACGAAACGACGCAGGACTGACACTCCTGACAGGCAGGGAAGAAGCCAGGGAACTGTTTGAACGGGTCAGCGCCGTTTTAGCCTCCGCGATGGACTCTGCAGGCCGGGTGGAAACCCTGACGGCCTACCAGTGGCGGGAACTGTTATCCGAAAATCTGGTTTTCTTTGACTTTGAGGGCGAAATGCCGCTGGATATGCTTGCCGCGGTGATTGGTTCCACCGAAAACGCCATGCTGGAGCATCAGGTGCGCGATATTGTGCTGGCCATACAGCAGGACACCCTGACGCTGGCCGTGATGTCAAAAAACGGCGCGCCGACAGCTTATACCACCGCGGTGCCGCCTGCGGAGCTTATTTCTCTGGCAGGAGAGTTCGGGTCCGGAAATGCGCATTTCGCATTTGAAGATCAGACAGCGGCCGTGCATCTGCCGGCTGAGTTTATCATACCGGCGAATCGCGAAAAACCGGCGGTAATCCGGAAGAGTTCCACGTTTGCCGACTATACCAGCACCTCGTCGGAGCGTATTATCAATGCCGTGCTGGAGAGCTTCGGTTATAATCCCTACACCACCGGCAGCTATATCGAATCGGATGATACGCGCGTATATGTGGAGGAACTCAGTACGCTGCGGCTGTCGCCGGATGGCTCGCTGAGCTATTATGCGCCGGATTCGGAGAAGATGAGAAGCCCTGCGCCAAATTCGGAGGAACGTTCGGCAATCATCATGGACGCTGCGGTAATGCTGGACAGCGTGGCGTCGGACTACATCGGTGACGTGACGCTTTATATTCAGCGTGCCTATTATGATGCGGAAGCCGGCCGGTATGTGATTTTGTTCGGCTGCGTGGCGGACGGCATTGTGCTGTCGTTCCCGGATGGATATTTTGCCAGGCTAGAATATGCGGGGACAACCCTTGCCAGCGCACATCTGACGATCGCCAGCTATATTCTCACGGCACAGCACGATATCATCCTTCCGGATTCCCAGGCAGCGGCGCTGGTTGATGGAAAATGCACGTTATTTGAACTGCGGTACGTGGAAAATCAAAATGGTGAGTATCGTGCAAACTGGTACTGCATCAAGTGATCAAAGCTTGATTTACGGAGGCCCGTTTTGGATTGGAACAAAGCAAAAAATCTGATTATCTTCCTGCTTGTCCTTGTCAATGTGTTCCTTCTGGGCAATATGGCGTATCTGGCCTATAAAAAGGAAGCGGCGTCCCGCACTGCCGTGACGGAGCTGACGGCCTATCTGGCCTCGCGCGGCATCACGCTGGATGAGGATACGGTCCCGCGCGAAAATCCGGGGCGTACGGTACTTGTGCTGGAATATGAGGAAAAGCTGAACACGGCTGCGGCGCGGGTTTTGCTGGAGGATTCTGCACTTTCCGCCGGCGAAAACGGCGTGTATTCCAACGGTGCGGGCGAGATAAGCCTGAAACCGGGCGGCTATGTGGAAGCGCGCCTTGCCGGGGAGATGGACGCGAAGGAGTTCTTGCGCCTGCTTGCCAAAAGCGGCATCAACCTGCGGGATACCGGCGAAACGGCAGATACGATACAGTTCCAGGCGGTATTTGAAGAACTTCCGGTATTTAACTGCACGGTAACAGCCGGCCGGGAGGAACAGGGCTGGAATCTATCGGGGCGTATCTGCATGGGCAATGCTCTGCGCACGGACTCGGGCGCAGAACGGGACATTGAGGGGCTGCTTGTCGGCGTGACGCAGCGGCTGGCTTTACGAGGAACAACGCAGATTTATCAAATCGAAGCGGGCTGGGTGGCCGGTTCCATTTCCAATGTGGGACTGCGGCTGACGCCTGTTTATAAGCTGACGGCGGATTCGGATGATTATTATATCAACGCCGTCGATGGAACGCTGCTCAGCGTTGAATAAAAAGGATGAGTATTTTTGATTGATATTACAGTTTCTGAATTGAAGAAATCGTTTGGCACGTTTGATTTGCTGACGGACGTCAGCTTCGAGATTAACGAGGGCGAAAAAGTCGGCCTGATCGGCAAAAACGGCGCCGGAAAAACGACCCTGATGAAGCTTCTGCGCGATGCGGCGGAAAATAAAGCCGTGATCGACGGCGGAAGCATCACAATCAATCCGCGCGCGCGGATGGGCCTGATTGACCAGATTCCGGTCTTTCCGCCGGATTACACGGTGGAGCAGGTGATGCGCCTGGCGTTCCGGCGTTTTGACGAGATGAGCGCGGAAATTGCCCGCCTGGAGCAGGAAATGGCGCACGACCAGTCGCGTGCCATCATGGCGCGCTATGGCGCGCTGGTTTCCGAGTTTGAGCACAGCGGTGGCTATGACGTGGATTATGAGCTGGACCGCGTGGCGGCCGGTTTGCAGATCGATGCCGATATGCGCGCGCAGAGCTTTTATTCCCTCTCCGGCGGCGAGCAGACGCGCGTGAATCTGGCGCGCGTGATCCTGGAAAAAAGCGATATCCTGCTGCTGGACGAGCCGACGAACCATTTGGACATCATGGCTGTCGAATGGCTCAGCGAATATATGAATACCTACCGCGGTACGGTGGTGCTGATTTCGCATGACCGTTGGTTTTTGGACCGCGTGGTCACGCGAATTATTGAAATTGAAAACGGCGTCAGCATGGAGTACTACGGCAATTACAGCTACTATGTGGTGGAAAAGGAGCGCCGCTATCAGGAGGCGCTGAAGCTCTGGACGGAACAGATGGAGGAGCGGGAACGGATGCTGGCCATGGCCCGGCGCTACCGTTCCTGGGCGACGGAGCAGGCAATCCACAAGGCCAAGGTCGTGGAGCACAAGATCGAACGCATGACCATCGCCGACCGGCCGCGCCGCCAGCGCGTCCTGCGCGCAAAACTCGGCGAGGTGGAGTTCCGCGCGGACGAAGCACTGAAGTTTTTTGACGTCAGCAAGCGTTACGAGGATAACCAGGTGCTTTCCTCGGTCTCCGGTCTGATCAACGGCGGCGAACGGGTGTGTATTTACGGCCCGAACGGCTGCGGAAAATCAACGCTTTTGAACATTTTGACCGGTTCGCTCAAGCCGGACAGCGGCCGCGTGACCTTCGGCCTGCAAACAAAGTGGGCGTACCTGCCGCAGATCGTGAAGTTTGACAATATGGAGCGCAGCGTGTTGGATACGCTGCTGTATACGCTCCCCATTGATGTAAAAGAGGCGCGAAACCGCCTTGGCACGTATCAATTCCAGGGAGACGACGTGTTCAAACCGCTCTCCGTCCTGTCCGGCGGCGAACTGTCGCGTTTGAAACTTTGTATCTTGATGTACAACGACTTAAACTTCCTGATTCTCGACGAGCCAACGAACCATCTGGATCTGGCTTCGCGTGAATGGCTGGAGGATTTGCTGGATGGCTTCGGCGGCGTACTGCTTTTTGTCTCGCACGACCGGTATTTCGTCACACGCTTTGCAACGCGCATCTGGGAACTGGAAGATGGCAAGATCACCGATTACCGCATGGGCTTTGAGGAGTATCGCGCGGCAAAGGTTCGTGCGGCCATACAGGCGGCTGCCGCAAAACCGGTAAAACAGGCGGTGAAAACGGATGCACCGCGTGCGCGCACCGGCGCAGAAAGTCCCGCAAAAGAAATGCGGCGTCTCCAGCGCCGCCGGGAGAATGCCGGGCGGGAAGCTGCCATGCTGGAAGCGAAGATTGCGGAGCTGGATGCCGCAATCGAGGCCAATGCTTCGGACTATGAGGCACTCAACCGGTTCCTGACGGAAAAAGAAGAGCTGGAAGAGCGTCTGCTCGAATGTTACGAGCTTTTGGAAAACGTGTGAGCAAGACGGTCCGCACGGAAAAATCGGCAGAAAGGGAACGAAGATGATTATCGAAACAGAAAGACTGCTGCTGCGTCCGTTCACCCGGGACGATGCTGCGGATTTACTTGCGTATTTACGGGAACCTGCGGTGAATTGCTTTGCCTGTATGAAGCTGAATACCCAGGCAGAAGCCGAAAAAGCAGCCGCCGCGCGTGCGGAGGATCCGGAACTGTATCTCGCGATCGTATTGAAGGAGAGCGGAAAAGTGATTGGGGAAATCTTTGCGCACGCAGAACATACAGATCCCGAAGGCGGGCCAAAGGATACTTATTCTCCATGCTGGATGCTGAATCAGGCATATCAGGGAAAGGGGTATATGTACGAAGCGGCCCAGGCATATTATGACTATTTATTCAATACGCTGAACGCAAGACGAATTTATCTTTATACGGAGGACTACAATCTCGCCTGCCAGAAGCTGAGCGAAAGGCTGGGCATGAGAAAAGAGGGCCTTTTTATGGAGTTTGTCTCCTTTGTCAAGGATGAGGCCGGAAACCCGATTTACGAAAATACCTGTCAATATGCGATCTTGAAAAAAGAGTGGGAAAATCGCGCCTGACGGCTGGATGCAGTGTGCGGCCAGCCTGAAACAGATGGATCTGAAAAACGAAAAGCCCGAAGCTTAAAAAGCTTCGGGCTTTTTGCATATGGCAAACATAACGCTATGATCAGTTTTCCAAAACAGAAGCAATCAGTTCCTCCGTGGAGAAGGCTTTGCTGGGCAGCTCCAGACAGCGGCAGCGGAAAAGCTGCGCGATGATGTTATCCTCGATGCGGATGCGCCGGCTGAAGTGCAAAAGCAGGTCCTCAAATGAGGAAAAACCGTGATGGCGGCCATACGGGGAATTGCACAGATACTCCAGCATCATCCGGTACCAGATTTCTTCGCCCTGTTCGTTCACGCGCTCCTGCTTGATATGTCGGATGTTTTCGGCAATGTCTGCGGGCCGCAGCCGGATGAGACAGACAGTCTCCTGGTCCATACACGCAAACAGTTCCTGATAAAAAGCCAGAATCTGCGCGTCCTCATATTCCGCAAAGAGAATCAGTTCCTCCACGATGTTCTGGAACAGGGAACATTCAAAGATACTGCCGTGACGGGCTGTGCGTTCTGCGGCGAAAAAAGTGGTAAAACGGCGCAGGACAATCTCGCGGAAGCTGTTCACATCGCGCCGCCCCGCATAAATCTCAAATTGTGACATTTGGTCGTAAAAAGAGGCGTCTTTTGTATGGATCTGCGTATACGCGGTGATCACATTCGCCTCTTCCGCGACGGAATGCGCACGGATTTCGGGTTCCAGCGCCGGAAAACGTCGCAGAATGTCTGCATAGTCGTCCTGGGTCATATAGGAACACCAGGCCAGCTCCACTGGGGAGATGTCGCCCTCCCGATACTGGCGATAATAGGGCAGATTTCGGGACAGGGCCGCGGCCAGTGTGGATTTCCCGCTGCCGGGAATGCCCTCGATAAAATAATAAGGATAGGTCATGAATCCTCCTGCCGTTTCTACGGCTGCGCAGCGAAACACCCGGCAGGAATTTGGGTGACGGAAGGCTCAGGCTGATACTCCGCGCTGCGTGGAAAAGGGTGGAATCTCCAGAATCAACCGTTTCTTCTCATGTCACACCTCCCGCCAAAGCCTGGTTCCAGCATAACACAGACCGCCTGCGCTGTCAAACAGGGGTTCGGAGGTTTTGAAAAAAGCGCCGCAGTCATTCCCGTACTGCGGCGCTTTGCTTATTCTTCTTCGCTGCGTTTGCCTGCCGTATCACAATAAATACAGCGGTAAACGCCGCGCTCCCGGTTTGTCAGCCGGAAAATATGCGGGATTTCGCGCTCGCTCGTTACGATGCAGCGCGGGTTTTTGCAGAAAATAACGTTTTCCACCTGCTCCGGCAGTTCCAGATGCCGCTTTTCGACCAATACGCCGTCCCGGATGATATTCACGGTGGCGCCGGGATCGATATACCCAAGCACATCCAGGTCCACGCTCAGTTCCTCGTCGATTTTGATGATGTCCTTGCGGCCCATCTTCTCGCTGGGGGCATTTTTAATGATGGCGACAGAGCATTTCAGACGGTCCAGGTGCAGCAGATTATAAAGCTCCATGCTGCGTCCGGCTTTGATATGGTCGATGACGATGCCGTTTTTAATGGAATCAATAATCATTTACGCCACCTCCAGCAGCATGAGGATCAGCGCCATGCGCATGTACTTGCCATAGAGCACCTGCTTGAAATAGCAGGCGCGCGGATCATCGTCCACGGCGCCCGTGATTTCCCCGACGCGGGGCAGGGGGTGCATGATGGCAAGATCCTGCTTGGCGTTTACGAGTTTTTCCGGGGTGAGGATATAGCTGTCTTTCAGGCGGATATAGTCCGCCTCGTTGAAGAAGCGCTCGCGCTGCACGCGCGTCATATACAGAATATCAAGCTCCGGCATGGCTGCTTCTAAATCGGTCGTTTCATAGAAGGAAAAACCGCCGCGCTGTAAAACATCGGTTTTGATATAATCCGGCAGGACAAGCTCATCCGGGGAAATCAGCACAAAACGCACGTCCTCGTAGCGGGACAGGGCGCTGATCAGCGAATGAACCGTGCGGCCGAACTTCAAGTCGCCGCAGAGACCGACCGTCAGGCCGGAGAAACGGCCCTTTTCGCGGTGAATCGTGAGCAGATCGGCCAGTGTCTGCGTCGGGTGGTTATGGCCGCCGTCACCGGCGTTGATAACCGGCACCCAGGATTTCCGGGAGGCGACGAGCGGCGCGCCTTCCTTCGGATGACGCATCGCGATGATATCCGCATAGCAGCTTACGGTGCGTACGGTGTCTGCGATGCTCTCCCCCTTGGCGGCGGAACTGGACATGGCTTCGGAGAAACCGATCACATGGCCGCCCAGCTCGTACATGGCAGCCTCGAAGCTCAGACGCGTGCGGGTGGAAGGCTCGAAAAAGAGCGTGGCAAGCTTTTTGCCGCGGCATTTTTCCGCATATTTCGCGGGATTTGCAATGATGTCGTCCGCCGTGCGGATCAGGGATGCAATTTCATCGACTGAAAGGTCGAGAATGTCGATCAGGCTCCTCATGCTTTGGCTCCGTTCACTGTGAGGTAGTTCCGGATGCGGGCAACGTTCTCCGCATTGGCGGGATCCTCTTCGAGGAACTCGATGATGTCATACACATCCACGACGGAATAAACCGGGAAGCCGTATTCCTGCTCCAGCTCCGCCATGGCGGACATTTCGGTGCGGCCCTTTTCCTTGCGGTCTACCATGACGAATACGGCGGCGATTTTCACGCTCTCCAGATGCTTCAGATTTTCCATGCTCTCGCGAATGGCAGTACCGGCAGTGATGACATCCTCCACGATGACAACTTCCTCACCGGCCTTCGGCACATAACCAACGAACACGCCGCCCTCGCCGTGGTCCTTTTCCTCCTTGCGGTTGAAGAAAAACGGCACATCCAGATCCTCGCGGGAAAGTGCGGAGGCAACCGACACGGCAATCGGAATGCCCTTATAGGCCGGTCCGTACAGCACTGTGCGCTTTTTCCCGACCTTTTCCAGATAGGCTCTGGCGTAAAATTCGCCCAAACGGCAAATCTGGCTGCCGGTCTTTATATCGCCGGCGTTGATGAAATAGGGGATCTTCCGGCCGCTCTTTGCGGTGAAGTCACCGAACTTCAAAACGCCTGCAGACTGCAAAAATTCGATAAATTCTCTTTTGTAGCTTTCCATAACGCTCCTCCAGTAAGTTAATCTTCGGTTCGGGCGGTGATTCAGCCGATAAAGTCGGCGACACAGCGACGGTATGCGGCAACGGGGTCCTCTGCACGAGTGATCGGACGGCCGACCACGATGAAATCGGAGCCCAGCTCCTTCGCACGGGCGGGCGTGGCAATACGGGACTGATCGCCGATGTCGCCATCAGCAAAGCGCACGCCGGGCGTGACGGTCAGGAAGTCCGCGCCGCAGACTTCTTTCACGCGTGCTGCCTCAAGCGGTGAGCAGACGACGCCGTCGAGTCCGGCTTTTTTGGTGTTTCGTGCATAATGCGCGACTACTTCTTCTATGGGACGCTCGATGAGAAGGTCCTCGCGCATACGTTCCTCGCTGGTGGAAGTGAGCTGCGTTACGCCGATGAGCAGCGGACGGGTGCCATCCGGACGCATGAGGCCTTCCAGAGCGGCTTCCATCATGGCGATCGTGCCGCCGGCATGCAGGTTGCACATATCCACGTCGAGCGAGGACAGCACAGCCATGGCGCTCTTCACCGTGTTGGGAATGTCGTGCAGTTTCAGATCCAGGAAGATCTTGTGTCCGCGGGACTTCAGTTCGCGCACGATGGACGGGCCCTCCGCATAAAAAAGCTCCATGCCGATCTTCAGATACGGCTTTTCCTCGGTGAAACGGTCCAGAAACGCAAGGGTTTCTGCACGGTTTTTAAAATCGCAGGCAATAATCACGTCACGGTTCATTTAATGTGCACCTCCAATAATTTCCTGTAAGCTGTGGATACCGAGCGATTCCATCACGCCCGGCAGTTCGTTTATGATATCGCGGCAGGCATAGGGATTGACCAGATTTGCCGCACCCACCTGCACGGCGGTGGCGCCGGCCAGCATCATTTCAATCACATCGCGGGCGCTGGATACACCGCCCATGCCGATCACGGGAACGGAAACCGCTTCTGCGACCTGATAAACCATGCGTACGGCGACGGGGAAGATGGCGCTGCCGGAAAAACCGCCCATTTTATTTGCGATGACGGGACGGCGGGTGCGCAGATCAATGCGCATCCCCAGCAGGGTGTTGATCAGGCTGATGCCGTCCGCTCCGGCCTGTTCGCAGGCGGCGGCGATGGAGACAATGTCCGTCACATTGGGCGAGAGTTTGATATAGATCGGCTTTTTCGTAACACGGCGCACTTCCCGCGTGACGAGCGCGGCGGATTCCGGCGAAACGCCGAAGCTCATGCCGCCGTTATGCACGTTGGGGCAGCTGACGTTGACCTCAATCAGGCCAACGCAGTCCTCTTTTTCAATTTTTGCGCAGCATTCCACGTATTCCTCCACGGAAAAACCGGAAATATTGGCGATGACCGGTTTGTGGAACACTTCGCGCATACGCGGCAGCTCCTGCGAGATCACTGCGTCAATGCCGGGATTCTGCAGGCCGACGGAATTGATCATCCCGGCGGGACATTCGGCAATACGCGGCAGCGGGTTGCCATAGCGCGGCTCGCGCGTCGTGCCCTTGAAGGAAAAGGAACCCAGAATATTGATGTCATATAACTCGGCAAACTCATAGCCGTAGCCAAACGTGCCGCTGGCCGGGATCACAGGGTTATCAAGCGTCAGACCACTCAGGGTCACACGGGTGTCTACCATACGATCTCCTCCTTTTCGAGCACCGGGCCATCACGGCAGATGCGCTTATAGCCGTATTTCGTTTTGCAGCTGCAGCCCATGCAGGCGCCGAAGCCGCAGCCCATGCGGGCTTCGAAGCTGTATTGCCCGGAGCTGTCCGTTGCGCCATACAGCGCGCGAAGCATGGGTTCCGGACCGCAGGTGTACACGTAATCATACGGGATCGCCGCGCTGCGCAGTGCATCCGTAACAAAGCCGCGCACACCGGCGCTGCCGTCAGCCGTTGCAACCGTGACGGGCACGCCCATTGCCTGGAATTCGGCCGTCAGGAAAACGTCCGCCGCCGTATTAAAGCCCAGAATGACGTGCGGCGCTTTGCCTGCGGCGAGCAATTCGCGCGTGAGGCGGTAAAGCGGGGGCGCACCGACGCCGCCGCCTACGACGAGCGGATGCTCGCCGGATTTTGTCACATCAAAGCCGTTGCCAAGGCCTGTCAGGACGTCGAGCGTTTCGCCCGGGGTCATGCCGCTCATGCGGCGCGTGCCTTCGCCCACAACTTTATAATAAATCAGCACGCCGGATTCGTCGTAATCGGCGATGGAAATGGGACGGCGGAGGAAAAGTCCATCCAGCGCAATATTCAAAAACTGTCCGGGGCGGGAAAACGCAGCGGTGTTCCCTTCAAGACGCATCCGGAATACATCGCGCGCTGCGGGTGTATTTTCCCGGATGGTGTAAAGTTCGCGTATGTTCATTTTCAGACTCCTTTAGGCATCAATCGGTGCGATGGAGAGCGTGATTTCCTCGAGTACGTCCAGCAGTACACGTACGGTGTCCAGCGAGGTAAAGATGGTGACATTGTTTTCAACGGCACAGCGGCGGATCTCAAAGCCGTCGGACATGGTGTCCAGCGAGCTGATGTCGCGCGTGTTGATGACATAACTGACGTGGCCCTGGCGGATAGAGCGCAGGATTTCGTCGCTGCCCTCGCTGATCTTTGCTTTCACGCGGGTGCGGATGCCGTGGCTCTTTAAGAACTGCGCGGTGCCGTGCGTAGCCTCAATGTTGAAACCCAGGTTATAGAAACGGCGAATCAGCGGCAGCGCTTCTTCCTTATCCGCGTCCGCAATGGTGACGAAGATGGTGCCGTAGTTCGACAGGTGCATACCGGAGGACTGCAAGGCTTTGTAAAGCGCGCGGGTAAGTTTTTTGTCGTAACCGATGGCTTCACCGGTGGACTTCATTTCCGGAGAAAGCGTGGCATCCAGACCACGCAGCTTCGAGAAGGAGAAGGCCGGGGCCTTGACATACCACTTTTCCTTTTCCTTCGGATAAATCTCCGTAATGCCCTGCTCGCGCAGGCTGTGGCCGAGGATGCAGAGCGTTGCAATGTCCGCCAGCGACCAGCCGGTTGACTTGGAGATGAACGGCACGGTGCGCGAGGAGCGGGGGTTGACTTCGATGATATATACATCCTCGTGCGGATCCACGATGAACTGGACGTTATAAAGACCGATGATGCCAATGGCAAGACCGAGCTTTTTCATGTAATCGAGAATGCGTTCTTTCACACGCTCGGAGATGGAGAAGGGCGGATAGACGCTGATCGAGTCGCCGGAGTGAACGCCCGTACGCTCCACGTGTTCCATAATGCCCGGCACAAAGACGTCTACGCCGTCGCAAACGGCGTCCACCTCAACCTCTTTGCCGACGATGTACTTATCGACCAGCACCGGCTGATCTTCGTCAAGCTCCACGGCGGTTTTGAGGTAAACGCGCAGGGATTCTTCGTTGGAAACAATCTGCATGGCGCGGCCGCCCAGCACATAGCTCGGGCGCACCAGCACGGGATAGCCAATCTCCGCTGCCGCGCGCACACCGTCCTCTATGTTGGTCACAGCGTGGCCCTTTGGCTGCGGGATGCCGAGGCTCGTCACGATTTTCTCAAAGGAATCGCGGTTTTCCGCCTTTTCGATGGCGTCCACGTCCGTGCCGATGAGGTGTACGCCGCGCGCGGCGAGCGGACCGGCCAGATTGATGGCGGTCTGGCCGCCGAGGGAGGCGATGACGCCGTACGGCTTCTCCAGACGGATGATATTCATGACATCTTCCACCGTCAGCGGCTCGAAATAGAGCTTGTCGCTGGTGGTATAGTCGGTGGAAACGGTTTCGGGGTTGTTGTTGATGATAATGGCTTCATAGCCGGCCTGTTTGATCGTTTTGACCGCGTGAACGGTGGAATAGTCGAATTCCACGCCCTGACCGATACGGATCGGGCCGGAACCCAGCACGATAATCTTACGGTTATTGCTGACGATGGATTCATTCTGTAGCTCGTAGGTCGAATAGAAGTAGGGAATGTAGCTGTCGAATTCGCTGGCGCAGCTGTCGATCATTTTATAGACCGGGAAGAGTTCCAGACGCTCGCGCATATCGTAAATATCCTGCTCGCGGCAGTTCCAGAGCTTTGCAATGTAGCGGTCGCAGAAGCCCATGCGCTTGGCCTCGCGGAGCGTGTCGGGGTTGCCGGGATGCAGCGCAAGCTCTTTTTCAAAATCCACGATGTTTTTGAATTTTTCCAGGAACAGCATATCAATCTGCGTGGCATTGCAGATCAGGCTGAGGTCTGTGCCAAGCCGGATGAGCTGTGCAATGGCAAAAATGCGGTCATCCGTGCCGATTTTGATGTAATCCAGCAGTTCCGCCTCCGGCACCTCGTCGAATTTGGCAAGGTAGAGGTGGGAAACGCCGGTTTCCAGCGAACGGATCGCCTTCAAAAGGCTCTCTTCGATGGTGCGGCCGACGCTCATGACTTCACCGGTTGCCTTCATCTGCGTGGAGAGGCTGCGGGACGCATCGGAGAATTTGTCAAAGGGGAAACGCGCCATTTTCGTGACGACATAGTCCAGCGTCGGCTCGAAGGAGGCAGGGGTGTTGGCAAGCTGGATTTCATCCAGCGTCATGCCGACTGCAATTTTCGCGGAGACGCGCGCAATGGGATAGCCGCTGGCCTTGGAGGCCAGTGCGGACGAACGCGACACGCGGGGGTTGACTTCGATGAGGTAATAATTGAAGGATTCCGGGTCCAGCGCGAACTGCACGTTGCAGCCGCCTTCAATTTCCAGCGCGCGGATGATTTTCAGTGCGCTGTCACGCAGGAGATGGTATTCCTTGTTCGTCAGGGTCTGGCTGGGCGCCACGACAATACTGTCGCCCGTGTGGATGCCGACCGGGTCGATATTTTCCATGTTGCAGATCGTGATGGCCGTGTCGTTGGAGTCGCGCATGACCTCGTATTCGATCTCTTTGTAGCCTTTGATGCTCTTTTCCACGAGCACCTGTCCGACCGGAGAGAGCTGAAGCGCATTTTTCATGATCTCAATCAGCTCTTCCTCGTTATCGGCAAAGCCGCCGCCTGTGCCGCCCAGCGTAAAGGCCGGACGCAGCACGACCGGATAGGTGATTTCTTCCGCTGCCGCAATGCCTTCCTCGATGGAATGTGCGATTTTGGAGGGCAGCACCGGTTCGCCGAGCGATTCGCAGAGCTCCTTGAAAAGCTCGCGGTCCTCCGCACACTCAATGCTGCGGCTTTTGGTACCCAGAAGCTCCACCTGACATTCGGCCAGAACGCCCTTGCGCTCCAGCTGCATGGCAAGGTTTAAGCCCGTCTGGCCGCCGATGCCGGGAATGATGGCGTCCGGGCGCTCGTAACGCAGGATTTTTGCAACGTATTCCAGGGTCAGCGGTTCCATGTAGATTTTATCGGCGATGGTGGTGTCTGTCATGATGGTGGCGGGGTTGGAGTTGACCAGGATGACCTCATAGCCTTCTTCGCGGAGGGCCAGACAGGCCTGCGTGCCGGCATAGTCAAATTCGGCGGCCTGTCCGATGACAATGGGGCCGGAACCGATGACCAGTACTTTCTTGATGTCCGTTCTCTTAGGCATGCTGTTTCTCCTCCTTCATCATATTGATAAACTGATCGAACAGATAGGCGCTGTCCTGCGGTCCGGGCGCACTTTCCGGATGGTACTGCACGGAGAAAACGTGATCCTCCGAGCAGGCAAGGCCTTCGACGGTGTTGTCCAGCAGATTGAGGTGCGTGACGTGCAGTCCGGTGCCTTCCAGCGAGGCGGCGTCTACGGCGTAGCTGTGATTCTGGCTGGTGATCTCGATTTTGCCGGTTTCCAGGTTTTTTACGGGGTGGTTGCCGCCGCGGTGACCAAACTTGAGTTTATAGGTATGCGCGCCGTAGGCCAGGGCGATCATCTGGTGTCCCAGGCAGATACCGAAGATGGGATAGCGTCCGCGCAGGCGGCGCACCAGCTCGATCACAGGCACAACGTCCTCCGGATCGCCGGGGCCGTTTGACAGGAACACGCCGTCCGGCTTCATGGCCTCCAGTTCCTCCGCCGTGGTGTTCCACGGCATGATGGTGACATTGCAACCGCGCGCATTCAGGCTGCGCACAATGTTCATCTTGATGCCGCAGTCAATCGCCACAACGTTATATTTATGGTTGGAGGTGCGCGAATACCAGCGCTTGCGGCAGCTCACCTGCGCCACGGCGTCGTGCGGTGTTTTGGCGTTCTGCAAAATCTCCATCGCGCGTTCGTGGGGCGTGTCGATGTCGGTGATCAGCACTTTCCGGCTGCCCAGATCGCGGATGCTGCGCGTCAGGCAGCGGGTGTCGATCTCGGAAATGGCGGGAATGTGGTTCTCCTCTAAAATTTCGGAGAGCGTCTTGGTATAACGGAAGTTGGACGGCGAATCGTTATACTCACGAACGATCAGACCGCCGATCGTGGGTGTTTTGGTCTCAAAGTCGTCGTCCGCAATGCCGTAGTTGCCGATGAGCGGATAGGTCATGACCACCATCTGATAGGTATAGGACGGGTCGGAGACAATTTCCTGATACCCGACCATGGATGTATTGAACACAATTTCGCAGACACGGTCGCAGCGGTAACCGAACCCGATGCCCGGATACTCCGCACCGTCCTCCAGTACTATTTTTCGATCGTATTTTCTTGCCATACTATCCTCCCATTCACCATTGTCATGCGGCATCTGCCGTAAACCGTATCCCCTGCGAAGGGGGTGCTTTTTCCAAGTGATGCAAATTCGTTTGGATCAATCGTGTAAGGCGTGTCCAGCTCGAACACCGTCAGATCAGCCGGCTGACCGACTGCAAGGCTCGTTCCGATCCCGAAGCGCCGGCCGGGATTGACGCTGAGCAGCTCTATGAGCCGTTCCAGCGTCAGCACGCCGGTACGCACCAGATGTGTGTAAAGCTCCGCAAACGCGGTTTCCAGCCCGACGATGCCCATGGCGCTTTTTTCAAGGCCGCGGGATTTTTCCTCCGCACTGTGCGGCGCGTGATCCGTGGCGATCATGTCAATCGTACCGTCGCGGAGACCCTCTCGCAGTGCGTCACGGTCGTCTGCACTGCGCAGGGGCGGGTTCATCTTAAAGCGGCCCTCCTCCTGCAGCATGCTGTCGTCCAGAATCAGGTAGTGCGGCCCGGTTTCACAGGTCACATTCACGCCGCGCGCCTTGGCCGCTCGGATGAGCGCCACGCTTTCGCGGCAGGAAATATGACACACATGATAGGCACAGCCTGTTTCCTCCGCCAGGCGCAGGTCGCGTTCAATCTGGCACCATTCGCTTTCGGAGGAAATACCGCGATGGCCATGTGCACGGGCATACGCGCCGTCGTGGATATAACCGCCGTGCAGGAGCGCGTTGTCCTCGCAGTGCGCCGCAAGGATGCGGCCGCAGGCCTTTGCCTGCTGCATGGCGGCACGCATCCTCTCTTCCGACTGTACGCCGCGTCCATCGTCGGAGAAGGCGATCACGTCCGGCGCAAGGCCCTGCATATCGGAAAGCACCTCTCCAGCCTCGCCGCGCGTGATTGCGCCGTAGGGATAAACGTGCACGACGGCGTCGCGGCGGATTGCCGCAAGCTCCGGCGCGAGTGTTTCCGGGCTGTCCGGGACGGGGGAAAGGTTCGGCATGGCGCAGACGCTGGTGTAACCGCCGCGCGCCGCGGCCATTGTGCCGGTTTTCATGGTTTCTTTATAAGAAAATCCCGGCTCTCTGAGATGCACATGAACATCTGTGAGACCCGGGAAAAGAAAACACGAAGTGAAATCAAAAGAAACAATATCCCTGCGAAAGGGAACAGAGGGAGCAATATCGGCAATGATGCCGTCATCGATCAATACGTCCATCTGAGAAAAACCGCTCGCCGTATAAACCTGAGCGCCGCGAAGAACGACTTTCACGAGACTTACCTCCTGCAAATCAAACTAATTTATTATAGTTCCGCAAAACCGTTCTGTCAAGGACAAGGGCCGGTTTTTGCCTGCCGAAAAAACGGAAGGAAAACGGGAGATTTCTGTGACATTCTGCCTGCTCCTTCCCGCGCCGGCCTTTTCGCCGCGCAGACCCGCCCGGAAACGCCAAAATCATGACCATATCTTCAACTTGTGGCACTGCGGCGGCCATGTTATAATATTCTTAAAAAAAGATAGGTGGATGGTACATTGGAAGCAGTTAAAAAAGCAAAACGATTGGATCTTTTGGATGAATCCCGGTCTCCTCTTCGCAACATTGTTCTTCTGGCATGGCCTATTTTCCTGGAAAACGTCCTGTCAACGCTGGTATCCTACGCGGATACAGCGATGGTTGGCTCTCTGGGCGCCTATGCCACTGCGTCGGTCTCCATCAGCAACTCCGTTGTCTTTCTGTTAAACGGCGTGATTATGGCACTGGGCGTCGGTGTGACGGCTCTGATCTCGCAGAGTGTCGGCGCAGGCGATAAGGAACTGACCAAAAAGCTGACGCGGCACGCCGTGCTGATTTTGTTGTATCTCGGTATCCCGATTGCGGTGATACTGGGCGTACTGCACCGCCTGATCCCGCTGTGGATGGGCGCCGGTGCGGATATTATCGATTATGCAGCCTCTTATAACCTGATTGCCGCATTTGGCAGACCCTTTGGCATTGCCTCCATGCTGCTGTTCTCGGCGTTCCGCGGCTGCGGCGACACCAAAACGCCGCTGCGCATCAATATCGGCGTGAATGTGATAAACGTGGTGGGCAACTTCTTCCTGATCTACCCGACGCGGACGCTTACGATTTTCGGCAAATCCTTCACCATGATCGGCGCGGGCTGGGGTGTGAACGGTGCGGCCGCTGCAACCTCAATTGCCATGGCAATCGGCGGCATCTGCGCAATCCTGATCCTGTATCTCAAAAAGGATTCCCCGATGCACATCACGCTGCATGACAGCTACCGCCTGGATATGCATATTGCTGCGCAGATTTTCAAAATCAGCATACCGGCTATGATGGAACGGATCTGTATGTCCGGCGCAAACGTGGTCATCAGCCGTGCAATTGCAAGCCTTGGCACGGTGTCCATTGCAGCCAATACCGTGTATGTCACGGCGGAATCCATTGCCTTTATGCCCGGCTTTGCCTTTGGCGCCGCTTCCACAACGCTGGTGGGCCAGTCGCTCGGCGCAGGGAAACCGAATCTTGCTGATCGGTATATGAAGGTTTGCGTGCTGACCGCCATGGTTGTGATGTCCATCGCGGGCACAATGCTTTTCTTCTTCGGAAAATACATCGTTCTGCTCTTCTCCAACGAGGCAGAGGTTTTAGAACTGGCCACCCGCTGCCTGAAGATTGCGGCCATGCTGCAGCCGGCACAAACCGGTGCCATGGTGTTTGCCGGTGGCCTGCGCGGTGCGGGTGATACCCTGTGGCCGATGATTATTACGGCTTCCGGCATGTGGTTTTTCCGTGCCCTGCTCGGCGCAATCATCTGCATTCAGATCCTGGGCTATGGCCTGCCCGCAGCGGTCACCTGCATGGTGATCGACAGCTATGTGCGCATTATCCTTTCCTACCTGCGTGTGCGGACGGGAAAATGGAAAACCGCCGTGAAAAGAAAGGCTCCGATAGAAAAATCCGCATCCTGACGCTTTTCGTCCTGTTCTGGAGAGCACCGCCCGGCAAAGCGGTGCTCTTTTTTCACGTATGGACGCCGCAATGCGCAGGGAAAACGCCGCATTTTTCAAGCTTGCCGCGGAAAAGCCGCTGTGCTATAATAAGAACAATCGAAAACCGGTATTTTTGAAAAGTAAGGAGCTGTTTTACATGCCGAATCCCATGATTTTGTTCCCGGGCGGACGCAAAAAAGCGCTGACGCTCAGCTATGATGACGGTGTCGAGCAGGATATGCGGCTGATCGAGATCATGAACCGCAGCGGACTCAAGGGCACATTCAACATCAACAGCGGGGAATATGCGCCGGAGGGCACCGTTTATCCTGCCGGGCGCGTGCATCGCCGCATGACAGAGGCACAGGTCACCGCACTTTATAAAGACAGCGGCCACGAGATTGCCACGCACGGCCTGACCCATCCCTTCCTGGAGCGGCTGCCGCTGAACCTGGCAACCTATGAAGTGATGAAGGACCGCGAGAATCTGGAGGCTCAGTTCGACACGATTGTGCGCGGCCATGCTTATCCTTACGGTACCTATAACGACAATGTGGTGGATATCCTGAAAAACTGCGGCATCGTTTATGCGCGTACTGTGGAAACGACCGGCCGTTTTGACCTTCCGGTGGACTGGCTGCGCCTGAAAGCAACCTGTCATCATGATGATCCGAAGCTCCAGGAGCTGACCGATCAGTTCTTAGATGACGATGAAAAGCTGCCGCCCTTTGCGCGCCGGTCGAAGTTCTTCTATATGTGGGGCCACAGCTATGAATTTGAGGGAAACGACAACTGGAATGTCATCGAAAACTTTGCTGCGCGCGTCGGCAACAGAAGCGATGTCTGGTACTGCACGAACATCGAGGCATATGACTACATCGAGGCGTTCCGCAGCCTGCTGTTCAGCGTGGATGGCAAGCGTGTGCAGAACCCCTCCGCGCAAACGGTCTGGTTTACGCATCTCGATCGGGATGTGAAGCTGGCGCCAGGCGAGAGCATGACGTTCTGATAACTTTTGAATCGAAAGCAGAAAATCGGGGAACGTCAACTGGAAAGCGGCGTTCCCCGATTGAAATTCCAAGAAAGAAAGCGCTGATAGGGAGCTATCAGCGCTTTTGTTTTGCATTTTTTCAGCGATCCGTCATCGGCACATATTTTCTCTTATCATACACCACGCGGTAAGCCGGACGAATGATGCGGGAGTTGCCGCAGACCTCTTCAATGCGGTGGGCAATCCAACCGGCGATGCGTGCCGCTGCGAAAAGCGGCGTATAAAGCTCGACGGGGATATCCAGCGTCTTATAAACAAAGCCGGAATACATATCCACGTTGGCGCACATAGGTTTATCGCTGCCTTTGATCTTTGCAAAGACTTCCGGCGTCAGACGCTCCACCATTTCGACCAGGTGGAATTCCTCGCCGTGGCCCTTTTTCTCTGCAAGCATCCGCGCATTTTTCTTCAGGATGCGCGCACGGGGATCACTGATCGTATAAATCGGGTGGCCCATGCCATAGATTTTGCCGGAATGATCGCCGGCCTCCCGACGGAGAATTTTGGCCAGATAGTCTGCCACTTCGCCTTCGTCGTCCCAGTTGCGGACATTTTTCTGAATGTCGTCAAACATATTCATGACGGCAATGTTCGCACCGCCGTGGAGCGGGCCTTTCAGGGAGGAAAGCGCCGCCGCAATAGCTGCATACGTGTCCGTGCCGGAGGAAGAAACGACGCGGCAGGCAAATGTGGAGTTGTTACCGCCGCCATGCTCTGCGTGCAGTACCAGGCAGAGGTCCAGCAGTCGGGCCTCCTCGGCCGTGAAGTGCTTGTCGGAACGCACGGCGCGCAGGATGCTCTCGGCCGTGGACTGGTTGTCGTGCGGGAAATGGATGTGCAGGCTCTTGTGGTCAAAGAAATGCCGCTTTGCCTGATAGGCATAGGCAAGCAGAATGGGGAAGCGGGCAATCAGCTCCATGCCCTGGCGCATCAGGTTCTCAAGACTGGTATCGTCCGGATTTTCATCATAGGAATAAAGCCCCAGGGTACAGCGTGCCATCTTGTTCATGATGTTGCGGCTGGGGGATTTCAGAATCTGATCCTCCGTAAAGAAATCCGGCAGCTGACGGAGCGTACCCAACTGTTCGGAAATGTACTGGAACTGCTCCGGCGTCGGAAGCTTGCCGAAGAGCAGCAGATAGGAGATCTCCTCAAAGCCATAGCGGCCCTCACTCATGAAACCGTCGATCAGCTCCTCGAGATCATAGCCACGGTAATACAGCTTACCGGGCACACTGATGCGCTCCCCGTCGCGCAGCTCATAACCCACGACGTCGCCGATCTGGCTGAGTCCCGCGATAACGCCGGTTCCATTTGCATTGCGCAGGCCGCGCTTAACGGCAGGATCATTATAAAGCGCCGGATCGATACGGTTATTTTTCCGATATTCCTCACATAAATTTTGTATGAACTCAGATTGTGTACGATCCTCTGCCACAGATGATCCCCCCAGAATAAGAATTGCAGTTTTTTTGGGACAATCCTGCAAACCGGAATGAAAATGATTTACACCGGCATCAAAAACAGGAAAGCTTTCCCTTGTAAGCATTTTAGCATGGTAAACTTTCCTGCGTCAACGTGCATAGTGTCTAAATAATGGCTGCTGTGGTGTATAATTGTATACAATCTCGTGCAAAGGAAGGAAAGGCGGGAAAAAGATGAGAAAAACGGTGATTTTGGCCTGTGTATTGTGGCTTGCCGCGGTGGCAGTCCCCATTCTGCTGTGGGGCAGCCCGACGGATGGGGCAGAACGGAACACTGCGGCACCGGAGGAACGTACGGAAATCGCCGAAAATGGCAAAACGGAAGATTCGCGCGCGGAAAATTCACAGGATGCCGCCGTAACGGTGCACGTGATGATGGCGGGAAGGGAAGTTTCCTATCCGCTGGACGCGTATCTGGCGGGCGTATTGGCTGCCGAGATGCCTGCCTCCTTCCCGGAGGAGGCGCTGAAAGCACAGGCGGTAGCCGCACGCAGCTTCATCCTGTATCGGATGCAGCATCCGCCGGCGGACGGCGTTCACGACGGTGTGCCGCTCTGCGACAATTCTGCGCACTGCAAGGCTTACCGGGACATCACCACATTGGAAACGGCTGCCGCGTTGTTTGGATCCAACAGCGAATCTGACAGGAACAAAATTCGGGCCGCCGTGCGGGAAACGGACGGTGTGGTGCTGACCTACGATGGTGACCCCGCCATGGCGGCCTTCCACGCCATTGCGGGCGGCAGGACGGAGAGTGCCGAGGATGTCTGGGGTACATCCGTGCCCTATCTGGTGGAGGTGGACAGTCCCGGTGAAGAAAACGCCGTGAAATTTACGGAAACGGTGGAATTTCAGCCGGACGCTCTGCGCGAGACATTGTTGGGTGCCTATCCGGACGCCAAACTGGGGGAGGACCCGGCGGAGTGGTTGACGGAAATGCAAAGAAGCCCAGCCGGGATGATCAAATCGGCTGTTCTGGGCGGTATGAAGGTCAGCGGCATGGAGCTCCGGCAGCTGCTGGGACTGAACTCGGCGGATTTTGTGCTGGAGGTGCGGGATGGGACAGTTTTCATTACGACGACAGGATACGGTCACGGCGTTGGAATGAGCCAGTACGGCGCGCGGGCAATGGCGCTGGCCGGCGCGGATTACACGGAGATCCTGCTGCACTATTATACGGGATGTGCACTGGATTCCCTGGAAATGCTCGAAATACTTGCAGAAAATTGAGGAAACTGCTATACTGTAAGCAAAAAGAGCCAGGAGGTTTTACAAATGGAGTATAGACAACTGTATGGAATGAAAGAGCGTCCCTCCCTTTTGGGCTTCGGCTGTATGCGTTTGCCCCTGCTGCCCGGCGGCGACCGCGGCGATATTGACTATGCGCGCGCGCAGACCATGATCGACGAAGCTATTGCAAACGGTGTGAACTATTTTGACACGGCGTATGGCTATCTGGCCGGACAGAGCGAAATCTTTGTGGGCAAGGCTCTGAAAAAATACCCCCGCGACTCCTTTTACCTGGCATCCAAGCTGCCGATGGGTCAGATAGACTCCTATGAGCGCGGCATGGAAATTTTCAGACATCAGTTTGAAAAACTGCAGGTGGAATATATTGATTTTTATATGTTCCACGGCATTAACAAGACGGTTTTTGACGAAAAAATCCTGAAATTCGGTCTGCTGGACGAGATGATCCGCATGAAGGAAGCGGGCAAAATCCGCAATCTGGGCTTCTCTTTCCACGGCAGCTATGAGGATTTTGAGTACATATTGAATTACCGCGATTGGGATTTCTGCCAGATCCAGTATAACTACATGGATACGGACATTCAGGCCGGGGACCGCGGCGTGGCGCTCGCGGCGGAACGCAAGGTCCCGCTCATCATCATGGAGCCGGTCAAGGGCGGCTCGCTGGCCTCTTTTGCGCCGGGCGCGGAGAAAATTCTGAAGGATTATGCACCGGACAAGAGCCTGGCCTCCTGGGCGGTGCGTTGGGTGGCGTCGCATCCGGGTGTTGCCGTTGTGCTCAGCGGTATGTCCACCGAGGAGCAGGTGCGCGATAACCTGGCAACCTTCAATCATTATACGCCGCTGACGGAGGAAGAGCAGGGTGTGATTGACCGCGTAGCGGGGGCAATCCGCGGCAGCATTCGGAATGGCTGCACGGGCTGCGCCTACTGTATGCCCTGTCCCTTTGGCGTGGATATCCCGCGTAATTTCTCGATCTGGAACGAATATGGTATGTACAATAACGCCGGCAGAACGAAGGAAAACCTGGCGCGTCTGGATGCCGAAAAATGGGCGGATCAGTGCCGTAAGTGCGGCAAGTGCGAAAAGGCCTGCCCGCAGGCACTGCCGATCCGGGAGGATCTCCAGCGGATGTTTGCCGAAGTGACGGCTCTGTAATCATGAGATTTTTACGGAAATCCTCGGAAGAGGAGATGCTGCTGGCTTTTCTGCGCGGAGAGCTTGCATCGGAACGGTTTTCCGGTGACCTGCATACGGCGCTGGAGGCCTGCGGCGCGGAGCCTTCGTTGATAACGGAAGGCAATCCGGAGAATCCGGCGGAAAATGCCCTCCGCCGTGAGGTAATGGGCGCGTTCCGCGGTTACGGCCGGAACGAGGAACTGTTTCACAATTTTCCGGAGCACGTGAAATGGGAGTGTGCGGAGCTGGAACAGGACGATCTTGCCCATATCCGCTATATCGACTATTCCTACTGGAATGAACTTTCCGGCGGAACATCTCTGCCGCTCGACGCGGTGCAGGCAATCCGCGAGGATCGCCGGATTTTTGACGTGCCGAATGACCGTTTCCTCGCCGGAGAGCGCTTTTTACGGGCCGGAGGGAAATTCCCGCCGGTCATACTGCTCACCAGCGGCAGCGGGCAGTATATCATCGTGGAGGGACATCTGCGCATGACATCCTATGCGCTGGCGCCGGAGTATTTTGCCGGAAACGCCTGCTTTGTGGGCATCTGCTCGCTGGCGGAACTGAAACAATGGAACGACGGTTATGAATAAGCCGTGCGCGGCGGAAGAAAAGGCCCCGGGAATTCTTTCCCGGGGCCTTTGGTCTGCCATTTATGCTTTGGGTTCAATCGGCTGCACGCTGTAATGGACAATGGCCGTTGAACGCGGGTAATCGTGATGAAAACGCCGGATGATGCGCTCCATCACCATTTCGCCGTTTTCCAGCGTGACACAGGGCAGCAAAACCAGAAACTGCGAGATGCTGAAGCGCGTGTAGACATCGCCGTGGCGCAGTGCGCAACCGATGGTATTCATCAGTTTATCCATGGTGGAAGTGAGTGTTTTTTGCTTCAGCCGTTCGCCGTTTGCATCCGTAACCGTCAAAAGACAGAGGAATATGGTTTGGCCGGAACGCATCTGCGCACGCGCTTCCAACTGATAAATCTCCTTGAAAATCTCGTATTCGCAGTGAAATGCGCCCCGGGCTTCCTGCATTTCCTGCAGGCTTGCCTTGATGATCGTCAGGTCGGTTTCCACGTCGTTCGTCATTTTGATGACCTGCTTATAGACGGCCATGAACTCGGGCGACGGCGTGATACCAAACTGACTGTAAAACATTTTGGTTGCGGATTCGTAATGCGAAAGCGCTTCACGATACCGGCCGCTGTCTGCCAGCGCTTCAATCAGGTTGATATGCAGCGCTTCGTCATAAGGATCGATCTGCACGGCGTTCCGGCAGATGCGAATGATATCGTCAAGGCGCTTCCGCTCTTTCAGGAGCACAACGGCGTCCTTGACGATTTTGATGTATATTCCATGGTAATAAGTGCAAATCGGCACTGCCCAGACCTCGTATGCGGTCTTGGGCAGGAAATCGCCCTTATACAAGCTGATGGCGCGCAGCAAATAGTTCAGCCGGTCTTCCGGATCATCCACGGCTTCTGCCTTGCGGCAGAGATCCTCAAAGAGGTCGGTGTCCACAACGAGCTTGACCCCGTCGTTCTGCCAGGAATAGGTGCCGCGCCGGCTGACAATCAGCCGTTTGCTGTCAAGCCCGATCTGATCCAGCATCTGACGGATGCGGTGGATCAAAACCTTCAGCGTATTGGCCGGGTTTGTAACGTCTTCATCGGGCCACAAAAGATCGATAATCTCGTTTTGCGTCACCTCGCGCCCGCGAAATACCAACAGATATTCCAGCAGCATCCAGAGCTTTTTGGAGCGGCTGCCATTATCATCGACCACATTGTCGTTATATGTCAGCGAAAACTCGCCGAGCATATTGATCCGCAGAATGTTGCTTTCCATAGATAAAGCCTTTCCCGTGTCGGAGTTCCCTTTCTGTTAACAGTATCATACACGCAAAGAAGAACGAATGTCAATAAAGAAATGTAATTTTGCGCAAATTCTTTATTTTTTTGGGCTGTCTGAAAAGGAAGGAGCGATGCGGCGGAACGCTAAATGTAACCGTTTGCGGTTAAGCGGCTGCGGGAGGCTTTGCAAAGGCCGGAATCCGTCGACAAAATAGGACGACAGTATTGCGAAAAACCGCATTTTCGGGTATGATAAGTACATGAGTTCTGATTGCCGCCGGAGGTTTTGTTGTCATGCGGAAGGCTGTATGGCTGTGTGCAATTTTGATCAGTGCAGTCATGCTGCTGTGCCTGTCTGCCTGCGAAAAAGAAAGCGGCGCCGACGTGAGCGGGCCGGCGAACGGTGAGACGGCGGCGGATAATGCCGCAGAACCGGACGATGAAGCACCGGATCCGGCGGAGGCCGGGGAGGCGGACGAAACAACCGGGGAAGACAGTCCGGACGCCGCCGCGGAGGAGAATACCGGAGAACCGGCAGAGGCGGAGGACAGGGAACAGGAGCCTTCCGAACCGGATCCCACCGGGGAGGAAGCATATCTGCCGGAATCTGCGAGCGAAGAAATGCAGATGGAAAATATCCCGGAAACGGCGGAGCCTGCCGTGCCGGTTGTGGTGGAACCTGTTGCCGACGGTGAAATCGTGTATGGAAACAGCGCCGTGACCATCGACGCGTCCCATGCGTCGGACGGCTACGTCATGATTCGCTACACGGAGGAAACTTCCGCCCGCGTGAAAGCGCTGATCACCTTCCCGGAGGGAACGACTTACCAGTATAATCTGACGCCTGGCGCGGCATATGCCGCGTTTCCGCTTTCCGGCGGAACGGGGCAGTATCAGATCGGCATTTATAAGAATGTTGAGGGCACGAAGTATACGACGGTGTATACTGCCGGCGTTACCGCGGAGATTGCGGATGAATTTGCCCCTTTCCTGCAGCCAAACCAGTATGTCAATTATTCTGCCGCCAGCAGCGCCATTCAGCTCGCCGCGGAGTTGTCAGCGGGACTGACGGACGAACTGTATATCGTCCGTGAAATCTATACCTACGTGATTACGAACATCAGCTATGACTTTGACAAGGCCGCATCCGTGAAAAGCGGCTATCTCCCCGATATTGACGAGGTGCTGGAAACCGGAAAAGGCATCTGCTTTGACTATGCGGCACTGATGACCGCCATGCTCCGCTGCCGGGAGATTCCGACCAAGCTGGTTGTCGGATACACGGGCGAAATTTATCATGCCTGGATCTCCGTTTATACCAAAGCGGGCGGATGGATGGACAATGTGATTTTTTTCGATGGCACCGCCTGGAAGCTGATGGACCCCACGTTTGCATCCTCGGGCAATTCCAGCGAGGAAATGATGGCGTATATCGGAAATACCGCAAATTATTCCGCGAAATATCTGTATTAAATTTCTTGCATAGACCCCGGAGGGTATTTGATATGAGAGCAAAGCTTGCCCTGCTGCTTGCAGCGGCCAGTTTCTTTGTGTGCATCTGTCTGCCGCCGGCGCGGGCATTGACCAAAGCGAACCTGGACACGGCCACGGCCTGTGCGAATGCACTGAAGTCGCTCGGCCTGTTCAACGGCACCGATGCCGGATATGAGCTGGAGCGCGCGCCGACCCGTATGGAGGCAACGGCGGTTCTCGTTCGGCTGCTGAATAAGGAAAGCGAGGCGCTTGCCGGGAAGTGGAAACTGCCGTTTCAGGATGTGCCCGATTGGGCCGCTCCCTATGTGGGATATGCCTATCAGAACGGCATTGTCAACGGCGTATCGGCGACACGTTTTGGCTCTACGGACGCAATGTCCGCGGTAATGTATCTGACCCTGGTGCTGCGCGCACTGGGATATTCGGACGCAAACGGCGATTTTACCTGGGATTCCCCGTATGAACTGGCCCGAAAGGCGGGAATCCTGCCGGATACGGCGGATACCGGGAATTTTCTGCGCGGAGACGTGGTGTTGATTTCCTGGGCGGCGCTTTCCGCAGCCGTGAAGGGAAAAACCTCCACGCTCGGGGATCGGCTGATCACGGAGGGCGCTTTCACGGCGCAGGAACTGGCGGCGGCTGAAAAAACGGCGTCGTCCGGCGCCCAAAAGAACCAGAGCGGCGGCGCTCAGCCGCCGGCCGGTGGGACAAATGTCCTCTCAAACGCCGAGGCCAGCGTGGATGTCTCCGGCACGGCGGACGGCGTTGTCCGTGTGACGTATACAGGTTCGAGCAGCGCCCGGATCAAAACGATCCTGACCATGCCGGACGGGACACGGTATACCTACAATCTGACAAAAGGCGTTTCCGCCGTTTTGCCGCTCTCCGGCGGCAGCGGCTCCTATTCCGTCGGCGTATATGTGAATGTCAGCGGAACCAAGTATTCCACGGCATACACCACGACCTTCCGTGTCACGCTTTCCAGCGAGTTTGCACCGTTTTTGACGCCAAATCAGTATGTAAACTATACCTCGGACGGAAAAGCGGCCCGCCTGGCCTCCGAATTAACGTCCGGAAGCAAAACGGATCTTGATAAGATCCGCGCGGTATATCAATATGCGGTTGACAATATCAGCTATGATAAAAACCGGGCTGCGACCGTGCAAAGCGGCTATATCCCGGATATTGAGGATGTGCTGAAGCGCGGGAAGGGTATTTGCTTTGATTATGCGGCGGTGATGACTTCCATGCTGCGCAGCTTGGGTATCCCGACAAAACTGGTTGTGGGCTATGCGGGGGAAGTTTACCACGCATGGATCTCCACTTATACGAAGGAGTCCGGCTGGCTGAACGACATCATTTATTTTGACGGGAACCAGTGGAAACTGATGGATCCCACCTTTGCCTCCGGCGGCAATGAGGAATATACCGCCGATGCTTCGCATTACAGTGCAAAGTATGTGTATTGAGTCACCCGCAGGGTGAACGATATTCTGATAGAGGAGCAGAACTATGAAAAAGAATGATTTGACGCTGCCATATCTCTCGTCGTTCTGTATGTCGATGAATCTTGTCATGCAGGCGGGAATCCCGCTGGACGAGGGGACGCGGATGCTTGCGGAGGACGAAAAGGATCCCGGCCGCCGCAGCCTTCTGGAAAAACTGAGCGAGGAGCTGGAACTGGGCGAATCCCTTGGCGCAGCCATGGAAAAAACCGGCGCATTTCCGAAATATGTCCGCGACATGGTAAACCTGGGCGAATGCACCGGCAATCTGGACCGGGTTTTAAAATCCCTCTCCGAGTATTACGACCGGCAGGAGCAGATATCCAAGAGCATTAAAAACGCCATCATGTATCCGGCTATCCTGTTGGTTGTCATGATCCTCGTTGTTGTGATCCTGATCACCAGAGTGCTGCCGGTGTTTGGCGAGGTATACCGTCAGCTGGGCGGCGAAATGTCCCCCACAGCGGCTGCAATTATGAATTTCGGTGCGGCGCTGTCTGCACATTGGCAGATCCCGGTCCTGGTGCTGGCGGTTCTGGCTGCGGCCGTACTCGTCTGCGTCTTTGTAAAGCCGGTGCATGCGGCGATGAGCAACTTCTTCTCCCGCCGTCATTCGGATCAATCCATTGGCGCAATGGTGGCCTACACCCGCTTTGCCTCCGCCATGGCGATGACGATGTCCAGCGGTATGGATGTGGATGAATCGCTGGAGATGGCGGCCAACCTGACCGGAAATCCCGCCGTCAGCGAGCGTATCCGTCTGTGCCGGGAACGTATGGCGCAGGGCGAAAACTTTGAGGATGCCATTTCGGCCTCCCGGGTACTGCCGGCACTGTATTGCCGTATGCTGACGATCGGCATCCGAACCGGCGCCGCCGATACCGTGATGACGGAAATTGCGCGCCGGACGGAGGAACAGGCCAACGACCGCATCGAGTCGGCGGTGAGCAAGGTGGAGCCTACGCTGGTGATTATCATGTCGGTGATCGTGGGTCTGATTCTGCTTTCCGTCATGCTGCCGCTGGTCAACGTGATGTCTGCGATCGGATGAGGTGCTTATGAAACGGTTTTTGAGCGGGTTATGGCACTTTCTCAAGGAAAACGTGTTGACCCTGCTGTTTTTCCTGGCGGTTGCGGGCGTACTTCTGTATGGCGTGAATTCTGCGGCAGGTACCAGCAGAAGCGAAGCCAAACGGATTGCGGAGGAGAGCATTCGCCGCGCGGTGATCAGCTGTTATGCGCTGGAGGGCAGCTATCCCGAATCTTATGAATACCTGCGCGATCATTATGGCCTCCGGATAGACGAGGACCGGTATATTGTGCATTACGAAATCTTTGCATCGAATATTATGCCGGATGTCACGCTGATCGAGAGGTGACAGGATGAAAAGGTATGTACATACAATAGACGTGGTGTTCGCGCTGGTGCTGTTCTGCGTCTTTGCCATGTCGCTGCTTTTGGTGCTGCTGACAGGCGCACAGGCCTATCGCGGCGTGCGGGACAGTATGGAGGAACAGTACGCCGAACGAACCTGTATCCGTTACATTGCTGCAAAAGTGCGGCATTATGACGAGGCCGGTGCAGTCAGCGTGGGCGAGCTGGACGGCCTGCCGGCGCTTTGTCTGGCGGAGTCGATGGACGGCGGCGAGTACGTGACGTATCTCTATTATTATGAAGGCTATATCTGCGAGCTGTTCACAGATCCCATGCTGGGACTGACCGCCGGTGACGGTACACGCATTCTGGAGGCCGGGAACCTGACGTTCACGCAGCCTATGGAGCGCCTGCTCTGCGTGACCTGTACCGATACGGACGGGGATGCGGCCCGCATACTGCTCAGCCTTCGAAGCGGAGGGAGGACTGTTTCATGAACAGACGCAGTGCCAATTCCGGCATCTTCCTCATTGAACTGGTTATTGCCATTCTGGTTTTCGCGGTGTGTGCGGCGGTGTGTATGCGCGTTTTCGCAGACGCACGGCTGATGACGCAGGAAAGTCTGGAACTCAGCCGCGGCGTCATGGAAGCGGAGTCTGCCGCGGAGTGCTATAAGGCGGCGAACGGGGATCTCGCCGGGACGGCGGCGCTTTACGGCGGCACGCTGACGGATCCGCACACGCTGACGGTGTCCTTTGATAAGGGTTGGACCTTCACGGAAGAAGATGCGCGCTATCTTTTGACCATCGAGGCCGGAGAAAACGGCTATGCGCAGATCCGTGTGTCGGCTGTGCCGTCTGCCGGCGGAGAAGCCCGATCGATCTTTTCGATCACAGTAAAGGCGGTGGTGTGACATGGCGACCCGGAAAAGTGCGCCGATCAATGTCGGCACGTCTTCGATCATGATGCTCTTTGCGGTTCTGTGCCTGACGGTGTTTTCTGTGCTGTCGCTTGTTTCCGCACGCTCACAGGCCTCGCTCGCACGGAAATCGGCGGATGCCGTCAGCGCATACTATGCGGCGGATACCCGCGCCGCCGGGATTTACGAGGAACTGCGCGCGGGCGGCCTGCCGGAAACGGTGACGGTCAGCGAATATCCGGACGGTACCTATTATGCGTACGAGGTGCCGGTGGATGAAAACCAGGTGCTCTCGGTCCTGGTATGCCAGACGGGGGAGGAATTTGAAATCCTCTCGTGGAAGGTGACTTCCACGGCGGACTGGAGCGCCGACGGGCAGATCAATGTATGGGACGGAAATTAAGGAATTATGGAAAATCTGAAGGAAGTATTGGAAAAAGCGGTGAAATCCGGCGCGTCGGACGTGTTTATTATCACGGGCGCACCGCTTTCCTATAAGTTAAACGGTCATATCCTCCCGCAGTACGAGGAAAAGGTTTCTCCGGAAACTTCCGACGCTGTCATACGCCAGATTTATGAGCTGGCAGGCCGTCCGATGGACCGCCTGCTGGAGCAGGGTGACGATGATTTCGCGTTTGCGCTGCCGGGTGTCTCCCGTTTCCGCGCAAGCACGTATAAACAGCGCGGAACGCTGGCCGCAGTCATACGCATTATCACGTTTGGCATTCCGGATTACCGGGAACTGGGTATACCGGAAGAAGTGATGCGTGTTTCGGAACGCACGAAGGGTCTGGTGCTGGTGACCGGGCCTGCCGGCGGCGGAAAATCCACAACACTGGCCTGTATGATCGACCGGATCAACGAAACGCGGGAAGGACACATCATCACGCTGGAGGAACCGATTGAATTCCTGCACCGCAATAAAAAAAGCGTGATCAGTCAGCGCGAAGTGGAACTGGATACACAAAATTATGTGACGGCGCTGCGCGCCTGTCTCCGTCAGGCGCCGGATGTGATCCTGTTGGGCGAAATGCGCGATCTGGAGACCATTCAGACGGCCATGACGGCTGCCGAAACCGGCCATTTGGTGATTTCCACGCTGCATACTGTCGGCGCAGCCAATACGATCGACCGTATTGTGGACGTTTTCCCACCGGAACAGCAGCAGCAGATCAAAATTCAGCTGGCCATGCTGCTGCAGTCCGTTGTGTCCCAGCAACTGATCCCGACGGTGAAGGGCGGCTTGGTTCCGGCCTTTGAGATTATGCATGTGACAAGCGCTGTACGCACCATGATCCGCGAGGGGAAAGTACATCAGATTGACACGGTGATCGCGTCTTCTGCTGCGGCAGGTATGGTGGGAATGGATGCAAGCCTGCTGGATCTGTACCATAAGGGTGTGATTTCGGAAGAAATGGCAATCCGCTATTCAGTCAATACGGACCTGGTGGCAAAACGTGTGAAGGGAGTCCGATGAATCCATGAAACGGAAGAAATGGATACGTCCTGTGCTGATCGTATTGCTTTTGGGCGTCATGGTGTTTTGCATTGTCCGGATACTTTCCGTCAAACGGGAATATGACACGGGTGAGGCCATCTACGGCGCGGCGCTGGACGAATTTGTGGCAAACCCGGAGGGGACAATGCCGCTTCCGGATACGGAGGAACCGCCGGAGACTTCCGAAGATACGGAGGCAAATACAGATGTAGACGATGTGCCTGTGCAGGAAGAACCCAAAGAAGACTATCCGGACCTCGGCATTGATTTTGACAAGCTTCGCCAGGTGAACGAGGATATCATCGGCTGGATCTGGATTCCGGATACGCGCATCAACTATCCGCTCCTGCAGGGAAAGGACAATTCCACCTATTTGCGCACGGCATATAACCTGCAGCCGAGCCGGTATGGCAGTGCTTTCCTGGATTACCGCAATCATCCGGACTTTACGGATACGAATACTATTATTTACGGCCACAATATGCGCAACGACGCTATGTTTGGTACGCTGTCGAATTTTGCGGATCCGGAATTTGCCGAAAACCACACGGACCTGTACATCTATACGCCGGACGCCACATACCACTATGAAATCTTTTCGGCGTACACGGCCAAAACCTATGAATTCCCCTATGTAATCAATTTTGAGTATGAAAAGAGCCACGAGGAGTTTTTACAGTTCATCGTGGAGGAATCCGTATCGCTCCGGCGGGAGGAACCGCTGACGATGGACGACCGGATTGTCACGCTTTCCACCTGCCTCAGCACAAGCTCGTACTATAAGCGCTTTGTTGTGCACGGCGTGCTGGTGTCCAGCAGTCTGGACTAAAAGGCAACCGAGTACGGCGCAGAAAAAAACGTCCGCCGCACGATGTTTCGTCGTGCGGCGGTTTGTATTTTAGTGGATCAAACGGGAAATCGGCGTTGTTTTCACGGAAATGGCCTCTTTCGGGCACATTTCCTGACAGCAGAAGCAGCGGATGCATTTGTGCAGGTCAAATTTCGGCACATCCTTCATGCGGATGGCGTGCGCCGGACAGTTGCGCGCGCACAGGCCGCAGCCGACGCAGCCGCGTGTGTTCACGTGCGGACGGCGCATGAGCAAACTGCGCACCAGCTGCATGAGTACGCTGTCCTCCCGGCCGCCGAACTGCACGCCACCGATCGGCAGATTTTGAAAATCCTCCATCCGGAAGCTCTCGGCATCGCCGGAAATCTCGATTTCACCGATTTCCTCCGGCGCAAGACCCCGCTCGTGCGCGGCGTGAATGAGCGGCATTTCGGCGGGCGTCAGACCCATGATGTGCGCCATCACGACGTCCGCGTGATAGACACTGTCCGACGCAATCAGGCAGCCAACCTGACGCACTGTACCGGCGGACGGCCCGTTTCCCTCCATGCCGTCAACGCCGTCAATGATGGCAAGGCGCGGCCGGATGAATTCGTTCAGGTCAAGCAGCATATTGCAGAAATCCGGCACCTGCGGATACAGCGCATGGAACTCCGGCTTCATCAGACCCGGCACGATGCCGAACTGGTTTTTCACGGCGCCCGTCATGCCCAGCATGGCGTGCGTTTTCAGCTTTGCACAGGTGATGATGGCGTCGCAGTCCGCGAGCCAGCCGGTATACGTTACTTTTTTCAGCAGACAGCCTTCCGGGAACTCCGCTTCCTCCGTGCGCGTATCAAAATTGAGCTTCGCACCGGCTTTTTCGGCAAGGGCAAGGCCCGCCGGCCCGTAAAGCGAGCGCAGATATGCGGCGGAAAACGGTCCGCCGGGACTGTCGCCGATGACGGCCTCTGCGCCGCGCTCCGTGATCAGCTGCGCAAGCGCGGCAAGAAGGACTGGGTGCGTCGTGGCGGCGGCATGGTAGTTTTTCAGCGTGACCAGGTTCATTTTGATGCCGATCCGCATACCCGGCTGAATGAAATCCAGCCCGCCGAGCGGGGCAAGCGCCTGGATCAGCGCCTGACGGACTTCGGCGGCATCATAGGTACGGCATGGTGTGACACTGACTTTTGACATGACGGCTCCTTTATCAAATCCGGAAAATGTGGCCGCCGGCAGCGTCCTGCGGGCGGCAATTTCCCTTATTATAGAATGTTTTTGACGAAACCGCAAGAAATCCCGATAAAAATTTGCAGAAACTGTGCGGATATCCCCTTGACAATCCGGGGAGACTTGCATATAATATAGAAAACTGAATGAGCAAAGGCGCTGATGAGGAGGAGTAACGTTCTCTGGAAGCCGAGAGAGGGGCCGGTTGGTGTAAGACCCCGCGAAGGAGAATGCGAAGGTAGCCTCGGAGCCGCAGACCGAAAGCAATTGCAAGTAGACTCTGCCGGGAGCCCGCCGTTATTGGGGCAGAAGTATGTCAGTACTTCGTAAGAGTGGGACGCACAGCGTCCAAATCAGGTGGTACCGCGAAGAATGCCTTCGCCCTGTTGTCAGGGCGAAGGTTTTTTGTTTCGCCTTCCGCAGCGCTCATGAAATCTCCGGCGAAAGGAGCAGCCAGACCATGAACTATCCCGCCAAAACAATCCGATTGCGCGACGGCAGAACCTGTACCCTGCGTATTCCCTGCGCCGCAGATGCCGATGCGATGATAGCATACCTGCGCACCATTGCGTCGGAAACAGAGTATATCCTGTGGTCGCCGCAGGAACCATTTCCCACGGTTGAGCGGGAAATCGCTTATATTGAGAGTCTGGTCAATTCACCGCAGGCGCTCTGCCTGCTTGCGGATGTGGAGGGCGAGGTCGCAGGAAACTGCCAGATCAGTTTCAATGCGAAACAGAAGATTGCGCACCGCTCCAGCATTGCCATTGCCTTGCAGCAGAAATTCTGGGGACTTGGCATCGGCAGCGCGTTGCTGCGGGAACTGCTTGACGAGGCGGAACGCCGCGGCGTACGCCAGACGGAGCTGGATGTGGTCGCGGAAAATGTCCGCGCACGTGCGCTGTATGAAAAAATGGGGTTTGAAGCGGTCGCAGTATTGCCCGCTGCCATCCGCTTTACGGACGGAACCCTGCACGACGAACTTCATATGATACGAATCAACACGAAAAAGGAGAACTGACCATGAAAGAACTGCCGAAGATTTACGATCCGAAGCAAACGGAAAAGCGCCTTTATAAAACCTGGGAAGAAAACGGCTATTTCAATGCCGAGATCGACCCGAATAAAAAACCGTTCACGATCGTGATCCCGCCACCCAACGTCACGGGCCAGCTTCACATGGGTCACGCGTTTGACGAAACCCTGCAGGACATCCTGATCCGCACGAAGCGTATGCAGGGCTATGCCACGCTGTGGATGCCCGGTACGGACCATGCAGGCATCGCTACACAGATCAAGGTGGAAGCGGAGCTGCGCAAGGAAGGCAAGACCCGCTATGACCTCGGGCGTGAAAAATTCCTCGAAAAAGTGTGGGAGTGGAAGGAACTTTACGGCAACCGCATCATTGAGCAGCTGAAAACGCTGGGTTCTTCCTGCGACTGGCGCCGCGAGCGCTTCACTATGGATGAGGGACTTTCCCGCGCCGTGCGCGAGGTGTTCGTCAATCTCTATGAAAAAGGTCTGATCTACAAGGGCAACCGGATTATCAACTGGTGCCCGAAGTGCACCACGGCGCTTTCCGACGCCGAGGTGGAATATACCGAGCAGCCCGGCCACTTCTGGCACATCCGCTATCCGGTAAAGGGCAGCAAAGGCGAATATGTTATTATTGCGACGACCCGTCCGGAAACCATGCTGGGCGATACCGCCGTGGCTGTCAACCCGGAGGACGAGCGCTATACGCACTTGGTCGGCAAGACGCTGATCCTGCCGCTGGTGGGCCGCGAAATCCCGGTGATTGCAGACGAATACGTGGAAAAGGACTTTGGAACCGGCTGCGTGAAGATCACGCCGTGCCATGATCCGAATGACTTTGAAGTGGGCAAGCGCCACAATCTCGAAGAAATCCTGATCCTCGACGGCGATGCCAAAATCATCAACGGCGGCAAATATAACGGCATGGACCGTTATGAGGCGAGAAAGGCCATCGTGGCTGATCTGGAGGAGCAGGGTTTCCTCGTGAAGATCGAGGATCATGTGCACAATGTCGGCCAGTGCTACCGCTGCGGCACGACGGTGGAGCCGATCACCTCCGCACAGTGGCTCGTGAAGATGGGCCCGCTCACCGGCCCGGCCATTAAGGTGGTTGAGGACGGCGAACTGAAGTTTGTGCCGGAACGCTTTGCAAAGAACTATATCCGCTGGATGGAAAACCTGCACGACTGGTGCATTTCCCGTCAGCTCTGGTGGGGCCACCGCATTCCTGCCTGGTATTGCGATGACTGCGGCGAAATGACCGTTTCCCGCACGGATATCGACACCTGCCCGAAGTGCGGCTCGAAGCATATCCACCAGGACGAGGATGTGCTGGATACCTGGTTCTCCTCCGCGCTCTGGCCGTTTTCCACGCTTGGCTGGCCGGACAAAACGCCGGAACTGGACTATTTTTACCCGACAAGCGTGCTTGTCACGGGGTATGATATCATCACCTTCTGGGTGTCCCGTATGATTTTCTCCGGCATGGAGCAGATGAAGCAGCGGCCCTTTGATACGGTGCTGATCCACGGCTTGGTGCGCGACAGCCAGGGCCGCAAAATGTCCAAATCGCTTGGCAACGGTATTGATCCGCTGGAGATCATCGACCAGTACGGCGCGGACGCACTGCGTTTCTCGCTGGTTACGGGCAACAGCCCCGGAAACGATATGCGTTTCTACACGGAACGCGTGGAGGCCAACCGGAATTTCGCCAATAAGATCTGGAACGCCGCGCGCTTTGTGCTGATGAATCTGGAAGTGGACGATCTGACACT
The DNA here is from genome assembly GCA_018384365.1 of Clostridiaceae bacterium. GTDB lineage: Bacteria > Bacillota > Clostridia > Oscillospirales > QAMX01 > Allobutyricicoccus. Next base: position 50,721 of record JAHAYX010000020.1, read on the forward strand.
GCCGGAGCATCTGGAACTGGAGGATCGCTGGATCCTTTCCAAGTACAACACGCTTGTGCGTGAAGTGACGAATAATATTGACGCCTTTGAGCTTGGCGTTGCGGCCGGCAACCTCTATGATTTCATCTGGGACAGCTATTGCGACTGGTACATCGAGCTGACCAAGACCCGTCTGAACAACCGCGAGGATGCCGCAGCCCGCGAGGGTGCACAGCGCGTTCTGGCTTATGTCCTGTCCAATACCCTGAAGCTGCTGCATCCTTTCATGCCGTTCATCACGGAGGAAATCTGGCAGGCGCTGCCGCATGAGGGCGAAAGCGTCATGATTTCTCCGTGGCCGGAGTACCGCGAGGATCTTGACTTCTCGGCTGACGAGTCCGAGATGGAAACGATCATGTCTGCAATCCGCGCGATTCGTAACCGCCGCGCGGAGATGGGCGTTCCGCCGTCCCGTCGTGCCCGCCTGACAATTGCAACGGCACAGCCGGACATTTTCCGCGCAGGCAGTGCGTATATCATGCGTCTGGCTTCCGCAAGCGAGTTGGAAATCGTTGAAAAGGCACCGGAAAACACCGACGGCGAAGTGATTATTGTCACGGATGCCGCGACGATGTATCTGCCGCTGCGTGAACTGGTGGATATCGAAGCGGAACTTGCCCGCTTGGCGAAGGAACGCAAGAATGCGGAAACGGATCTGGCCCGCACGGAAGGAAAGCTGGCAAACGAGGGCTTTACCTCAAAGGCACCGGCCAACATCGTCGAGCAGGAGCGCCGTAAAGCAGAGCGTCTGCGTGAGCTGATCCATAAAATTGATGAGAGCGTGAAAGCGCTTGGTTAAAAAGCGTGATTCGATATGGGCGCGCCTGACGTGCGCCCATATCCCTTAC
>JAHAYX010000019.1 GCA_018384365.1 Clostridiaceae bacterium
ATTATATACAATATGCACGTGGTGTCAAGAGGGAAAAGAAAAAAATCAGCCCTCTGTAAAAAACAGAGGGCTGATGTACGTACCGTAGGAAAAGGATCAATTCCCCATTTCGTCCATGTAAACGCCGACCGCACTGCCATAAGGTACGGAAATGCCGCAGCGGTTCAGCGCGCGTTCGATCACGCCGAGAACGGTTACTTCATCATTGATATCGATATTGCCCATATGGCCCAGACGGAACATACGTCCTGCATAAGCAGCAAGTCCGCCTGCAACGATGATGCCTTCGTCAAGCAGTGTGGCGCGGAACTTGGCATCGTCCAATCCTTCCGGATACACAAGATTGGAAAGTGTGACGGCGCGGTGCTCCGGAACGGCCAGGATGTGGAAGCCCAGGGATTCCAGTGCTTTCTGCATGGCGCGGGCGTTTTTGACATGGCGGTCATAACGTGCACGAAGGCCTTCTTCCTTGATCTGGCGTACCGATTCCTTCAGCGCCCACACGAGGTTGATAGCCGGCGTGGCAAAATATTTGGAAGGATCGTCCATAATCGGGATCCATTTGTCAAAGTCAACGTAGTATTCCGGAATGATGCCCAGTTCTGCACGTCTTGCAAGCACTTTCTTATTCGCCCAGAGCAGGAACAGACCCGGGCAGACACCGAAGGCTTTCTGCGAGGCAGTGAACATCAGATCGATGTTCATCTCGGCAAGATTTGCATATTCACCGGCAGTTGCGGCGACACCGTCCAGGATGAAAATCGTTTCGGGGAATTCCTTCATCATCTCGCCGATTTCCGCGACCGGGGCACAAACGCCGGTCGCCGTATCCACATGGGTGACGGTCATGGCAGCGTATTTCTTGGAGGCCAGCTTTGCACGGATGACTTCCACCGGAACAATCTGTCCCCACTCGGCGGAAAGAACGTCGATGTCCAGACCTTTATGCGTGCAGATATCCGTGAAACGGTCACCGAAATAGCCATGGCTGACGATCAGTATGCTGTCTCCCCGTTTGGTAACGTTGGAGATCGCCATTTCCATGGCGAGCGTGCCGGTTCCGGCAATGACGAAGGTTTTTCCGTCGCAGCCGAAAAGCTGACCGAGATCATCAATTACACTTTTGTAATCGGCCACGAACCGCGGATCGCCGAATGCCTGAATTTCTCTTCCCATTTCCTCCTGAATCGGACGGGAAACCGGTGTCGGGCCGGGAATCATGACCAGAGTTTTGTCTTTCATAGCGCACCTCTTTCTCTTTTCCTGTTTATATTCCGCAATGTTGTTATTGTATCACTTGCGACTATTCCCGTCAACCCGACAGGGAACGACACTTTCCTCTTTACAAACTTTTCTCTTTGTGCTATACTTAATCCTGCGTCAGGGAGATATACCTTGGCAGCCAGAGTTATGCGCCCGTGGCTCAATGGATAGAGCATCGGATTCCGGTTCCGGCGGTTGGGGGTTCGAGTCCCTTCGGGCGCGCCACGTCGTCGCGGACGGTATATCGTTCGCGACGACGCTTTCTTTTTCAAAGCAAACGTCGTTTTTCACACATTCCGTCATTCCTCCTTCCCAAACCGAACCCGCTGCACCGGGATTCGATTTGGTTATAAATGCAGACTTGAAAGCTGGCGCATTAAGAACTGTTCACGCTCTCCGGTCCACCACGAAAGGGTCGTGGTGGACTTTTTTGTTTTTTTTAGCCTGAATTCTGGCAAATAATGCATTATTATAAATAATAATGGACATTTCAGGAATATTGTGTTAAAATATTTAAACTTATTTATTAATTCTGGGTATCGACTATTTCGCAGTTTGCGATTCTGCTTTTTTGGTTAAAACATACACTCGGGGGTTTACCATGAACGGATCAACAGCTCAAATGTCACGACAGGAGCAGGCTATCAAACGTTTCCTGCACAGTTTTCTGGATGCCGCCAGGGATGGAAACACCATCCGGAATGTATTGGCGGATATCGGTGCGTATTTCCATGCGGATCGCTCCTATATTTTTGAATTGAACGAAGAACGTACGGAAGCCAGCAATACGTATGAATGGTGTCAGGAAGGGATCTCTGCCGAAATCGAGAATCTTCAGAACATTCCTTTGGACGGGATGGAGTGTTGGTTTGAGGAATTTGAGGAAAAAGGCGAATTTTATATCTCCTCTCTGGATGAGGATTACGGCCCGGATTCCAAAACCTATCAGATCCTGCAGCCTCAGGGAATTGACAGTCTGATGGCCTCTCCCCTGCTGCAAAACGGCAAGGTTGTCGGTTTCCTTGGCGTGGATAATCCCCGCCGGAACACGGATGATCTGCTGCTTTTGTCCGTTGTGGCTTCCACCTGTTACAGTGAGATTGTCGCGGAACGCATGATGGACGTGAGCCTGCAAAAGACGAACCGGGAACTCATGGATCGCATCAAAATCATCCAGTCCATGAGCGAAATCTATACCGCTGCCTATTATATTGATCTTACCACAGGGCATTTTACGGAGCTTTCCTCCGTAGATGAGGTTCATACACGAATTGGGACTTCCGGAAATGCGCAGAGACAGCTGGACTATTTCTGCCGCCATATGGTGATGCCGGAATATACCGATGAACTGCTTGCTTTTGTGGATCTCTCCACGCTGAATGAACGGATGCAGCCTACGCGTATTATATCGAAACAGTATCTGAGTTCGTTATTCACCGCGGACGAAACGGAAAGTGCCGCAACCTGGCGGCAATGCTCCTTTATCGAGGCGGACCGGGATGCAAATGGGCAGCTTTCTCACGTGATTTTTACGACGCAGTCCATTCATGATGCAAAGGTGAAGGAACTCGATGCGCAGCAGAAATTACAGGCAGCCAACCGGGAACTGACGGAGCTTCTTGCTGCGGAAAGGCAGCATACGGCAGTGATCGGCGCGATGAGTAATGTGTATTTTGCGCTGTACTATATTGATCTGGAGAACAACACCTTCCAGGAGTTTATTTCCATTGATAAAATCCATCATATGCTGGGCGAGAAGGGCAATGCCAGAGCGGCACTGAAGCATATGACTGACGAACTGGTGGGACCGGTGCATAAAACGATCATGCGCGGTTTCACGGACTTTGATACCCTGGATGCACGGCTCGGCGAGAAACCGATACTCATTCAGGAGTATGTTGACAAGAACGGCGGATGGGTCCGCTGCGGCTTTATCCCTGTTGAGCGGGATACAAACGGGAAAAATCGGACGGTGCTGTGCGCGCTGCGCAGCATCACGGCCGAAAAAGAAGAAATGGCCTCGCAGGATAATCTGATCCAGGCGCTTGCCATACCGTATGAGAATATCTATGCGGTCAATATGGATACCCGTGAAGCGATATGTTACCGCATGGGCCAGGCGATCAGCGACCGTTACGGGGAAAAATTTGCAGCCGGTAATTACGAAGTAAACATCGGTTCCTATGTACAGAACGATGTTTTGGAGGAAGACCGGCATCTGTTTGACTGTATTCTCACGGTTGCGGACGTGAATGAACTGCTGTCGGACAAAAAGACCTATTATTTCAACTATCGGGTGTACCGTCAGTCGCGGGTGCAGTATTTCCAGTGCCAGCTGGTGAAGCCGAACCGGGACAGAGATGAGTTTGTCATTGGCTTCAAAAATATTGATGAGGAAAAAACGCTGGAACTTGCCCAGCAGCGAAAGGTGGAAGAGGCCCTTGCTGCTGTGGAAAAGGTCAATGCTTCCCTGCAGGAAGAAATGGCGATTTCCGGAGCCCTGAGTAAGGAATACAGCAGCCTGTTCAAAATTGATGCAAAGAGCGGCGCAATATCGCTTTACCGGACGGACGGAATCGGCATCAAACCCGCTGTGCTTGATAAAATACTGCAAATCGGCGATTATGAGAAGGTGCTCTCCGCCTATATTGAAGCCTTTGTTGTTCCGGAAGACCGGGAGCGGCTCAGAGAATCCGGACGGCTGGAGGTACTGCTGGAGCGGGTTCCGGAAGTTGGCCTTTACAAGCAGGGCTACCGGAGAAATATGAACGGCGTGATTTCCTATTACGAAATGAACGTCGTCAGAACCATGGAGAAAAACGGCACAGTCACGTTTATTCTGGGTATGCGTGATGTGGACGAGGAAATGCGCCGCCAGCTGAAGCAGACCCGCGAAATGGAAGTGCAGCGCGAGATCATCGAGGGCCTGGGTTCCGAGTATTATTCGGTCCTATTGGTTGATCCGAACGCGGATACTGTGACAAGCTGCCGTGCGGAGGAAGAAGACGGCCGCGCAATTACGGAATATTTCCGCAGGCATGACAACTGCTGGTCAAAAGGACTGGCCAGCTATGCGGAGGAGTTGGTTTCTGAAAACAGCCGCGGGGAGTTTATGGAAAAGCTCTCGCTTGACCACATTCGCGCAGACGGAAAGGATTATTCCCTGACCTATGAGAAGCTGTCGAAAAACGGCATTGTCTATTTGCAGGCAAGGGTTGCATTTGTGCATGAAAAGGACGGCACGCTCGCCGTTGTGATAGGCACGCGAAATGTGGACGATCTGATTAAAAAGGAACGTCAGCAGGAAATGGCCCTTCAGGCAGCTTTTGACGCCGCAGAAACGGCAAATAAAGCCAAAACGGAGTTTTTGTCCAATATGTCCCATGATATCCGGACGCCTATGAACGGTATCATCGGTATGACGGCCATTGCGGCAGCCCATATTGACGATAAGGAACGCGTGCAGGACAGCCTGCAAAAGATCACGCAGGCCAGCAAACACCTGCTCAGCCTGATCAACGAGGTTTTGGACATGAGCAAGATTGAGTCCGGCAAGGTGGATTTGATCGAAGAGGAATTCAATCTGTCCGACCTGATAGACAATCTGCTTACGATTACAAATTCTCAGATCGAGGAGCATCATCATGAGCTCAGCGTCAACATCGCCGGTGTGACGCATGAGGCTGTGGTAGGAGACAGCCTGCGTATTCAGAAGGTCTTTACCAATCTGATGGGCAACGCAGTGAAGTTTACGCCGGATGGCGGAAAAATCCGTCTGACTATCACAGAAAAGCCGTCGAACCAGGCAAAAGTCGGATGCTATGAGTTTGTCTTTGAAGATAACGGAATCGGCATGAGCGAAGACTTTCTGGATCAGATTTTTGAACCGTTCTCAAGAGCCGCCGATGGCAGAGTAAACCGGATTCAGGGCACCGGCCTTGGTATGCCAATCAGCCGGAATATCGTCCGGATGATGGGCGGAGATATCAAGGTGGAAAGCGAGCTCGGCGTGGGTTCGCGCTTCACGGTGACGATTTATCTGAAGCTGCAGGACACGGCGGCGCTTCGATACGACCAGTTTGTTGATCTGGACGTGCTTGTGGCGGATGACGATGAACTGAGTCTGGAATCCTGCTGTGGCATGCTGAACGATCTGGGTATGAAAGCGGAGGGCGTTGTCACGGGCGCAGAGGCCGTTGACTATGTCGTAGCCCATCATAACCAGAACAGGGATTATTTTGCCTGTATCCTTGACTGGAAGATGCCGGACATGGACGGTATTGCCACCACACGCGCAATCCGGAGGGCAGTTGGTAATGATGTGCCGATCATTATCATCTCTGCCTACGACTGGTCGGACATCGAACAGGAGGCTCGCGCCGCCGGCGCAAACGCCTTTATCAGCAAGCCCCTCTTCCGTTCCAGACTGGCGAAAACATTCCGCGCGCTGGTGGGACTGGAGGAACAGAAGGCAGAGGAATACCGGTTTGGCGAGCTTAACTGCATGAATTTGACGGGATACCGCGCCCTGCTGGTGGAAGACAATGAGCTGAACGCAGAGATTGCCGCGGAAATCTTAGGCATGACCGGCATGACGGTCGAACGTGCCGCTGACGGTATGGAAGCGATTGACCGGGTGTTTGGCTGTGAGGATGGTTATTACGACATCATCTTTATGGACATTCAGATGCCAAAAATGAATGGGTATGACGCCACCAGAGCGATCCGTGCCATGAAGCGGAACTATTGCAGGAAGATACCGATTGTGGCGATGACGGCCAATGCCTTTGCAGAAGATGTGCAGGCAGCAAAGACAGTGGGTATGAACGAACATATTGCCAAGCCGCTTGACGCAAATGTGCTGGCCAGAACGCTGCAAAAATGGCTCTGCGCAAAATAAAACTGCGCAAAATGGAGCGCAGGAGTACCGATCCGGGCGCACCGATAGGACCGCGCTCGTCAACAACGCGGGCAAAAGCGAAAGCAATGGAATAAGATGGCGGGAGGGCGAAATCTCTCCCGTCTTTTTCTGTACATTTGCCAGCAGTCGATCTCTTCCACATTAAGATTTCATAAATATTTGCCTGATTTATGATTATTAAGTAGAAAAACTGTCTGTTTTCTATCATAATTCCCAAAAGTGTTTTCAAAAACGAAAAAACTGACAGAAGAATGACACATATCCGATTGGTATTTGTAAGTTTTATTCTTGTTTTTTGATCTGTATAAGTGTATAATTCATTAGAAAAATTGATCACAGGAGGCATTTTTGCGTGCTGTTGTTGTTTTTTTTGATATTTTTCGTGCTTTGCAGCGCAGTTTCTGCGCAGATTGTTTGCGTTGGCGCTGTTCTGGCGATTTTGCTTTATTGGTTTGCGTGCCGGTATCTGGATTACAGCATCCAACGGGAGCTGCGTATATGCCGTAAGTTTTTCTGCCTGATTGCCTACGTTGGCGTCTTGATTTATGAGATTGCTGCGGCGAATATGGCAGTTATGCGGATGATCCTCTCGTCAGAATGCAAGCCCTCCCCTGTTTTGGTTACCTTTACGGTCCCGTTAAAATCGGATTATGCCCGCACAATGCTTGCAAATTCCATTACGCTGACGCCGGGTACCATCACCGTATCCGTGGAAGGCGATACCTATACGGTACACTGCCTGGATGAATCCCTTTCCTCCGGTATGGAAGACAGTGTCTTTGTAAAAATGCTGAAGAAGATGGAGGCGTGACATGGAAGCACTTGCAACTGCTTATGAAATGCTTTTTTGGGGTGTACTGATCGTTTTTGCCCTGTGCCTGACGGCTTGCCTGATCCGTTCCATCCTGGGACCGAGAACGGCGGACCGCATTGTGTCCATCAACATGATCGGAACAATTACGATTATCATGCTGGCAATTTTCTCTGTCCTGCTCGATCAGAATTATCTGTCGGACGTCTGTATTATTTATGCAATGCTCAGTTTTGTCTCCGTAATCGTGCTGACAAAGATTTATATGGGCGTTTATGCGGAGCAGGAATCCAAAAAAGCGGCTTCCGACGCAGAACAGAAAAAAGAAGGAGACGATGTGCAGTGATTTGGGAATGGATTCGCTTTTCTGTTGCCGCCGTCTTTATCATCAGCGGCCTTATTTTTGAATTACTTGCGGTTTTCGGCGTTTACAGACTGAAGTATGTCTTAAACCGGATGCACGCTGCTGCCATGGGCGATACGCTGGGCATATCCCTGGTGCTCATTGGACTGATCGTGATTCGCGGCCTGAGTTTTGATTCGCTGAAATTTATCCTGATCATTTTCTTCCTGTGGCTGGCAAGCCCTGTCGCCTCGCATTTGATCGCGCGCCTGGAGACGACAATGAATCCCGGTTCCAGGAATTATAAGATCGAAAAGCGTTGAGGGTGGCATCATGGATGTTTTAAAGATTGTTCTGATGATATTTCTGATCATCTGCGCACTGACAGTCAGCCGTGTGAAAAATCTGCTGACCTGCATCATCATTTTTATGTCATACAGTTGTGTGATGTCGCTGATCTGGGTACTTTTACAGTCCCCGGACCTTGCCATTACGGAAGCAGCCGTTGGCGCAGGCGTATCCGGCGTTATGATGCTTGTGACGCTGAAAAAGATCCATATGGTCGACGGAGGACACAAGGATGAAAAAGACGACGAAAACGATCAGCAATAAAACGCGTTCGCGGGTGACAGCATATCTTCATGCCTGGCTTTTTGGTGAGGAAGACATCTATGAGGATGTCTTTAACCGTGAGGAACGCCCGCTGGTCAAGGCGCGCCGCGCAATGGATGACCCGCACCTGGATCAGTTTAACCCGCGCGACGCATTTGAAATGCGCGCTTTCCAGCGCGCGTATAACATCGCGGGTATTGTGGTTTGCGTGGTGATGATTGTAGCCATGCTGGTGACGGTTTCCTGGCTCCCGCGCATGGGCGCCTATTACAATCCAAACAACAACGAGGTTTCCGAGCGTTATATTGAAAAAGGTATGGAAGAAACCGGCGCCGTCAACATCGTTGCCGGTATGATTCTGGATTATCGTGCATTTGATACGTTTGGCGAAAGCTGTGTCCTCTTTTCTGCCGTTTGCTGCGTTTTTATTTTGCTGAAAAATGCTTCGAGCGGAGCGGCGGCTGCCGCAGAGGAAGATGACCGTATCTATGAACCAAAAAACGACGTGATTCTCCAGCGCATTGCCACTGTTTTGGTGCCGTTTATCATGCTTTTTGGCATTTATATTATGTTCAATGGACACCTTTCGGCGGGCGGCGGCTTCGCCGGCGGCGCAGTTCTGGGGGCTGGAATGATTCTGTATCTGCTGGCTTTCGGCTTTGAAAAGACCTCCCGTTTCCTCAATGAAAAAGTGGTCAATGCAATCGTTTGCACGTCCCTGACCTTCTATTGCCTGGCAAAGAGCTATTCCTTCTATACGGGGGCCAACGGCCTGCACTCCATTATCAGCAAGGGTACGCCGGGCGACCTCATCTCGGCCGGTCTGATTCTGCCGCTGAACATTGCAGTCGGTTTTGTGGTTGCCTGTACGATGTATTCTTTCTATGCGGTTTTCAGAAAAGGAGGTATGTAAGCAATGTTTGGCGCCAATTTATTTGCAAATCTGGACGAAATGGTGGCAATCATTCTCTTTGGCATTGGATTTACCACCCTGCTTTTCAACCGCAACATCATTAAGAAAATCATCGGATTCAATATTATGGATACGGCGGTCTTTTTCTTCCTGGCTTCCATGGGGTATATTGAAGGTCGTGCTGCGCCGATTGTGGTGGACGGCGTCACCTCTGCGGAAGCATATATCAACCCGATTCCCTCCGGTCTGGTGCTGACGGGAATCGTGGTTTCCGTCAGCGTGACGGCGATGATGCTGGCGCTTTCCATCAGACTGTACCGCCGTTATCATACGCTTTATCTGGATGAAATCTATATGTTCGCCCAAAAGGAGGACAAATAAGTGGATTTTATCAGAAATTTCCCGTTCTTCGGGATTATGCTGACCATGCTTGCGGCGATTATCTCGCTGCCGATGCGTGGGCGCGCTGCAAAGACGATTTCCCTTACGGTTTTTGCGATTGAAACGCTCCTGGCTGCTTCGGTGCTGATTTATACGGTACATACGGGAGAAAGCTTTGTCTATATCATGGGTCATGTCGGTGCGCCCTGGGGCAACGAGCTTCGCGCGGGTGTCTTTGAGGGCTTGATGGCCTACTTCTTCAGCGTGGTGATGCTGCTTTCCGTTTCCGGCGGCCTGAAACATCTGAGGCTTGATATTGAAGAGTCAAAACGGAATTTCTATTTCGTTATGACAGACCTTTTGATGGGCGCGCTACTGGCACTCATCTACACCAACGATATTTTTACGGCTTATGTTTTCATAGAAATATCCACGATTGCTGCCTGCGGTATCCTGATGATCCGTGAAATCGGCCGGACGACGCTTGCCGCGCTGCGCTATATGGTTTTCAGCCTGTTGGGCTCCGGTTTGTTCCTGATCGGCATTGTTTTGATGTATGATCTGACCGGACACCTGCTGATGGAAAATATGCGCCTGTCCGTCGAGCTTCTGGTACTCAGCGGACAGTTCCGCATTCCGCTGACCGTTGCCATATCCCTGATGACACTTGGTATGGCGATTAAAAGCGGCCTGTTCCCCTTCCATTTCTGGGTGCCGGATACTTATGGTTATTCGACGCCGGCCTCCGGTTCCATCCTTTCCGGTCTGGTTTCCAAAGGATATATCCTGATTCTGATCAAAATCTACTGCCGCGTGATAGGCTGGGAGAACCTGGTGCAAATCGGTGTGACCGATATCCTGTTCGTTTTTGGTCTGGCCGGTATGATTGTGGGCTCCATCAGCGCGATCCATCAGAACGATATCCGCCGTATGGTGGCGTTTTCCTCCGCTGCGCAGATCGGCTACATCTACATGGGTATTGGCCTTGGCACCCAGGCCGGTTTGGCCGCGGCGTGCTTCCATGTTCTTTGTCATGCAGTGACCAAACCCCTGCTTTTTATCTCTGCTTCCGGTCTTGCCGATGCGTCCGGTGGAAGCAAGCTTTTCCGTGATTTACAGGGTTCCGCCTATCGCAATCGGTGGGCAGGCATAGCCTTTACGGCGGGAGCATTTTCCATGGTAGGTATGCCGATGTTTTCCGGCTTTATCTCCAAGCTGCTCTTTGCCACCGCAGCCGTACAGGTTTCGGTTGCCCGAATGCTGCCGACGCTGATTGTTCTGGCAATCTCAACGGTGCTGAACGCCGTGTATTTCCTGCGCACGGTCATTCGCATCTATACGCCCGCAGAGCAGGAAATCCAGGGAAGTATGCGGATCAAATGGACGCAGCAGCGTTCCTATATCCTGGTTCTGCTTGTGTTTATTGCGCTGAATCTGATCCTGGGACTTTTTTCGCAGTATATTGCCGATGCGATTCAGCTGGGACTTTCCATGTTTTCCTGATGAATTACAGAACACTCTTTTTGGAGGAAGCTTATGAATGAGCTGATCCTGCTGATACCGATTTTCCTGCCGCTTGCAGCAGGTATAGCTGCGGCATTTTTGCCCGCGCTGAAGCGCGACCGCGCACTGTATCCCTTTGTAACGGTCGTTTTGCTCGTCAACGCTGCAGCAGTCATTGCGCTTGCCTGCCTGCCGGAGACACGGCTTACGATTCTGGGCGCCGGAACAAAGTTTGCCATCGCTTTTCAAACCGATGGCATCGCGCGCCTGTTCTCTGTCATCAGTTCTCTTGCCTGGCTGATTACGGCAGTGTATTCCTACCGGTATATGGAGCACGAGGATGCACATCCGCGTTTTTATGCGTTTTATTTGATAGTGATCGGCCTGATTAACGCACTTGATTATTCGGCCACATTGATCACGATGTATCTGTGCTATGAGTTTATGACGCTGTGCTCTCTCCCTCTTGTGCTTCATTCGCTGACAAAAGAGGCAATCTCGGCCGGTTTGAAATACCTCTTTTACTCCATTGCGGGCGCAATGATGGCATTGTTCGGTTTTTTCTGTATGTATGCCTATGCCAATACGCTGGATTTCACGCCCGGCGGCGTGATGGATTCGGCACTGCTTGCAGGACATGAACCCCTTTTCCTGGCCGGTGTGTTTGCCGTTTTGATCGGTCTGTGCACGAAAGCAGGTATGTTCCCTATGCACGCCTGGCTGCCTACAGCACATCCGATTGCTCCGGCCCCCGCGTCTGCGCACCTTTCCGCCGTGATTACAAAGGCCGGTGTCCTGTGCGTTATCAGAACGGTGTTCTTTATTGCCGGTGCAGACCGGATTGCGGGCACCTGGGTGCAGTACACCTGGATCATCCTGACGCTGATCACGATTTTCATGGGTTCCATGATGGCCTATCGTGAGCGCGGTATCAAAAAACGTCTGGCCTACTCCACGGTCAGCCAGGTCAGCTACGCCTTGCTGGGTCTGGCTCTTCTGACGCCTGAGGCGATTGTCGGTTCCCTGCTCCACGTCGTCTTCCACATGGCGGCCAAGAGTGCGCTGTTCCTGTGTGCAGGTTCCATCATTTTTGAAACCGGCAAGACCCGTACGGATGAGCTTCGCGGTTTGGGCATTTCCATGCCGGTTACTTTCTGGTGCTGGACTTTGGCGGCATTAACCCTGATCGGTATTCCACCCACTTCCGCTTTCCTCTCCAAGTGGTATCTGGCGACAGCTGCACTTTCCTTTGCGGGAACCGCGGCCAGCGGCCTGCCTGCCGTAATCTCCTGGCTGGCGCCGGTGATTCTGCTTGTTTCGGCACTGCTGACAGCGGGATATCTCCTCCCGGTCACAGTCAGTGGTTTCTTCCCCGGACGCGAATTTGACAGAACAAAAGTGACTCGCCTGGATCAAAAACGCGGCTTGACGATCCCCGTGTGCGTCTTTACGGCTGCGGCGGTACTTCTCGGTATCTATGCAGAACCTCTGATCCGTTTCCTCACTCAAATATCACTGTAAACGAGGCACCATATGAGTTCGTATATGCTTATTTTCCCGATTTTCATACCGATTGCATTAGGCGCACTCTCCAAGTTCATCCATTTCCGCACGCGCAGGGCACGGGAAATTTTCCTCCTGATCCCCGTCTTTCTAACGACTGTGCTTGTCTGGGCACTGATCCTGAATCGGCCGGAGGGAAGCCTGACTTTGTTCCGATTCACAAAGAATCTGGCGATATCGCTGCGATTGGATGACTTTGGTTCATTCTTTGCCGTCATCGTGGCAACACTTTGGCCGATTGCCATGGTGTATGCCTATGAATATATCAGCCCGGAGAAACGCACGGATACCTTCCTGGCCCTGTATACGATGACCTACGGCGTGACGCTGGGCGTATCCTTTGCCTCCAGCCTGCTTTCCATGTATTTCTTCTATGAGCTGCTGACGCTTGTCACGGTTCCTCTTGTGATGTTTACCATGACCGAGGAAGCCAAGTATGCAGCGCGCAAATACCTGTATTTTTCTCTTGGCGGAACGGCTTTTGCCTTCATCGGGCTTGTCTTTGTGATCGTATATGGCACAACGGACGCCTTTTTGCCGGGCGGCGTGCTGAATCTGGAAAGCATTGCAAATGTTCGCCTGCTTCAGATTGTGTATATCTTCACGTTCTGCGGATTTGGCGTGAAAGCCGCCGTTTTCCCCGTACATTCCTGGCTTCCGGAAGCCGCTGTGGCACCAACCCCCGTCACTGCCCTTCTCCATGCGGTGGCTGTGGTGAAATCCGGTGTGTTTGGTATTACCCGCGTGACATATTTCACTTTCGGTGCGGATTTTCTGCGCGGCACCTGGGCGCAGTATGCTGCAATTGCAATCGCGCTTTTTACCATTTTGTATGGATCTTCACTTGCTGCGCGCGAGCGTCATTTCAAGCGGCGTCTTGCCTGGTCCACGGTTGCAAACCTGAGCTATATTCTGTTTGGTGTACTGCTGCTCTCCCCTTCCGGTCTGGCCTCCGGCATGATGCATATGCTGTTCCATGCGTTTATGAAAATTACGCTCTTCTATTGCGCAGGCGCAGTGCTTTATAAAACCGAACGCGAATATCTTTCGGAGTTGGATGGACTGGGATACCGTATGCCGGTCACTTTTGTCTGTTATACGGTGTCGGCGCTTGCCCTGACCGGCGTACCGCCGCTTTCGGGCTTCTATTCCAAATTTGCACTTGGCGCTGCCGGCATTCTGGATGGCGGTGTTTGGGGCGTACTCGGCACGGTGATACTGCTTGCTTCGGCTTTACTGACGGCTATTTATGCGCTTTATCCCGCTGTGCGCGCCTTTTTACCGCAAAAGGGCGCCATTCTGCCGCCGAAGGATATCCACGACCCCAATGCCTATATGCTGGTTCCGATGATTTTCACTTCCGCCGCAACAGTTCTGTTCGGTCTTTTCTCCGTCGGAATCTATGATTGGCTGTATCGTATTGCATCCGGTGTGTTTGGAGGTGGACTGTAATGGAATTTCTGCTACTATTTACGGTGTTTGCGCCGCTTGTGCTGGCCTTTGCCGTATATTTCCTCGGCAGACGCCATGTACGCCGCCTGAACGTGCTGACAATTGCTGCCTGCGCTCTGGAACTGCTGGCAGCCGCGGTGATTTTTGCTGCCGCTCTGCGGGGTGAAAGCTGTACCGTATGGATTGCGAACATCTGCGGCTTTGGCCTTTCCTTTGAAGCAGGTGGGTTCCGTGCGCTGTATCTGCTTGTAACGGCTTTTGCCTGGTTTGTCTCGGCTGTATTTACAGCAGATTACATGAAAAAAGGTGAAAACCGTGCTCGTTATGCTTTTTTCCTGCTTCTCACCCTCTGCGGCACAGTGGGCGTGTTTCTTTCAGCGGATCTTTACACAACCTTTCTCTTCTTTGAAATGATGTCCTTTGCCTCCTACCCCTGGGTTGCGCATGAAGAAACCGGAGATGCACGCGAGGCAGCGCAAACTTACCTTGCAATTGCCGTGATTGGCGGTCTGACCGCGCTGATGGGTATCTGGCTTTTGCAGAATGTGACGGGAACACTGGTGATCCGCGAACTCTCCGCCGCCGTTTCCGCCGCATCGTCGGACGGAAAGCTTTTGGCCGCCGCGATCTGCCTGTTTATTGGATTCGGCGCAAAGGCCGGCCTTTTCCCGCTGCACATCTGGCTGCCGAAGGCCCACGCGGCTGCGCCTGCGACTGCTTCTTCCCTCCTCTCGGGTATTCTGACCAAGGGCGGCGTTTTTGGATTGATCATACTTTCCTGCGAGATCATGTCCGGGAACGAGGCCTGGGGTGTCATGACGCTTTGCGTTGCCGTGCTGACCATGGTGATAGGCGGCGTGCTGGCGCTGTTGGATAATAATATCAAGCGCACGCTTGCCTGCTCTTCTGTTTCGCAAATCGGCTTTATCCTGACCGGCTGTGCAATCCTGACACTGGAACCGGCATCCGGTCTTGCGGCCGGCGGTGTGGTTTTGCATATGCTGAACCATTCCCTGTGCAAGCTGGTCCTCTTTACGGCAGCCGGTATTGCCTATATGAACACGCATACGCTGGATCTGGAAAAACTGCGCGGCTGGGGCCGCGGGAAACCGCTCTTTTTCCTTTGCTTCCTGTTGGGCGCCTGGGGAATCACCGGTATACCGGGCGGCAGCGGCTATATTTCAAAGACGCTGCTGCACGAGGCACTGGCCGAATATGCGGCGGTATCCGCTCTCCCCGGTTTCTTCACAGCCTGTGAGTGGCTTTTTCTGCTTTCCGGCGGTCTGACGCTTGCTTATATGACAAAGCTGTTTGTTGTGCTTTTCCTGGAAAAATCCGAGCGCAAGACGCAGAAGAAACTCTATATGAACCGCGCAACAGCTGTTGTTCTGACGGTTACGGCACTGCTGATCCCCATATTGGGCCTTCTGCCCGGCTTCACGGCCAATCGTTTGGCAGCGCTTTCGATGCCGTTTTTCAATTTGCAGGCCTTCGAAGGTGCGGCTTATTTCTCCTGGGAATCCTTACAGGGCTCTGCAATTTCCATTCTGGCCGGTTTAGCGGTTTATTTCCTGATTATCCGCACGCTGGCGATGCGTAAAAACGGCGCGCAGCGCGTGTACGTCAATGCACGGCCTGCCTGGCTTGATATGGAGCACTGTCTCTATCGGCCCTTGCTACTGTTCCTGACAATTGCAGGCGGGATTTTGGCCAGAATTGCCGATTCCCTGCTGGATGCGCTGCTGGCGCTTCTGAGGGCTACCTTCTATCGCGATATGACACGGAAGCTGCCTCCGGAGTATGGAAACCGCGTGACTTATGCCTTAGGCTCTGCTATGGATCGCGTTGCGGACTCCTACTGCGCGATTACGAACAGAAAACGCCGGAAGAAACCGTATATTTACCGCCTTTCCAAGTCTTATGAGATTCTCACCGGCGAAAACCGTATCATCACCCGAAGCATGGGATATGCCATGATGATGACCTGCATTGGCATTTTCGTAACGCTGATTTATATTTTCGTAAAACTCTTCTGAATACAAAAGACGGTCCGTTCTCGGCAGTTACTCCGAAAACGGACCGTCTTTCCTTTTGTATTATACTTCTGCCTGCAGCAGATCAAGGAATTCGTCCTCTCCAATTACGCGTATGCCCAATGTGTTGGCTTTGTCAAGTTTGGAACCGGCATTTTCACCGGCAACGACAATGCTGGTCTTTTTGGAAACTGAGCCGGAAACCTTTCCACCGCGTTTTTCAATTTCCGCACCGGCTTCATCGCGCGTGAACCGGGTTAAGGAACCTGTCAGAACAAAGGTCATGCCGGCAAAACGCAGATCCTGAGGCGCCTCGTTGGACTCGAAGTTTACGCCGGCTGCACGCAGACGTTCGATGATGTCCTGCGACTGTTCCTGCGCAAACCATTCCAGAATGCAGTCTGCTGTGATCTCGCCGATGTCCTCAACCGCGAGCAGCTCCTCGCGTGTTGCCGCCATGAAACGGTCAAGGCTTCCGAAGGTCCGAGCAAGTGAGCGCGCCGCACGTTCGCCGACCTGACGGATTCCAAAGGCGCATATCAGGCGGGAAAGCTCTCTGTGCCGGCTTTCGTCAATGGCCCGAATCAGATTTTCGGCACTTTTCCTGGCAAAACGATCGAGTTTTTCGAGATCCTCCACTTTTAGGTCATAGATATCAGCGCAGGAAGAAACCAGCCCCTCTTTCACCAGCTGTTCGACGACGGCTTCGCCAAGCCCTTCGATGTCCATGGCCGGACGGGAAGCAAAATGCTCCAGATTCCGCAGAAGCTGTGCGGGACACTCTGCCCCGGTACAGCGCAATGCGGCTTCGCCCTCCAGGCGGCTGACAGGCGCGCCGCAGACCGGACAGCGCTCCGGCATGACATAGGGAACGGCATTTTCCGGACGGAGCTCCGGCACAGCGCAGACGATTTCCGGTATAATATCTCCCGCTTTTCGGATGATTACCGTATCACCAATTCGGATATCTTTTTCTTTGATGTAGGCCTCATTGTGAAGCGAGGCGCGGGAAACAAGGCTGCCGGAGACACGGACAGGCTCCAGGACGGCATTGGGCGTCAGCGTGCCCATTCGTCCGACGCTGACCACAATATCGCGCAGCAGCGTTGCCTTTTCCTCCGGCGGATATTTATAGGCGACCGCCCAGCGCGGCGCCTTTGTCGTGGCGCCTAAGCGCTCGCGGTCTGCCAGTGAATCAACTTTCACAACGGCGCCGTCAATGTCAAAGCTCAGCTCGCCGCGCAGCTCTCCCAACCGGCGGATCTCTTTGCAGACATCCGCGATATCGTGAAAAATCTGATAGGTCGGGCTGACCTTGAAGCCATGTTCTTTCAGCCAGTCAAGGGATTCTCTGTGACTGGTAAAAGAAACGTCTGTGGCGGACTGCACATTAAAACAGAAGATATCCAAAGCGCGGGATGCCGTGATGCGGCTGTCCAGCTGACGCAGCGAGCCTGCCGCCGCATTGCGGCAGTTTGCAAACAGCGGCTGCCCCTCCTCTTCCCTGCGTTCGTTTAAGACCTCCAGCGCATGATGATCCATGAACACCTCGCCGCGCACGACAAGGCGGCCGGGCACGTTTTCAAGCGTAAGCGGTATACTGCGTACCGTGCGCAGATTCAGCGTGACATCTTCGCCGACTTCGCCGTTTCCGCGCGTTGCACCGCGTACAAACTGTCCGTCCTGGTATTCCAGCGCAACAGAAAGACCGTCGATCTTCAATTCCACGACATAGGCCGGATCTTCAATGGTTTCGCGAACCCGGCGGTCAAACGCCTCGACTTCCTCGAAGGAAAATACGTCATTCAGGCTTTGCAGCGGTACATCGTGACGATACTGCTCAAAGCCCTCCACCGGCGCGCCGCCGACGCGCATCGTGGGCGAATCAGGCGTGATCAGTTCCGGGTGTTCCGACTCGATTCGGCGTAACTCCTGCATGAGGAGATCGTATTCATAATCTGATATTTCGGGCGCATCCTTTTCGTAGTATAGTTTGGCATAATAGCTGAGCCGCTCTCTCAGATGGGCAGCCCGTTCTTTTGCATCCATGTGTGCCTCCGATTGCTGCGGAAAATTCCGCTTTGTACTCTCAGTATACCACTTTTCTGCTGTTTACTCAACGTAGTTGAAGATTTTTTCCGTGACCTCGCCGCCGCTGGCGTCCTCCACGTTTGTGTAGGAATCCGGCACAACACCGACAATGACAGTCTCTGCCACATCAACGTGTGTTGTAACTTCTGTTTCAATGCTCTCGCGCGGCAAAATAATAGTGACGGTCGCGGATACCTGCATGGTGATGCTGTGCCGTGTCTGATTGATGCCGGCTGAGGTGAAAGCACTGCCAAAAGCGGCGGTTGCCTGCCCCAGCGGCACGATTTTGATATGAATGGTGGGACCGACGCCGGAAAGCAGGTCTACGCCGGAAATCGTGCCCAGCGGTATGGCAAGCGGCGTGGTATCCAGTTCGCTTAATTGATCGATGACGTAATTCGTTACACTTGCTTTGAGCTTGTTGATCTTGACGATATTGGTATGAAGGGCTGTCACGCGCCCGGAATCATCCTTTTCCAAGTAAATCAGATCGTTATATTCCACGCCGCTGTTGGCGATTTCCTCATTTACGGCGTCGTTGATGGTGCTGGTTGCCAAATATACCGCGCGGGAATAGGAATAATCCCGTATGACAGGACGCAGCTTGGCATCCAGAAGGAAAAAGGCAAACAAAATACTCAGAAGCAGGATCAGGAACCGAAACAGATAAATATTCCGCCGGTTTCTTACCCGGTAGGCCAGCCGCGGCAGCCGTCTGGACCGTATCACCTCGCCACCCCCATCACAGCAGCATTGGATGTTGATTCCCGTAACTCCAATCTATGCGGGGAGAATGACAAATATGGCAAATTCCGCGGAAACTTTTGCAGAAACTGGCTTGCAGGCGGCAATGTTAACGAAAAAACGCCGGAGGCACGGCTGACTGTGCCTCCGGCGTGAGAAATTCAGGATTTGAAAACAATTTTTCCGTCAATTGCAACCAATTGCACTCTGGAGAACAGATCAAACGGGTGGCGGTCATAGAGAACAAAGTCCGCATCCTTGCCGGGCGCAAGGGAGCCGACACGCTGTTCCAGTCCGGCGGTACGCGCTGCGGAAATTGTGATGGCAGCGAGTGCGTCCTGCTCCTTCATACCGTTTTTGCAGGCGAGCGCGGCACAAAGCATCAGATAGTTTTCGGGGATCACCTGATGGTCGGTACACAGCGCTGTTGTGATGCCGCATTCACGCAGTTTCCCGGGAGACGCGAAGGAAAGGTTGGAAAGCTCCGGCTTCGAGCGCGTTCCCAGTAATGGACCTGTGATGAGCCCCAGGAATGGATCGCCCAAACGGGAAAGCGGTTCCCGGATGAAGGCGGCTTCCGTTGCATGGACAATTGCAAAACGCAGATGATATTCCTGCGCAATCCGGACTGCCGTTGCAATGTCGTCCGCACGGTGCGCGTGAAAATGCGCGGGCAATTCGCCGTTGATTACAGGCAGGAGCGCCTCGCATTTCATATCAAAATCCGGCGGATCGCAATCTTCGTCCTCTTCGGCGCGCTGAAGCTTATCCTGATATTCCAGCGCTTTGGAGAGATTCTCCCGGATGATGGCGGCGGTCGCCATACGTGTCATAGGTGCGTCATCGTGATCGCCGTATTCATGCTTGGGGTTTTCGCCGAGTGCAAATTTCATGGCTGCCGGCGCCGCCAGAATACGGTCATCCAGCCAGGCACTGCCGCCAGTTTTGATGGCTGCAAACTGCCCGCCGATCGGATTTCCACTGCCGGGACCGGTTACAACAGTCGTAACGCCGGCTTCCAGCGCCGTTTGGAAAGCCGGATCACGGGTATTGATGGCATCAATCGCGCGCAGCTGCGGGGTGGCAGGGTCGGAACCTTCGTTGGTATCGTCTCCCTCCATGCCAAGCGTTTCCTCCCAGATTCCGATGTGCGTGTGCGCGTCGATCAGGCCCGGCAGGAGATAGGAACCGGATGCGTCTATCACATCGCCGGTGTCCGGCGTATAGTCGGACATAGCGCCGATCTGCGTAACTACGCCATGCTCCGTTTTGACAAATCCACTGGGGATGGGCTCCCCCTCCATCGTATATACCCGTGCGTTGATAATGACCATAAGACCTCCAGATTGGCTGCACAAATGCGCAGATTCTGTCTGCTTTGCAAATTTCGTATGAAAAAATGGCCTCCTTCTCCCGGAAGGAGGCCCGAAATATCAAAAGAGTTTGCTTTTCATCGTCTGCCGCGGCGCGAACCGGTTTTCCGGTCGTTATAGTGCTTCAGATCGGAGATACGGCTGTCGCTCGACTGCATGAATTCCTTCAGTTTATCTTCAAAAGTCATTTCCTCCGGCTGCGGCTTAGCCGGTGCTTTGCGCATAACAGGCTGTGCGGCAGGCTTTGCCGGACGAGGAGGCGGCGGAGTCGCTTTCTTAATGGAAAAACTGACGCGTCCATTTTCATCGACGTTTACAACTTTAACCTTCACTTGCTGGCCAATTTCCAAAACATCATGAATATCATTGACATACTGATATGAAATTTCAGAAATGTGCACCATGCCCACCGTATTATCGGCAAGCGTAACGAATGCGCCGTAGCGCGTAATCCCCGTGACTTTTCCTTCTGCAACAGTCCCCACGTCGATGGCCATATGTAAGGCTATCCTCCTATGTATTGGGCTTTTGCCCGTATTTATTTGCCCGTGATATCAATAAAAACGCGCTCGCCTGGCAGAGCGTATCCAAGCTTCTGGCGGGCTATGTCAGCAATCTCGGCCTCGGTCAGCTCGGTTCCGGCTGATTCACGAAGCTGTTGATTGATAACCTGCTGTTCATAAATCTGTTCTTTCATTGCGTCGATTTCATCCAGCTTCTTTGAAATCTGAGAACGGAGGCTGAAAAAATTAAACAGCGCATAAACAGCGAAAATCAGCAAAAATGTTTTAAGTATGAGATGAGATTTTTTCTTTTTCATGCTTGCTCCTTTGAGTCCTGCGCGCGCGTTTTACGCGTCCGAGCAGTAAAAAGATCCATGCGGCGCCCAATGCAAAGCCCAAAAGATGAAAAGCTCGCGGGTAACCTTGACAGATTGTCAGAAAAAATGTGGTGCCAATCGTTAAAGACAGGATAACAAACAGGAGATCCCACAGAAATGCCGCTGCACGTCTGCCAAAAGAACGCAGCAGGACATAGAGCATACCAAGCGCCATGCCCGTTAACAGCGCAAGCAGAAACTGCACGCATTGTTCGGTCATCGGTACGTCAATCGGTATCTTCATCCAAAGAGCTTGGAAAGGAATCCGCCGTGTCCCCGCATTTCTGCGGAATACGCAAGCGTATCAATCGTGCCCTCAATAGTCAGGTCGCCTTCCTCAACGGAAAGCCGCGCAATATGCAACTGTGTGCCGTGCACAGTCAGTTTTCCGCGCGACGTATACATGACGATTTCGCGGTCGTCGAAATTTTCTACGTCCTCCACACCGGAAACGGAGAGTTTGGCGCGGTTTTGCATGATGATATTGTGTGGGATCATTCCCCTGGTTTCCTCAGCCGGCATATGCAGCACCCCTTTTACCTTGTGATACTGCAGTATATGAGAGAACGTCAGAGGTTTATTCCGGAATTTCGCGGTACATGGCGGATGCCTCTGCCTTATTGGCGTGTTCGTCAATGGCAGTGACTTCGACCTTCAGGCGGCGGTTGCCATAGCCGATTTCAATCACGTCCCCCGGCTTCACCTGATAGGAAGCCTTTGCCTGACGGCCGTTTACTACAACGTGCTCATTGTCGCAGGCATCGTTTGCCACAGTGCGGCGCTTGATCAGGCGGGAAACCTTCAAATATTTATCCAGACGCATTTTTTACTTCGTAATGGCTGACTTCAGCACTTTACCGGGACGGAAAGCAACGGTTCGCGTTTCCGCCACATCAATTTGTTCGCCGGTACGCGGATCGCGCCCGGTGTGTGCAGCGCGTGAACGTACTTCAAAACTGCCGAAACCGGAAAAAGCGACCTTTTCGCCTTTCGCAAGCGTTTCGACGGTGATATTGTTCATTTCGTTCAATATGCGCTCAATATCTTTGCGGGAAAATCCGACTTTTTCAGCAAGGATATCGATCATTTCGCTTCTGTTCATACTTTTGCATCCTTTCGAGTTTTTTCAAGAGTACACGGATCTGATGTGCGCACACATACAAACCAAAGCGGTTTCAAGAAGCTGAACGATGTCAAGCAAAAGCCATCTCACCAATGCCAATACAGCCTGAAACTGTTCCCAACTTAAAATTACCACAAATTAAGCATTTATGCAAGTGGTAAAATCAAATTTCTTTCGGAAGTTTTAGGGTATTGGCTATTTTTTCCCCTTTTGGGAGCATCACGATATCCTCGCGGTAAAATCCGCGGACAGCAATCAGCGTTATGACATAGATTGCCGCACCGGCGCAGATCATGCCAAGCGTGGCAAGCGTTACGCCGATGGCAGAGGAAAGCCACGGATAAAGCAGGAAGAGGAACACGCCCATCACGGCGGCGGCGAGCGCAGGCTTGAGAATGCTTCCCCACTTGCGCGGGGCAACCTGCGGACTGCGGATGATGATGACAAAATTGATCACCATGATTACCGCATAGCAGAGGACGGTTCCGATCGGCGCGCCGGCAATTCCGACGGATGGCAGGCCAATCAGGTAATAATTGACGGCCAATTTGATGACGGAACCGACCAACATACTGTAAAGTGCAACACGTTCCCGGCCCATTGCCTGTAAAATGGCGTTTGTGATGGAAACAAACGAGATAAAGACAGTCCCAAGTGT
Source organism: Clostridiaceae bacterium (assembly GCA_018384365.1). GTDB lineage: Bacteria > Bacillota > Clostridia > Oscillospirales > QAMX01 > Allobutyricicoccus. Next base: position 22,665 of record JAHAYX010000019.1, read on the forward strand.
CAGCGTCTTTAGAAGCGGAGCTGCGACGGCAACGTCCTCACTGAACAGAAGTGAGAGGATCGGCTCTGTCAGCGAAAAAAGTCCGACGGCGCAGGGAAAAGCCATCAGAGAGACCAAACGGAGCGAGCTTTCCACCGTTCTGCGTGCCCGGTGTTCGTTTGCCTGGGCCACTGACGCGGCAATCATGGGGATTAAGCTGACCGTTACCGCCGCAATCAGCGTCTGCGGCAGATTCATCATGGAAACGCACATGGTTTCATAAATGCCGTAGAGCGTGCTGGCCCCCTGCTCGGTGTAGCCGATTGTTTGCAGGCGGTTCTGGATGACATACATATCAATGAAGTTCGTCAGCGACATGATGCCGGAGGCAAACGTAATAGGAATGGCAATATTCCGAAGCTGCCGTCCGATTTCCCGGGTTGGCTTGGCGTTGCTGGGCGGGAGCTTTTGGATGGTTCGCGTGATTGCTTCGCGTATCAGCATATATGCCATTCCGGCAGCGGTGGATACCACAACGCCGAGAATGGTGGCGGCCGCCGCAATTTCCACGCTGTAACCCAGCCGAATGGCAATCAGCGCAAACGCATATCCGAAAATCAGGCGGGAAACCGCCTCGATTACCTGCGAGATTGCCGTGGGAACCATGTTTGACATACCCTGGTAATACCCACGGTAAGCGGAGACAACCGCACCGAAAAACAGCGCGGGGGCGAACATCATGACGGAATACAGCGCACGCGTGTTTGGAATGGATTCTACAAAGGGCTTCGCAAAGGCAAACATGAGCACGCTCAGCGCGGCGCCCACAACGGCGGATGTGATCAGCGAAACGCGGAAAATCCGCTTGATTTCGCTGGTTCTGCCGAGCGCATTTGCTTCTGCCACCATACGGCTGACGGCAACGGGAATTCCAGCTGTTGCGATGGTCAGAAGAAAGGCATATGGCGTATAGGCCGTATTATAGATGCCCATCCCATCTCCGCCGATCAGATTTTTCAGCGGAATTTTGAAGATGGCACCAATCAGCTTGATGAGTATATTGGCGAGCATCAGGATCAGAGCGCCCTCCAGGAAGCTCTGCTTTCGTGATTGGGTTCTGATTTTTCTCAATTGGGTTCCTCCCGGAAACCGGCACGGTCAGCCGCGAATAACAGGCACGGCAAGTGCCTCTGCCTCAGCAATTTCCTTCTGCAGGTCTGCCCGGACAAACTGGCGGTTCTCATACAAGATACGGCCACGCACCATGGTCAGCTCGACATCAGAGCCGTGTGCGGCATATACGACGTTCGATATCACGTTGTAGCAGGGATGCAGGTGCGGCGCGGTGAAATCCAGCATAACGATATCCGCGTCCAGTCCCGGCAGCAGGCGTCCGCAGGTATCGCCGTGCCCCAGTGCGACACTGCCGCCGACTGTGGCAAAGTAAAGCGCGTCGTAAGCGGAAAGCGCAGCGGCATTTCCGGTCAGATTCTTTTGAAGCAGCACAGAGAGCTTCATTTCCTCGAACATATCCAGGTTATTATTGGAGGCGACGCCGTCCGTTCCCAATGCAATATTGACGCCCGCCTCCTTCAGCTTGTAAAGCGGCGCAACACCGGAGGCAAGCTTCAGGTTGCTGACGGGACAGCTTGCGGCTGTGACGCCATATTCCTTCATAATAGCAATGTCCTCGTCTGTCAGATGCACGCAGTGCGCGGCAACGGCAGGATAGCGGAAAAGTCCGGCTTCCGCCAGTGCGGCAGCTGGCGTTTTTCCGAATTTACGGAGAGAAGATTCCACATCCTCCGCAGTTTCGGCCATGTGCATGGAGAATGGCAGCTGATAGGTATCCGCCATGTTGTTTACCCAGGCCCAGACAGAGGGATTGGAGTTATGCACGGCATGAACGCCCGTGAAAACGGTGATCAGCGGATCCTCTGAGAAGGAACGGAGCAGTTCATAGGTTTCAGATATGGAACCGTCCTCCAGATTGAAGCCCTCCCCTGTCTCCAGAGGCACGTTGCCGACGTGTGCCCGGATACCCAGTTCGCTTGCGGCGCGGGCAATCTCCGGGGCGGAAAAATACATATCGCAGATTGCGGTTGTGCCGGAGGCAATGGCCTCCAGAATGCCCAGACGCGCGCAACGATAGACGATTTCGTCGGTCAGGCGGGATTCCGCGGGAATGATGCTGTCAAACAGCCAGGATGTCAGGGTTTGATCATCGGCATAGCCGCGCAAGGCCGTCATGGCAATATGGGTATGTGCGTTTACAAGCCCGGGAATCAGCACTTTCTCTTTTCCGCAGATGGTTTTCCGGGCCTCTTCTTCCGGCGCCTTCGTATCAACATAGGTGATTTTATCGCCCGTAACCCCCAGGTATGCGTGCTCCAGCACGGGCTCGAGAGGGTTCATGGTAACAATGGTAATATCTTTAAAAAGTACGTCCATATATAACTCCGGTGCTTCAAAATATGAAAAAGATAGGGGGATTATTCATCCCCCTAAAATTGCATTCAGAAGATTATGCGTTTTCTTCGCTTTTTTCCTCTTCTACAGGCGCACAGCAGGGTTCCTCACAACAAGGTTCCCCAGCCGGTGTTTCCTCACAGCACGGTGCGGCTTCATTCTGCTCGCAGGTGCAGCCCTCCGGCTCTTCAAAGGCATCGCCATCACAGCAGCCATCGGCGGCAGGAACGGAAATTTCTGTGTCATCTTCGCAGCAGCATTCGCATTCGCGATCGATCTTGGCACCGCAGGAAGAACAATATGCCGCTTTTTTTCCGACATATTTTCCGCAGGCCGGGCAAACAAGGCCGGCCTTTGCTTTTTGCAGGGAATCACGGATATCGTCGATCTCCGCCTTCTTTGCATCAATTTCCATCAGTGTTTCATCAATGGAATCAGCCGGAATTTCTATGCCGTTATGTACGGCATACAGCATTTTGCCCAGATTCTTGTAAGCACTTTCGATTTCGGAATTGAGTTCCACGATGCGCAGATTCAGCTTTGCCTGGTTCACAAGATCGGTTGCGACCTTACCGGCGCTTCTGCCGGCATCGACAGCGGATTCTTTTACCTTCATCAGAATTTCGCGTACTTTGGCATCCATATATTCACACACTCCTTTATGAAAAATCAGTCGGAAACACGCAGGTTGGAAACGGTTTTCCGGCACATTCCTGTACCTGTGACAACTTCATTATATACCAAGTGAAAAACAATAGCAATACAGCGGAAAGTTAAACTTCAATGAACAAATCACAGTCCGGCATCACCGATAAACTCCCGCATCAGGGAATCCTCCGGCACCAGGGCAGGCGAAATGGACGCAAAGGCAGAAAGCGCTTCCGCTATGCCTGCAAGTTCCCGGTCGCGCAGCTCCTCCGTCGGCAGTGCGGCCAGTTCGTTGACTGCAAACTGCGCGAACAGGCAGGGCTCATACGAAAGCGATGTATCAATCTGCACATGTGCGTTTTCCTTGGAAGGGAGAATGTATCTTTTCTCACCCCTGCGGACGTTTTTCCAAAGGCCCAGGGTTCTTGAAAAACTGGAATCACGGAAAAGTTCGTCGCGCACACTGCGCCGCACAAAGCGAAGCCATTCCGGCGGCATGAAAACGGCGCCGTCCTTTGTCACGCGCATGCGGGCGCTGATATAGATGCCGGTGGGATCACCGACAGAGCAGAAGAGATCGGAAAGCGCGTGGATCCCCTCGAAAATGGCAACGTCACCATTTCCCAGCGCAAGCGTTCTGGAGGAATGCGACTGGATGCCGGTTGTGAAATCAAATTGCGGGACTTCAATCTGCGCGCCTGCGTCAAGCATGGCAATGTGGGTGCGCAAAAGTTCAATATCCATGCGTTCCGGCGCTTCGTAATCAATGGACGAATCCGTGCGGTCCACGGTCAGAAAATAGTCGTCCATACTGATGGTTTCCGCGTGGACGCCGCGCTTTTTCAGTTCGTCTGTCAGACGATGAGCCGTGGTGGTCTTTCCGGAAGAGGACGGACCTGCCAGCATGACAACACGGGATATGCCGATACGCGAAACGACCGTGTCGGCCGCTTCGGCAATGCGGCTGCGGTAGCTCTCTTCACAGTGCCGGACAAACCCCTCCGGATCCTGGACGGCCAGCTGATTGATCCGGGATAATTCCAGGTAATTGCGGTATTCGATATGAAAATGTCTCATGGATACTCCTTCTTTTGATGTCCATGCTGTGCGGCCGGGATAGATAATACTATGATATCCTGTCCGGACTCATGCTATGCGTTTGTGGATTGTCCCCGTGCAGGAGGAATGTGCGGCTTTTCGGCCACGATCAGGAACCGGTGAATCCACCCCTCCAAAACGCCGGTTTTTTCTATCTGTTCCTGTGCCTGAAGCAGCGCAGGAAGGCACTTTTCAACAGAAAATCCGGGGAACTCCCATTCAATAATCCTCGCGAACCAGACCAGCGCGCCAACATCGTAAAACCGGATTGGCCGGAAGGCTTCTTCCTGACGATGTACGGTAAATCCGCTTTTTTGCAGCGATTGTACGGCGTTTGTCAGGTTCCACCCGAGAAACGGCCTTGGCGTACCGGGCAGCAGCAGTTCGACAAGCTCCCGGTCGTTCCATTCCCCCACCTGCTCCGTGATGAAAATTCCTCCGGGTTTCAAAAGCCGGAAAAGCTCCTGCGGCGAATAGTCCCCGTGACGGTTGAGGATCAAATCAAAAGAACCGGATGAAAACGGCAGATTGGCAGTATCAGACGCCTCGCGGAAGTGTATGCCGAGCGGCAGCAGCCGGTCCCTGCAAAGTGCGGCATTGGGCGGATACCCCTCGGTCGCACTGGTTCGCTCATGGGGGTGTCCAAGAGAGAGGAGAAATTCTCCCCCGCCGGTATCGATGTCCAAAAGTTCCGCTTCTGGGAAAAGGTGCGAGCGCACCGCATCCTCATAACGCCAGGGAAGGTCTTCCTCTTCTTCATATCGGCCGTGGATATGCGAAAAATCCCAGCCTTTGATCACAGCGGCGCGTTCTTCCGTGTACCACTGTGCAATTTGTTGTTCCCAATTCATTCAAAACCACTCCTTTTTTCAAATGTTATTTGAAAAAACGGTGCAGCAGCCTGATAACATGGGAATTACTCGATGCAGCCTGTTATCAGAGCGTTCACTGCACCGAGCAGTTATCTCGTATGAGCCTCAAAAGAGCTCACCGCCTTTCAGAAAACGGAGCAATCCTGATAATATGCGCAAAGCTCGCGGCTGCGTACCTCCAGTCGGTCTGTGGATGCGATGTATTCAGCCGGGTATTTGGGATTTGTGAAGCGCGTAAACTGTCCTGAGGTCAATTTTGTAACAGCCCCGGCTCCCGCGGAAAAAATATCCCCGATTTCCTCCATCATGGAGACGTTATAGAGACAGATGTGTCCCGGTTTAGCCCAACCGATGTTTTCAAAGCCGCCGCCTGTGTACTTCTGTCGGTAAAGATAATACGGACTGTAGCCCGCCGCCGTGAGAAGCGACTCGGCATCGGCCAGCATTTCTGTAATCACTTCCGGCGGCGTGGATTCCTCCTGCAGCTCATGGAAGGTACTCCCCCGCTTGCGGGCCAGCGTATGAACGGTGATATTCTCCGGATCGAGCGAAAGAACCCGGTTAAGGCTGCGGTGGAAATCAGCGGCATCCTCGCCAGGAAGCCCGGCGATGAGGTCGCAGTTGATCTCCCGAAACCCAGCCTCCCGCGCCAGATGGAACGCGCGAAATGTATCTTCCGCGGTGTGTGCCCGGCCGATCAGGCGGAGCGTTTGATCATTCATGGTCTGTGGATTCACACAGACGCGTGTGACCCCGCCGGACCGCAGTGCGGCCAGCTTTTCTGCCGTAATGGCATCCGGACGGCCGGCTTCCACGGTGAATTCCTCCGGCGTTTTACCGCAGGCGTCCTGTATGGCCTTGCACAGCCGGAGAAGCTCCGCCGGAGCGTAAACTGCCGGTGTTCCGCCGCCGATATAGACGCTGCGTGCCCGCATGGCGTGTTCCTCGCGGAAACGTCCCAGCATGGCCAGTTCTTCCAGCAGGCACCGGAAATAGTCGCCGCCCCAGCGCCGGAAAGCGTCCCCGGCGGCGCTGATAAAGGAACAATATGTGCAGCGAGAGGGACAAAACGGAATGTGTGCATACAGCGAAAAATCGCCTTTTTGCAGGGATTTATGCACCTCCGCTGCAATTTTTCCGGCTTTTGCACAAAGCGCGGATTTTTGGGGCGAAACAAAATACTCCCGCTCCAGAAAGGTCGTGGCGCCCTGCTGCGTGCCGCCGCGTTCCAAATGAGCGCGGACAAGCTTGGCCGGACGGACGCCGGACAGCATCCCCCACGCGGGTTCTTTTCCCAGATGCACAAGCGCGGCGCGATACACTGCCCGTGCAAGTGTCCGCCGCTCCAGATTCACGTTTGTATGTTCGTCCTGTGTCAATTTGTGACGGGAAGACGCGGAGGTACTGCCGGTGGCAGTTTCCATGCGGCAGGCGGCATATACCATTCCGCCGCTTCGTGATACACGGCAGATGCAGTTTCCTTCCAGGGAAGGCAGCAGCATCTGGCAGAGCTGTTCTACTGTGTAAAGGGCAGTGCTGCCCCGGACGGTGATCTTCATTGTGCACTGCGCAGAGCACGCAGCATATCGCCGTTTACCTGGCGTTCGCGTGCAAGAGTCGTGGAAACGCTGTGCCCCGGATAAACGACACGGTCCCCGGGCAGCGCCGCAAGGCGCCGCAGCGAGGAAAGCATGACAGAATAGTCTCCGCCCGGAAGATCGCAGCGGCCGCAGTCGTCTTCAAAAAGCGTGTCTCCGGAGAACAGCAGCTTTCCTGTATCAATACAGACAGAGCCTGTCGTATGGCCCGGTGTATGCAGGATTTTCAGTGTTTCCCCGGCGCAGGGAAGCGTGTCCCCCTCTTTTAAGAGAATGTCGGCCGGCGCCGGCTTGATTTGCAGCGCCGGAAGACCGAGCGCACGGAGGGTGGCGGGGCTGGGGGCGGCGATTTCGGCAGCCTCACTCTCGTGGATGGCGACTTTGGCTCCGGTTGCGGCAGCCACTTCAGCCAGCGCCATGATATGGTCGAAATGGCTGTGTGTCAGGAAGATCAGTTTCACCTGTACGCCAAGCCGCCGGACGGTATCCAGAATCAGCGGCGCATTGTCGCCGGGATCGACGAGAAAGCCCTCTTTGGTGGCTTCATTCCAGGCCAGATAACAATTCGTCTGCACAAAGCCGACGACCATGGTTTCAACAAGCATATTACACCTTCTTCTTCAGGCGATCGGTATCGAGAATGATGGTGACCGGTCCGTTGTTTTCGATGGAAACCTGCATAACCGCGCCAAAAACGCCGGTTTCCGTGGGGATTCCGTTGATTCTGCACCGTCGTACGAAATGCCGGTACAGTTCATCTGCCTGCTGCGGCAGCTGCGCGTTCATAAAGTTCGGGCGCCGGCCGTGTGAGGCATCGGCCAGCAGCGTGAAGTTGGAGATTGCCAGGATGGAACCGCCGACATCGCCAAGCGCCAGATTCATTTTATCGTTTTCATCGGTGAAAATCCGCAGACCGCAGATTTTATCTGCCAATAAATCGGCTTCTACCCGGGTGTCACCCTTTGCAACACCGAGCAGTACCAGAAAACCGCGGTCGATTTTACCTGCAATTTCCCCCTCCACTTCCACGGAAGCGCGGGTGACTCTTTGAATAACTGCAACCATGTCTTTACCCCTTGTGTAAGTTCAAAGCCGCCTGTTCAGCGCACGACGCGCGTAACATCCGATACACCCTGAATGCGTTTTAAGCGGAGCATAACGGATCCCAACTGTTCTGCACTGCGCAGGTTGACGACCAGATCAATGATGGTATTATTGCCGCTTTCCGCACGCGCGGAAACGGAGGACATTTGAATATTCATATCGCTGATGGCGGTTGCCACGTCTGCCAACAGGCCGATGCGGTTTACACCGGTGACCTGCAGAGCAGTCTGATAGAGCTCCGTGGGCGTTGAGGCCCAGGTCACGCGGATCATGCGCTCCTGCGACGAAGGATCGGAGAGCATTCCGACAATATTGGGACAATCGCGGCGGTGGATACTGACGCCATAGCCCTTTGTAATGAAACCGATGATATCATCGCCGGGAATCGGCGTGCAGCAGCGCGCAAATTTGACAAGGCAGTTGTCGATCCCCTCGACAATGACGCCGGAGGTCGGCTTTGTCTCGCGCAGGGGGCGGGAAATACCGCGCGCCTGCTTTTCCATACGGTTATGTTCGTCGGTGATGCGGCTGATGACCTTGCGGACGGTGATGCCGCCGTAGCCCATGGCAGCATAGAGATCCTCCATGTTCTGAAAGTCCAGCTTTTTCAGGATCATGGCGCGGAAATCCTCGTCCTCGAATACCTTGACGAGCAGATTCCGGCGAAGCTCGGCCTCAAACTCCGCGCGGCCAAGCTGAATGTTTTCTTCCCGGCGTTCTTTCTTAAACCACTGCTTGATTTTATTGCGCGCCTCGCCGGTTTTAACGATGGAAAGCCAGTCGCGGCTCGGCCCGCGCGCCGCGTTGGACGTCAGAATTTCTACGATATCGCCGTTTGACAGTTTGCTGTCAAGCGGCACAATTTTTCCGTTCACTTTTGCGCCGACCATGCGGTTGCCGACTGCCGAGTGAATGGCATAGGCAAAGTCGATGGGCGTCGCATCGGCCGGAAGGTTGATCACGTCCCCCTTCGGGGTGAAAACGAATACTTCGTCCGCGAAAAGCTCCACACGCAGGTCTGTGAAAAACTCCTCGGAGTCATTATCCTGCTGATTTTCAATAAAGCGGCGCACCCAGGCGAAAATCTCCTCGTCGCCCTTTTTCGTGATATTATCCTTGTATTTCCAGTGCGCGGCAATACCGTATTCCGCCGTGTTGTGCATGTCCCAGGTGCGGATCTGGACTTCAAAGGGCTGTCCGCCCCGGCCGATGACCGTGGTGTGCAGGCTCTGATACATGTTGGGTTTCGGTGTATAGATATAGTCCTTGAACCGGCCGGGCATGGGATGGTAAAGCTCATGCACAATGCCCAGAACATTATAGCACTGCGGAATCGTATCCACGATGACACGCATGGCATAGATATCGTATACCTGTGCGATATCGCGGTTCATCATGTAAACCTTGCGGTAGATCCCGTAAATGTGCTTGATACGGCCTTCCACATAGGCGTTGATGCCATGCTCCTTCAGACGCTCCTTCATGCGCGTCATGATGGTGTCGAGCATGGATTTGCCCTCTTTATTGTTTTTTTCCAGGTAATCAACGATTTCCTTATAGCCGACCGGGTCCAGATATTTGATCGCCAGGTCTTCCAGTTCCACTTTAATGCTGTTCATACCAAGGCGGTGTGCGATCGGCGCATAAATCTGCATGGTTTCCAGCGCTTTCTTGCGCTGTTTCTCGGGAGGCCGGTACATCAGCGTGCGCATATTGTGCAGGCGGTCCACCAGCTTGATGATGATAACCCGGATATCGCGTGCCATGGCGATGAACATTTTGCGAAGGTTCTCAATTTCCACTTCCTCCGCAGTTTCATAGGTCATGCGCGTCAGCTTTGTCACGCCTTCGACCATATCCGCAACGGACACGCCGAATTTCTGCTTGATTTGGGCATAGGTTGTATTGGTGTCCTCGATTGCGTCATGCAAAAGCGCGGCAATGATGGTGTCGGGATCCAGACCGAGATCGGCCAGAATTTCCGCGACTGCAAGCGGATGGATGATATAGGGTTCCCCGCTGGAACGGAGCTGGTGTTCATGCGCGGCGTCCGCCGTGTCGAACGCGTCGCGGATGCGTGCGGCGTCCGTTTCGGAACAATTGATTTTTTTGATAATTGCTTCAATGCGCTCTTTCATAAATTCCTCCGGGAAAGCACTTTGCCCTGGTACAGAAAAAACGGCGGCAGCAGAAGGCCAGGCCGTTTTTTGTTCCGCCTCTTCAGGCTGTTTTTTTGATGGAAAAATATTATTGCAGCGTTGCGGCCTCACGCAGCCGTGCCATAATCCGGGATCCGGAAATGTCTTTCTTCAGGCATTTTTGCGGAAGCTGCACCTTCATGATTTCACCGTCATAGGAAAATTCCATCAGGTCAAATTCTGCAAAAACCGCACAGCAGACAAGAAGCTTTCCGGCGTTCAACGGCAGTCCGCGCTCCGAACGGATACGTAGTGCGGCGTCCTCCGGCGGGCACCGGAATTTGCCGTCGATACTGTTTGCGGAAATGTAGCGCCAGACGGCGATCTGCTCGTTGCGGCAGGGAACGATATGGTTTGCCTGGCGCGGCGTGATGGTGCCGCCTGCGCAGAAGGTCTGATAGATTGCAATGTCCTGTTCGTTGCATTGGCGGGCCGTCTCCGTCAGCCGGATGTCGCGGATGACGAACTGGACGCTTTTCCCGCGGAACATATTGATATCCGCACAGAAAAGAATATCCACGGCACTGCCCTTTACATACGGCGCATCTCCGGCGCAGGCCCCGAAATGCACGGCGTCAAAGCGCAGGGGCCCGGCTGCCAGAATCAGCCGTGTGTGACGGTCGTTGCCGATCGGCGAAACACATACGACCCGCAGATCCCGCAGACAGAAGAGCGGCTGTGGGTTTGCCATGCCGAAAGGTTCCAATACGGAAAGCGATTCCACCGAGTCCAGAGAAAAATCCTCCGGCCGGGCTTCGCAATCGACGTTGACAGTGGGAATACAGGCTTCCGGTTTCAGTTCGCGCTTGGCATACGCCAAAAATGCGGTGCGGAAAGCCTCCAGATTTTCGGTTTTCAGGGTCAGGCCGGAGGCTAACTCATGTCCGCCGAATTTCAGCAGATATTCTGCGTTTGCCTGGAGCGCCGCAAACAGGTTAAAACCCTCCACGCTTCTGCCGGAGCCGCGCGCCTCATCCCCCTCCACGCAGAGCAGGATGACGGGCTTTCCCAGCGAGTCCGCGAGCTTTGAGGTTACGACGCCGATGATGCCGTGGTGCCAGTTTTCGTTCCACAGGACAATGGCGCGGTCGTTTTCAATGTCGCACTCGCGTGCAATCTTTTCCATGGCCTCGTCACGGATGTCATTTTCCATGGCCTGGCGCTGGCGGTTTAAGGCACAGAGCTCACCGGCCAGAATATCCGCACGGACCGGATCATCCGTCAGGAAAAGCTCGACGGATTTTTCGGCACAGCCGAATCTGCCCGCAGCGTTGATGCGCGGCGCAATGACATAACTGATGGAAATGGCGCTGGTTCGCTTATGTTCATCCAGCTCGCAATGCCGGGCCAGCGCAATATATCCGGGCGAAAGGTCTGCCTCCAGCATTTTCATGCCGAAGGAGGCAATGGCACGGTTTTCGGAAACAAGAGGCATCAGATCCGCTACGGTGCCCAGCGCAGTCAGCGGAGAATAATCGCAGAGAATTTCATCGAATTTGTCAGGCCCGGCAAGGGCGCAGATCAGCTTGAACGCGACACCGACGCCCGCGAGATCCTTGAACGGATAGCCGCTGTCGGGGCGCTTTGGATTCACAACGGCGTCGGCAGCCGGAATGGCGTCCTTACACTCGTGGTGGTCGGTTACGACAATACGAAGCCCGAGTTCATGCGCATAACGCACTTCCTCAACGGCGGTGATGCCGGTATCAACGGTAATGATCAGGCGGACGCCCTGTTCCGCCAGCTTCTGGATGGCACATTCGCTCAGCCCATAGCCTTCGTTCAGCCGGTCCGGTATGTAATACGTGCAGTCGGCGTCCTGTGTCCGCAGGTATTTGATCAGAATGGAGGTGGAGGTCACGCCATCAACGTCATAGTCGCCGTACACGGCAATTTTTTCGCCGCGATTCAGTGCATTCTTTATGATATCAACAGCCTTTGCCATATCCGGCAACAGCATGGGGTCGAAAAGATCTTTTGGGGATTTGTTGAGATAGCGCGCAGCGCTTTCGCGGTCCTTTACCCCGCGTGCTGAAAGGACGCGTGAGGGCAGAAGCGGCAATCCCGTCTCTTCTGCGATGCGCTGAGCGGCTTCTTCCGAATATTTCTCAGAAAACGTCCACTTTTTCTTCGTTTTCATCCGTACCTCCAATTCCCCGATAATCAAAATAACAATTCAAACGCAGGATGGCGCCGCGGCCGGACGTCTGTCCCGGTGAAGCGGAAAGCATCTTTGCATACCTGTTCATTCAGCAGTCTTATTAACAAAGTATTATAACACAATTATCACCTGGTTTCAATATGAAAATGCGGCTGCTGCTGGTATTTGCACGAATTCTGCTGGAATTTGCGCATGATATTTCATTTTTCCCATATATCAGTATCAGGTGGATTTTGCCCTTGCCAGATTCTGCGGCTTATGCTATAATAAAGCGAAAGCAAGATGCCGGCTGCGAGCAAAAAAATGGGCTTTCTGGCCGGCCGTTTCAGACTGGGCCCGAAAAAGACGGAGGTGCCTGTGGAAAAGGGAATCTTTTCGTGGTTCGGGTATGTTCTTCCGATGGAAGAACGCTTTGCCATGATACGCGATGCGGGTTTTTCGTCCGTCATGCTCTGGTGGGGCGCTGATTTTGACCGGGAGCCGGGCGAATATCTCTCCCATCCGGAGCTTGCCCGTTCTTTTGGGCTGCGGGTTGAAAACGCCCATCTCCCCTATTTCACAGCCAACGAATTGTGGACGGGCGGCGCGTTTGAAGCACTTCTTCTGGATGGCATCCGAAACTGCGCGGCGCAGGATGTGCCTGTGCTGGTGGCGCATATTTCGGAGGGCGAGACAGCGCCGGAGCCGACACAGCGCGGCGTTGACGCGCTGCTGCGTGCCGCGGAACTCTGCGAACGCCTGGATATCCGCCTGGCACTGGAAAACGTATACCGGACACCGCATCTGGACGCAGTACTGCCGCTGATTGATTCCGAAAAAATCGGTTTTTGCTATGATATCGGTCATTCCCGTGTTGTGTACGGGCGCAGGCATATCCTTCTGGAGCGTTATGCGGACCGGCTGATGGCACTGCATCTGCATGATAACGATGGCAGCGGGGATCAGCACCGCCTTCCCTTCGACGGCGATGTGGACTGGCTTTCATTTGCGCAGATACTGCCAAAGACTGCTTATCGCGGCGCTTTGACGCTGGAGGTTGACCAGCAGGACTGGCAGAACCCGGAGCGTATTTCGCCGGAGGACTATCTTGCCGGAGCTTATGCACGCGCCTGCCGTCTGGAATCGCTTTTCACCTGATTTTGCGTGATACTTTTTAATTTACATAAAGAACATAGGAGGCACCCATATGGCATACTTAATTGGTATTGACATCGGTACGTCCGGCACAAAAACAGTGCTGTTTGACGAGGCCGGCACCACAATTGCGTCCGCCCTTCGCGAGTATCCCATGTCGCAGCCGGCAAACGGCTGGGCCGAACAGGATCCGGAACTCTGGTGGAACGCTGTCTGCGAGACCCTGAAGCAGGTCACGGCAGGCATCGACGCGTCGGAGATCAAGGGCATTGGTCTTTCCGGTCAGATGCACGGTTCCGTGCTCCTCGACAAAAACGGAAAGGTTCTCCGTCCTGCCATCCTCTGGTGCGACCAGCGTACGGTTGCCGAATGCGAGGAAATCACCTCCATTATCGGCGCTGATCATCTGATTGAGCTGACCGCTAACCCGGCACTTGTTGGCTTCACTGCCCCGAAGGTTCGCTGGGTGTATAACCACGAGCCTGAGATCTATGCAAAGATCGACAAGATCCTTCTGCCGAAGGACTACATCCGTTATAAACTCTCCGGTGAGTTCGCAACCGAAGTATCTGATGCTTCCGGTATGCTTTACCTCGACGTGGCGCACCGCTGCTGGAGCAATGAAGTGCTCGAAAAGCTCGACGTCGATAAGAGCTGGCTGGCCCCCGTTTATGAATCCCCGGTCATCAGCTCCGTTGTCAATGCGGAAGCTGCTGCCCTTACCGGCCTGAAGGCCGGAACGCCCATCGCCGGCGGCGCCGGTGACCAGGCTGCCGGTGCTGTTGGTAACGGTATTGTTCGTGAAGGCGTCGTTTCCGCAATGATCGGCACCTCCGCAACCATCTTCGCACATACTGATACCGTTAAGGTTCATCCGTCCGGTGTTATCCAGAGCTTCTGCCACGCTGTTCCGGGCGCATGGCACCTGATGGGCTGCACCCAGGGTGCAGGCGCTTCCCTCCACTGGTTCCGCGATGCATTCTGCGGTCCGGAAATGGACGTTGCCAACATCATGGGCGTTGACCCGTACTACCTGATGGACCAGGCTGCTGCCAAGATTCAGGCAGGCTCCAACGGCCTCATCTATCTGCCGTATCCGATCGGCGAACGTACCCCGCACTGTGACGCAGATGCTCGTGGTGTCTTCTTCGGCATCAACCTCCAGCATCAGCGCGCACACTTCATCCGTTCCGTCCTCGAAGGCGTTGCATTCTCCCTGCGTGACAGCCTCGAGATTCTCCGCGATTTCGGCATCTCCGCAAGCGAAGTTCGTGCTTCCGGCGGCGGCGGCAAGAGCAAGGTCTGGCGTAAGATCCAGGCTGACGTTTACAACGCACCGATCACCACCGTTCAGTCCTCTGAAGGCGGCGCTCTCGGCGTAGCTATCCTCGCAGCAGTCGGCAC
>JAHAYX010000024.1 GCA_018384365.1 Clostridiaceae bacterium
ATCCCCGCCTCCATATACTGTGCCAGCTGCTCCGTGATGTAAATCACCGCAAACTCATCGTGTGCGAACCGGCGCAGCGCCTGTACAGCCTCGGCCGGAGCGTCTGCAAACGCCACTTCAACGCCCAGGGCGCTGAAGCCGAGCACGCTGTCTCTGTCTCCGATTGCACCGATTTTATACATAGGAACTCCTTAATCTTTCACGGATGGCCTCCGGCGAAAGTCCGGAGGAACGTCCGGCCATGATGATGCGGATCTGTGTCATTTCAAACTCACGTGCTGCGATATAAGCCGCTGCCGGCTGTTCGCCGAATGTGACCATTTTGGCCTCGCGGATATAGGCGACCAGCGCGTCGTCGCAAAGACGGTCAACGGACGACATCTGCTCGCCGGATGCCGCGGCAGAGGCCGCAGCGGAGAGAGGCCCGGTATAAAGCGCGGGCAGCGCATCCTCCGAAATATCCAGCAGTTTTTCCGCGGCGACACTGCCTTCGTCCGTGAGGGCGAAACGCAGCAGATCGCGGCCGCGGCCCATACGGCGTGCACGAGAAACGGCACGCAGATTGGCAGCGTCGGCGGAAAGCTTCACATATCCTGCCAGGAATGCACTGCCGGTCGCGGCAGCCGTTTTTGCCTGAAGGGCGAACATGGCGCGGTCAAGCTCGAAATCGACGAGCTGGGGATCGCCCGTGCGCGCCAGTGTGTCGGCGGCGGAGGCAATCGCTTCGTTGATTTCCGGGGAAACTGCCGGGTTTTTCCCGTCCGGGACAGAGAGCAGCAGCTCCTTGACCGGCACGGTGCCGGCGTCAATATAGAGCGTGGAAGCGTCGTAATTGCGCGCAGCGGCCTTCACGGCGGTTTTGATATTGTGAAAATCGTATTTGAAACGGAAAACGTCCAAAACGGCGGGAACGGGGAGATACGTTTCAAGCGACTCATAGAGCTCGCGGCGGAAGCGCGATAACGCTTTCTCCAGGCTGGGCTCTGCCGCCAGTACTTCCTGATAGCCGCAGTCATACAGGATTTTCAAAGCATCCTCATCCGTTTTTGCGTCTATCATGCGTTCCATACGTTCGCGGCCCAGAAGCTCGCGCTCAAGGGAGCGTATACGGCCGGTGGTGAAGAGAAAATCTTCGTTACGAATTTTGGCCACCTGAACCCCTCCCCTTAAAACAGAATCTTTGCAGTCTCTGCCGCAAGCTCCTCGCGCTGGTCGGCCAGCAGGGTATCAAACGCACAGTTGACTTCCACGCGTCCGTTGCAGACAATCACGCCGCCGGGGATATTGCGCGTCTTTTCGGAGAGCGAAACGACCGCACCGCGGGATTTCAGCGCACTGTTCACACCTGCCACAACGGCCTCCCCGTATTTTTTACGGTCCTGGGCAGAAAAAACAAGCTCTGCGCCGTTTTCGGCTGCGCGGGATGCAAGGGAAACCAGGAATTTCTCGTATTCCGCCTCCGGCATGGAAAGCAGCTTAGAAAGCGCTTCGTCAAATGCCTGCTGCAGGAGTTTTTGCTTGAGTTCCAGACGCATTTTGCGTACCTCAAGCCCGGCCATGCTGACGGCGCGCCGCTCGATTTCACGGCGCTCCGCCTCCACGCCAGCGAGCGTTTCCGCCGCCGAGGATTTGGCGGCTGCCGCAGCGTCCTGCAGAATGGTGTCCGCCTCTGCCTCCGTCTGACTTATCACGCGGCGGTAATCGGCTTCGGCATCTTCATTGATTTTCGCTACGATCTTTTCAATGCCTGTCATATTCAGCCACCGGTCAGATCGTGATGCCGTTGTTGATCAGGAAGGCGAGCAGCAGTGCCAGAACAGCATAGGTTTCAACCATAACACCGTAAACAACGCATTTTACGAGTGCTTCCGGCTTCTTTGCAATACAGTTGATGCCGCCGACGCAGACGCGTGCCTGATGAGTAGCGGATACCAGGCCGGTCAGACCCATGATAAGGCCTGCGCAGAGGAACTGCAAACCAGCAGAGGTGGAGATGTCCAGCATACCGCCGGAGAGAAGGCCGGTCTTCATGATGATCAGGAAGCCGATCAGCAGGCCGTAAACGCCCTGGGTTGCCGGAAGAGCCTGGAGAATCAGGCACTGCGAGAACTTATCGGGATCCTCGGAAGTGACGCCGGAAGCCGCGGCACCGACCATGCCGACGCCCTTTGCGGAACCGAAGCCCGCCAGCGTGACGGCGCATGCGGCGCCTAAAACTGCAAGAAAGTTACCATCTGTCAAAAACATAATTGTTTCCTCCAATTCACTGTTTGATATTCACATATTTTGTTTTGTTGTAAGCCGGATTGAACTTGCGCCCGCCGGATTCGTAAAAGCGGGAGAAAAATTCCACATATTGCAGTCGGAGCGCGTGGACCGCAGCACCGAGGACGTTGATCACAAGGTTGAATGCGTGTCCGACCAGGAAAACGACTACAAAGAGGATGATGCCGGGGATGGAGAAACCTGCGATGGTTGCCATGATATTCATAACGCTTGCGACGACTGCGGTGGTAAGACCAAGCGCCAGAAGTCTGGAATAGGAAAGCACATCGGAGAAATAACCGGAAATATCATAGAGCGAGGAAAGTCCGCCCGTGATTTTTCCGATCAGGGTCGGTTTGTGGCGTCCGCCGAAAATGAGGATGCCCACAACACCGGCCAGCGCCACATAAAGTCCCACGGAAACGCCGACCAGCGCCAGAATCAGGCCCGTCAGGACCAGATACCAGAAGCCTTCGTCACATACGGCGTCAAACCAGTGACCTTTTTTGATCTTTCTCCACGCCGAAAGCCCCATACCGGTGAAAATATGCAGCACGCCGAAGGCCATGCTCATGACCAGCATGGAGGTTGGATTGGAAATGGGGTCGAAAAGCACCGGGGGAATCGCATATGCCGTGCCGGTAATGGCTTTTGAAACCTGCTGGACCACATCGCCGAACCAGGAGCCCAGCAGAACACCCCAGATGATCATCGAGATGCCGCCGTACATGACCAGGTGGAGAAGATTGTCCATCATACCGGTGGGCTTCGCTTTTTTCAGGATGATGAAGCTGGCGACGGCAAACAGCAGGCCGTAGCCCACGTCGGCCATCATAATACCGAAGAAGAGCAGGAAAAACGGTGCGACGAAGGGGTTCGGATCCACGATGCTCGAATACTTCGGCATTCCGTACAGCTCTGTAATGACGGTAAAACGGGAGACAAATTTGTTGTTTTTAAACACAACCGGCGGCTGCGTGGACTCGTCATCCTCGTCATATTCCGGTTCTGTCATTTCGTAAGCACAGCCATGCCGCTCCAGAATGGCGGCGGCGGCCGGTTCTTCCTCGGCGGGAATCCAACCCTCCATCAAGGTGATGTTTTGCGTGGCGATCAGGTTTGCGCGGAGCTGTTCCCGGTTTTCGTCAAGAGACAGACGGTCATAATACCGCTCCAGTTCCGGCAAGTTCCCGGCCAGTTCGGTCAGTTCCTGCTTCAGGGAAGCAATTTCGGTCTCACATTCGGCGTACCGCGCGTTCAAAGCGGCGATATTCTCCGAAGCGGTGCCTTTAAAATCCGGATAAACACGCAGTGCGCCATAGGAACGCAGCGTATCCCACATCTGTTCGGAGGCACTGCGGTGCGCAAGCGCTACCATGTAATGGAGCTCGCGGTCCGTGGAAGCTAATCGCACCTCTGCCGCGATATCCGACGCGGAGACCGCATCGATGGCTGTTTCTGCTTCCGTGGTGGTGGGAATCGTGAATAATCCGGCTTCAAAGCTGTTTCCGCCCCTGTATTCCAGTGGAAGATCCAGTCCTTCCCAGGGGCGCAGGGAGGTGATGTCAAGCTGGATCTGCTTTTTTTCCGCTTCTGCCGCGGAAATCCTTGCCGTGATATCTGCTGTTTGTTTTGCGTAACCGTACTGCGGGGAAAAGTCGGCATCCAGAAGCTCGGATTCGGTTACCTCCGGCTTCTGGGCGAAAAGCGGTTTTTTGGCGCCATAGGGAGCGAGCGCATCAATTGCCGCCTTCACAAGAGCTTTTCGCTCAGCAAAATCCTGAGTATTGGGTTCGCAGGGAAGAGCCAGACCTGAAAAATCAGGGTTCCCGACCGGTTCGTTCAGCTCAATACATCCAAGCGAAGTCAGGTCTCTGAGCAGCAGATCAGTTTCAGAGGAAAGAGATATCACGCGCAAACGTTTCATTTGCACGATAGACATCAGTTGCCCACGATCCTTTCCGCGATATGATTTGCGGCTTCGCGCATATGCGCGGCCGCGGAACGTTCTATCGACGCGCATTCAATTTTTGCATTCTCAAGAATTGCATCAGCCTGAGCCTGCGCAGATTTCCGCGCTGCGTCGAGAAGACGGTCTGACTCGGCCCGCGCCTCCTGTCCGGCTCTGGCAGAGGCATCTTTTGCGCGCTGCCTTGCATCGGAAAGAATGCGCTCGGCATCCTCACGTGCCTGGACCCGCTTCTTCGCAGCGGACTCTTCTGCGGATGTCACCATCGAAATTCCATCCATCGTACCACCTCGCTTTTATTCTTTATTTATGTCGACTTTCTCACAGTTCCCATGAGAGGAGCAGCACTGGCAATTGCCACTGCACTCCGCACCGCGGCTCATGATCGAAAGACCTACATCTTCATGAATTTCCTCGAGCGCCGTTTCCGCGCACCCGGGACAGGGAATATTCCCGGCGTCCAGCTCCTGCTGCGTCAATGCCAGTTTGAATTTGAAGCCACAGGCTTTGCACCGGTACACTTTTTCAATCATTTTACAAACTCCTATACTTATACATTCTTAATCATTATAATCTATGGGCGCTCAAAAGGCAAGCTGTTTTTCACACATCTGTAAAAAATAAGCTTTGTAAAACAAAAAATTTTATGCTATAATTCTGACTGTAACGGGTTGTGCCTGTCGGGTTTTACGTCGTTTGGGCACATATGTGGAGGATTCTGATGAAACGAAAGAAATTGCGAAAACTGATCTCCTGTCTGCTTATACTGGCGGTTTTTGCGATGGCAGGAAGTGCCGACGCTGCCATTGTGAATGGCCAGTGGGTGATCTTTACGATTGCAAACGACGAACTTTTGCCGCTGAATTATAACACAATGCCCTATATGTATAACAGTGCGATGTATGTCCCATATTCCGTTTTTACGGATTATCTGGGCCTGCGCTCGGTATACAACGCAAAGGAGGAAATCCTGATTCTGGGCAATTCCGAGCGGACGCTTTTTTATGATATGAAAAACGAAACAACGTATGATGACCGCGAATATGGCTATTCCCGGAAAGCGCTTGTCTATAATGGCTTCATTTATGTTCCTGCGCGCTTCACGGCGGAATTTTTCGGTTTTACCTATTCTTATGACTACGAAGTGCCGGTTGTACGCCTGTATGATGCAGCGGCAGCTTCGTCGGATGAATCCGTCAAGGCCCGTTTTGAAAAGGAATTTGAGTCCCGCCTGGCTGACTATCAGAATGCTCTGCCGGAGAAACCGGATCCGGAAACCGCGACGCCTGCACCGGTTTATCTGATGTTTGCCGGTGACTTGAATGAGCACACCTATACCATTCTGAATACCCTGGCGGAATATGGGGTAAGGGCCATGTTCTTTTTGAATGCGCAGACAATTCTGGAAAACGAGGATCTTGTACGGCGCATCTATGTGGACGGCCACATGATCGGCGTTTCTTCTCGGGGAGGACTGCCGGAAAGCCCGGAGACGCTGACTGCCGCCTATGACGAAGCAAATACGGCGCTGTTTCGGGTACTGCGCTGTGTCAGCCGCACTTGTTATCTGCCCGGCGGCAGTCTGCATGAGACCTATGACGCGGACTATTTCCGGGCGCTCGCTGATGCCGGTTACCGATGCTGGGATTTCACCATCATTGCGGAAGATTATCTGGATTCCGCTGGTGCGGAGGACCTGTATGACAGTCTGGTCGAGTCGCTGATTACGGTGGAATTGGTGCAGACGCTTGTTCTGCACAGCACACAGGTCTCGGCGGAAACTCTGCCGGAGCTGCTGGATTACATCAACAGCCGGGAAGGTTCCATCCTGTCGGCAGATGAACTGACCGCGCCGATCACATTCTGACCGGTATCCTGCGATACGAATGAAATACAAGAAAGAAGCGGCGTGACTCCGGTCACACCGCTTCTTAACGTACGGGGGTTGATATGATCTGCGCGCTTACAGCATGCTGCGGCGCAGTTCCTCCGGTGATTTGGGGGAAAGCAACGCCGG
>JAHAYX010000031.1 GCA_018384365.1 Clostridiaceae bacterium
TCAGCATACCGTTGAAGCCCTGGAGCAGCGGGTCGTTTTTAGACTCAATGATCTTCTGATCCAGATACTCAACTTCATCGGCCTGCAGTTCTGCGTGGGACCAGATATTCTCATAAATCTGCGAGTCCGTCACGCCTTCCGCCTTGTTGATCCAGACGTCATAGGGTTCCTTTGTGAATTTGCTCTGCAGGAAATCCAGATTGCAGATCAGGAAATCCCGGCGAACCGCTTCGCCGTCATAAGACGAACGTCCGGTTCTGTACGGATTGATGCTCGGCCAGTAATCCACAAAGCCGTAGACAATCAGTTCCGTCTGCGACTGCGAGCCGGTTGCGATCTTGATCGTATCGCCGACCTGCAAATTGAGCTGTTCGCGCAGCGAATTGGAGACAAGCGCCGCACGGGGCGCGTCAACCAGCAGTTCCAGATAGTTATTGATGTGATAAGGATGGAACAAATCATCGCGGGACCAGGTCACTTTGCTGAAGGATGCAGGTTCGATGCCCATCACCGTGACATTGGAACGGCTGAGCGAGGAAACTTCACTGGACTGTACGCGGTAATCCGATGAGGTATATACCTTTGCAACAGCCTCGGCGCCTTCTATTTCCTGATAATTGGAGAAAGCCGGTTCGATATAAATATTCTCGCCGTCGATCACCGTGCCATCCGGATTTTCTGCCGGAACCGAATTCCAATAGGGATGCAGCACAACATCCGCACCCATTGCATAGTCCAGCCGGTATTCGATATTCTGATTCAGCGTACGTGCCGTATTGGCGCTGAAAATACCAACGGCAATCGAGAGAATCAGGAAGATCATCAAAAACTGTTCCCGTCCGCTGGAGCGGCCGACCTGGATAAACGACGCATACATAGTCGGTCCCCAGTGGCGCCGTCCCAGGAAGAACAGAAAGCGCACCAGGTACGGATAAATTCGCAGGAACAAAAGTCCGGCGCCGATGATAAACAGGCTTGAAATCAGGAAAAGCAGCGGATCAATCTGCACATTGACGGCGCTTTTGCCGGTCGCCGTGATAATACCGGTGTAATTCTTGTAGTTATAATAGCCGTAAATCGAAACGCCCAGCGTAATGAAGTCCAGGAAGAATTTCTTCCAGAACGGCTGATCCGCAAAGCGGGAACGTTTCCGCTTCCGTTCAACGATGGTTGTCCGCGAAGCGCTGATTGCCGGAATCAGCATTGTGATGAGAAACATCACAACGGCTGCGGCCGAATAGAGGTAGGCCGCACTGACCATTTTGACCGGCAGGGCCTTACGTCCGACAAACTCCAGGAAGCCGTTTGCCGAACCCAGGATCCGGCAGAGGAAAAATCCCAGAAACGGACCAACTGCATATGCAAACAGGCCCAGAATCAAGCTCTCCAGCATATAAATCAGGAAAATCTGCGTGCCGGAGGCGCCGCGGGAGCGCATGACAGAGATCTCGTTCTCTTCATTTTTCACAATGATCTGCGAAACCATGAAGATGTACATACACAGCATCATGAGAATCGGGACCAGGATGACCCACAGCGTTGTTTTCAGTTCGACTGCGCGCTGGGAATAATCGACCAGCGTTTCAAGCATCGGCACGCGGTAGCCGTTGAGTCCGGACATCCGGCTATACTCGATTTCATGCTGCTGCAGGGTCGGCACAAGCGTATCCAGATCGGAAATTTCAAGAGACATATAGTCAATTGCATAGCGCCATGCCGTTCCGGAGAGATAAATGGTGTCAAAATCTTCAAACAGCATTTCCCGGAACGTGTCATAATCGAACAGGAAGCTTGTGGAGTATGTGCTGAGACCGCCTGAAATGTACCAGAACGGTGTGGTGCCGTCGTCAACCGTAAAGACGCCCACAACCTTAATCAGCACATAATCCTCCATGTTCGTCGCATTCGCCGTCCGGTATACGGAGCCCAGATTCAGCGCAAGCTCATCATAGGCCCCCTGTGTGACGATAGCTTCGTAATATCCCTCATCCGTCAGGCCGGGCTCATAGAGGCGGCCAGCCGTGATGGTGATATGATCCGCAAGATTTTCTATTGTGACCAGCGAGGAGGCCTTTGTCCGGATAGAGCCGTCATCCTCGTCCGGCAGATAGGGCTTTGTCTGCATATTGGCAGCCGTCATCGTATGCACGCCGGCATCAATCTGAACGTCCAGCTGCGGAATCAGTTCATCCTCAACCTTTGTCTTGTGCATATAATAAGCTTTTTCCTTGGAATTATCCTCACGGGAAAAAGAATTATAAGTTCCCTCCACGGTGTAAAGCCCCGTGTATACGGCACGCGAGCGCTGGAAACTCTCCAGGTCCTTCGCGAGCATTCTCTGCAGGATTGCATCCGAATACATCGGCACGGCGCTGACCATGGCAACCACAACAACAAAGCCAAACAGCAGGCAGAGCATCATCCATTTGTTATTGATGATTTTCCGGAATACCAGAGTCCACAAAAGCGTTTCCCTCCCTTCTCAAAAGTCCGTTTTACCGCTTACGCCACAAGTTCTTCGCCGACTTCAAGGCCGCCCGTAATCTCGTAAAGGCTGCCGTTATTAATGCCGACAGTCACATCACGTTCCTCGGGGAGTCCATCGACCAGAACACGTACATAATAGCGGGTCGATACTTTTGAGAGGTATTTGGACGGAAGCGCAATGACATCCTCCTTCTTTTCCAGCAGGATCGAGATATTGACGCTGGTTCCGATCGAGGCAAACTCCGGTGTCGTGTCCAGTTCTATGTAAACATTATCCTTTGCCTCATCCGATGCACCCGCCGGAACGTCCGCAGGTGTCTGCACAACGGTGCCGGTATAGGACTGCTCGTCATTCTTCAGCGTAATATCCAGCGTCATTCCGGTATAAATCTCTTCCGTTTTGGCCGGCTTATACAGAATGATCAGCTGCGTCGGATCCGAAACGGTGATGATTCCACGGTCTGCATCCACGTAATCGCCCGCAGACAGAGAGGCCGCATACGTCACAATACCGTCCATCGGTGCATAAATTGCGCTGTTTTCCGCCTGAGCATACAGCTTATCAAGCTGTTTCTGCTGGTATTCGTAGTCCAGTTTTGCAATCTGCGCGCCATACCCGTAGCCATTCTCGGCCTGCGCATAATAATTGAGTCTGGCACGTTCCACTACGTACTCCTGGTATTCAATCTTTTCGGAGATATCGTCGCTGTCAAGCTCTGCCAGAAGCTGGCCTTCCTCTACTTCCTGGCCGGAACGGACATAGAGCTTTTTCATAATGCCGCTTTTGCCAAAGAGCAGCGTTTCGTTTCTGGTGGAAGCAAAGTATCCGGTCCCGCTTTCCCAACGTTCGATATCACCCTTTTCCACCGTATAGGTCGAATAGGTCACTTCCTTGACGGTCAGCGTCGGAGGCTCCAGCGTTTCTTCCTCTTCCGGCAGCAGATAGCAGCCGGAGAAAAGCGCGCACATCATCAGGAAAAGCAACGCCACCGAAATTGCCCGGAAACCAAGCTTTCCCGTGGCTTTAGATACTAATTTCATTCAAACCCTTCCTTTTCAGCGATATTTTGTAGAATTATACCATGCTTACCAGTCGTTTTCAAGCTGTTGTAATCATTTGTAATAAAAATTCACATTTGCATATAAAAATTTTTAGCAAATCTGACTTTCTTCTCCCCATTTTCCCGTTTCCCATGCGCAATCTGCGTCTGCTGTGCCGCAGGGCTTCCCTGTTTGTTTTTTTCCGGAAAAGGAGTTTACACATTTCGTCCGGACATGCTATAATAACAGCGTATGCAACCAAAAAACAGGGGTGGTGCGCTGTGGGGGCTTTTGCCTTTGATTTCAAAAGTGAAAACATCTATACGGTATCGGCAAAAGCAGTCTCGCGTGTACTGGATGCCCGGAATCCGGATGCAGCCCTTGTGCTTCTGTATCTCATGCAGGAGGGAGAGAAATTTGACCCGGAATCTGCCATGCGTGCGCTTGGTTTCAGCCGCTCCCGGTTCCTCTCCGCGATGAACGTGATTGAAAACGGGCAGCCGGACTCTCCGGCAGACTCCCCTTCCGGGCAGGAAAAGCCGGACAAAAAACCGCAGAAGGCGCCTGAAGTTGACACGGTGCGCATCAACAGCATGCCAACCTATACGCGGGCAGAACTGGCGGAAGCCATGAAACACCGCGATTTTGCCTTTATTTACGCGCAGGCGGAAAAAGCCGTCGGACATCCGCTGATGCAATATGAAGTCAGCGCTCTTATGATGATGTATGATTATCTTCGCCTGCCCGCAAACGTCATTGCACTGCTGATCAATCATGTTGTCTGCGAAACGGAACGCAAAAGCACGCCGGAACATCCGGTTTCCGTCAGCTTCCGCAATATTAAGGCAGAGGCGCTTCGCTGGCATGAGCAGGGCATCACAACAGTGGAGGAAGCCGAGCGTTGGATAGCGGATTGGGACCGGAAACGCAGTGCGGCAGGGCGCGTCCAGCGGATGCTGGGCATTACCGACCGCGCGTTGAGCCCCACCGAACGCAAATACATTGATCTTTTTGTAGAGCTGGATCCCTCTTTGGAGCTCATCGCCTTAGCCTATGACCTGACAGTGACCCGGAAAGGCTCGCTGATCTGGCCCTATATGCGCAGTATTCTTTTGAACTGGTCCAGAAAAGGCTATAAAACACCGACCGATGTGGAAGAAGGCGAACGGACCTATCAAAATTCCGAGCCTGCACATTCTTCCCAGGATGCTCCCGGAGAGGATTACGACGAACGTGTACTGCAGTACTTCCGGCAGAACGGAAAAGAAGGAGACTGAAACGTGGGTTTTGACGGTAAAATTTTAGCGCGTGCATCCGAGGTATACAGCCAGCGCGTTGCCGCGCATGAGCGGGAGCTGGACACCCGCGCGCAGACACTGGAAGCGCGTCTTCCGCGCCTGCGGGAGATTGATACGCAGCTGCGCCGCTCTGTAATCCGGGCAATCAACGCCGCACTCTCGGTCGGCGAGAATGCCGGGGACCGCGTCCGGGAACAGCAAATGCAGAATCAGGCGCTGCGGCAGGAGCGCGCCGCTATTTTAAAGGAAAACGGATATCCTGCCGCCTATCTCGACCGGGAAGCCCTGTGTCCCTTCTGTGCCGACACCGGCTATACCGCCGAAGGAATGTGCGGCTGTCTGCGCAGCATTTACCGGGACGAGCAGATCCGCGAGCTGACCTATGCAACCGGGATACAGCCGGTGTATTTTCAGGACGTCAATCTTTCGCTTTTTTCTGACGAACGCTCAGGTTCTTCCCGTATTTCTCCCAGAGAGAACATCCGCTATATTTCCCATGTCTGCCGCACCTTTCTGGAAGAGCGCGGCGCGCAGGGTCATTTTTTCTTTTTCGGCCCTCCCGGAACGGGAAAAACGTTTCTGGCTGCCTGTCTTGCCTATTCCGCCGTGGAACAGGGCATTTCCGTGGTGTATGAAAACGCCGGCCGCCTGATGGCCAGCTATGAAGATGCGCGCTTCCGCCGGGAGGAGGATACCGCCAAGAGCGATATTGCCCGCTGTGAGAGCTGTGACCTGCTGATTCTGGACGATTTGGGCACGGAGATGACGACTTCCGTGTCAAACGCCGGGCTGTACCAGCTTTTAAGCGGCAGGCTGACGGCAGGGCGTGCCTGTGTATTTATCACAAATCAAAGTTATGAGGAACTGCGCCGACGCTATCCCGCGCAGATTCTCTCCCGCCTGGAAGGCGAATTTGAAACGCTGCGCTTTTTCGGCGGAGATATCCGCAAAAATAAGCGTGTGAATTTTTATTAAACGGTCGTTTTTACATTGCAATACTCGACCGGATTTGCTATGATAGAATGTACGATATCCTGTGTTACTGGGGGCTCTTTAGAATGAATAAAAGCAGAAGATGCGTGATATTTCTCCTCGCCGTCATTTTTTCCGTCGTCACTGCAACGTGTGCGGCGTCCGCTGTTTTTGACAAAACGGCGCTTTCCAGCGGCATTTTTCAATTAAATGTCGTGCATACCGTCACGATGGACTCCATCGACGACAATGTTTATACCGTCTGGACCAGCGCAATGTGCTTTGCAGCGGGCAAGACGGCTGACAGCACTGCCTATCTGGTCACGGATGCCGCATTGGCTGAGCCGGACCGCGTTTATGCGCAGCTTGGCGATCAGTTAATCGAATTTTTGAAGGAAGGCGGCATTTTCATCGACCAGTCCGAGCTTTCCAAGTATGCCGTGATTACCTCCACGGCCTATTATGTTGTTTATAACGGCGCCAACATCCCGCTGGCTGTCGTTTCGCAGAGCGCTTCCGATAAGCTTTTGTTCCTGACCCCTTCCGATGCCTCCTATGATCTCTCCGCAGCCAGCTTTACCTACGCCTATGCGGACCTTCTGCAGGAAAACGAGGCCGTTTACACCTTTGCCCTCAGCGGATCGGAGATCGATGGCGTCGTTTCCGCAACGCAGGATGCCTACGTCACAAACTGGAGCCTTGCCACACAGGAAGCGCGTGTGCAGTATCCCGCTTCCATTGAGGATGGCAACAATGCTCTCACCTATTACACCATGGCACCCAATCGCGGCGCACAGGGCGGCGCACTCTTTGATGCAAACGGTTATCTGGTCGGTATCAATCTCTGGACAGATGCCTATAACGGCACGACGGCGCTCACCTCCTCCGCGCTGATGGCGGCGCTGAACCAGCTTGGCGTCAGCTACGAGGTGTATGAATCCGGTTCCAACAATTTCTCTTTTTCGGATATTTTTGTTTATGTCGTGATTCTGGGCTCTGCCATTCTGGTGCTGATCATCCTGCTTGTCATCCTGCGCATTCGGAAAAACAAACTGGATCTGGACGATGTTTCCGATCTGGAGCGCGAAGCCAGCCGCGCACGTGAGGATATGGAGGCGCAGCGCAGCCAGCGCACGCCGCAGTCCGCGCAAAAGCGCGTTGATGCGCGTCCCGCCGCAAACGGGCGTGCCTCTTCCTATTCCGTTTCCATCCCGCCGGTTGCCTCCGCCCCCGCTGTGCCGCAGAGACAAACCGCGCAGCAGGCAGTTCTGCCGAAAGCTGTGTCAATCGTTGTTCAAAACGGCAGGCTGAAAGGCACCGTGATCCCTGTTTCGGATAAAGTGATCATCGGTCGTGACCCCGCCTCCTGCAATGTTGTGTTCCCCGCCGACACGATGGAAGTCAGCCGCCGCCATTGCTGTGTTTCTTTCAACCGCCAGACCGGCCGTGTCCTTTTGGAAGACTTTTCTTCCGCAAACGGCACCTATTTCCCGAGCGGCACACGCATTATCCCCGGCAGGCTTTATTCTCTGCGCAGCGGCGACCGTTTTTATCTGGGCCTTCCGGATAATATGATGGAAGTCCGCATAGAATATCCGCAGAATCAGGGTTGATTCGAAAATTATTACCAAAAAATCTGAAACTTAGACGCTCTTTGCAGCGTCTAAATTTTAGTAAACGATTTTCTCCGGAGGGTACCATTCTATGAAGCTATTCAGCGGTTCCGGCACCCGCGTGAACAACGCAAAATCAGGCCGCAGTTCGGAATCCCAGAGCAGATCCGCTTCCCGTCAGCGTTATTCGTCCAGTTACGGCAATGCAGGCTGGGAAGAGGACGAGCCCCGCATCGTCAAGGAGGACGGCTCCTCGTCTTCCGCGGCTTATCATTCCCCTTCCTATCAGCCGACGCAGCCCGATTACAGTACAAACTACTACAACGATGAGCAATCCACCCGAAATGTCCGCAATTATACCTACTATACGCCGGAGAATAACCGGAGAACGCAGAAAAAGCGGAAAAGAAAACGCAGACTGATCACCACTTCCGTGATTCTGGCAGCTCTCGCCGGACTTTATTGTCTCTGCGTTTTTTCCAATATCCCCTTTATTGCAAAATGGCGCACGATTTACATTGAAACCGCGCTTATGACACGCACGCATCAATGGCTGGCAACCGCTTTTATTCCGAAATCCGTTGTGGATCAAACGCGTGCGGAAATCGACAGAATTGAAGCCAATCAGTCCGACATGGAAACGGACTGGGGCGATTCCAAACCCATTTCCACACTGGTACTGCCCTCCATTACCAAACCGTCGGAAAACACCGATACGGATGATCCCGACGACAACACCCCGGATACGGATGAAATCCCCTTCTGGAAAGATCCCTGGAGCGATTTCTGTCTGACATACACAGAGCTGGACATGGATTCCTTCGCCGCCTATGCCGAAGTGCATGGGGACGATATGTTTGATGAAAACGGCAATCTCTTCATTGATAAAGCCGGTCTGGACGACGAAGGCACCACCATTCAAACCGTGCACGGCGACCAGGTGCTGGCGCTTGATACGGTGCACGGCATCACCATTGCACGACTGGAAGGCACGAGCGATACCGGCGGCTATAAGGGCGTGATTGCCATTGTCAAGGATCCGTCGCGCGTCGGTGTGGCAGTTGCTTCAAGGCTGGGTATCGTCGGCCAGAAAATCGCCAGCCTCGCAGAAGACAACGATGCAATCCTTGCAATCAATGCCTCCGGTTTTGAGGACGACAACGGCGTCGGAAACGGCGGCATCGTCTACGGCCTGTTGGTTGCGGGCGGCGTCAAGTATGAAGGAACCGGCGGAAGCAACTATAAGGCAGTTTATTTCGACTATGACAACCGACTGCACGTCGGAACCTGGAAGGCCACAAAGGATATCCGCGACGGTGTGGAATTCAAGCCCGTTCTGGTCGTCAACGGCAAGCAGGCCATTACAGGCTCCGCCGGCTGGGGTATTCACCCGCGTACCGCCATCGGTCAGACGGAAGATGGCTCCATCATCATGATCGTGATTGACGGCCGCCAGCCCGGTTACTCCGTTGGCATTACAGTCGGCGAACTGGCAGAGCTTTGCCTGAAATATGGCGCCGTGCAGGCCCTGAACCTTGACGGCGGTTCCTCCTCCATCATGTATTTCAACGGACGCAAGATCACCTCGCCTTCCGGCGGTGATAAGGAGAACGGACGCTATCTGCCGGATGCCTTTGTTGTTTATGCAAACCGCAAGGCTACCGACGGATTGGAACGTCCGGAATAAATAGTTTCTTCCAGAAATCCCTGTCAGTGTTATGGCAGGGATTTCTTTTCGCACTAATTGTTTAGCGTGCTGCTTCACATATTTCTTTAGCATATTGCTGTACAAAATTGTTTTGAAGTATACAAAATCAAAACTTGCAGCTTTCTATCCGGCACAATCTGCCAGAAGAAGTTTGAAATTTTGAAAAAGTGCGCCTATCAGCTGGCATTATAAGAATAAAACGAAAATGAAGCTTTGAAAACGCGCAGTTTTTGTCGTTTCGACGAAATGTTCTGCCAGAATCCTGTATCTGCCATATTTCGTTGACAAACGCAACTTCCGATGGTATAATTGCGCATATTCCAAAAATAAACATGGACAGAAAAGAGGGTTTTTTCATGAAAACCAAAAAAATTGTCGCACTGGTTCTTGCAGCGATGATGTTCTGTACGCTCTTTGCCGCCTGCAGCAAGGAAGAGTCCGGTGACATCGACGTAGGCTTTATCGGACCGCTTACCGGCGCAGTTGCCATGTATGGCACCACTGCTCAGAAGGGCGCTCAGCTTTTCATTGATGAGTACAACAAAGCCGGCGGACTGAATGGCCGTTCCATTAACCTGATTTCCTACGATGACAAGCACGACGCTACCGAGGCTACCAACGCATACAACAAGCTGGTTTCCTCTGACGAAGTTGCTGCAATCATCGGTACTGTGACGAGCACGCCGTGCCTGGCAGTTGCTCAGGTTTCCGTTGAGGACAATGTCCCGATCATCACGCCGACTGCCACGCAGGCAGAAGTCACCTCCTTCGGCGACAATATGTTCCGTACCTGCTTCCTGGATCCGTTCCAGAGCACCAATATGGCTACCTTTGCAAAGAACGAGCTGGGTGCTTCCACCGCAGCAATCATCTGCAATAACGATGACTCCTACTCTACCGGCCTTGCAGACCGCTTTGTCGAGGTTGCCGGCGAGATCGGCCTGGAAATCGTTGCTCTTGAGAAATATTCCGGCACCGACTCTGACTATAAGGCTCAGCTGACCAACATCGCAGCCAAGAATCCGGATGTCGTCTTTGTTCCGGAGTATTACAATGGCCTTTACATGATCCTCTCTCAGGCAAAGGAAGTCGGCCTTGACGCCGCATTCCTCGGTGTTGACGGTGCAGACGGTATCCTCGGCATCGAAGGTGTGGATCCCACCATCGTAGAGGGCCTTTACTTCTCGAACCACTACTCCACGAAGGACGAAAGCGAAGTCGTTCAGAACTTCCTGAAGAACTACAAGGAAACCTATAACGAAGAGCCGAGTGCTTTTGCTGCCCTGGCTTACGACGCAGCCATGAACCTCATCAACGCCCTTGAGAAAGTCAGCGAGACCATGGATATTGACAATTCCGACGAATGCCGCGCTGCCATCATCGCGCAGCTTGCTGCCACCAGCATCGACGGCGTTACCGGTCACATCACCTATGATGCCGATCACAACTCTCAGAAGGCTTGCTTCGTCATTGAGATCGTAGACGGCGACTACACCCTTTACGGTAAGTATTAAGTCACTGAGAAGCTGATAGGGTAATTGTATACTACGCTTTTCATCAGCAGGGCAGACCTCGTGTTTGCCCTGCTACGGCATTTCAACGGTTTTCTCCTCGAATAAAATAAAGGAATGATACGCCAATGCTATTTCTTTCACAGCTCATCAACGGCATACAGATCGGCAGTATCTATGCGCTTGTGGCCCTTGGTTACAGCATGGTATATGGTATTGTCAAACTCATTAACTTCGCACACGGAGACATCATCATGATGGGTTCCTATGCGGTGTGGTTCTTCATCGCGCGCCTAAACCTCCATCCGGCGGTTTCCATTGTGCTTTCCATTCTTTTCTGCGCGTTTTTAGGTGTTGCGATTGAAAAAGTTGCCTATAAGCCTCTCCGTAATTCCCCGCGTATTTCTCTGTTGATCACCGCAATCGGTGTTTCCTTCCTGCTGCAGTACGGTATGCAGCTGATCTTTACACCGAACCCCAGAATGTTCTCAAACCTCTTCCCCGGCCAGCTGCCGATTGGCAATTTCTCGATTTCCAATGCCACGCTTGTCACCATCGGCGTTTCGATCTGCATGATGGTGCTTCTCACAATTCTGGTCAACCGTACCAAGATGGGTAAGGCCATGCGCGCCGTTTCCGAGGACAACGAAGCAGCGCAGCTGATGGGCATCAATGTCAACAACACAATTTCCTTCACATTTGCGATCGGTTCCGCGCTGGCAGCTGTTGCGGCAGTGCTGTACTGCTGCTCCTACCAGCAGATTGAGCCGACCATGGGCTCCATGCTCGGCCTGAAGGCATTTGTTGCTGCCGTGCTCGGCGGCATTGGCTCCATTCCGGGCGCTGTGCTTGGCGGACTGCTGATCGGTATTGCCGAGAGCTTCACAAAGGGATACCTCTCCTCCGCCCTCGCCGACGCTGTGGTGTTTGGTATCCTGATTCTGGTTCTCCTGATCAAGCCTGCCGGAATTCTCGGCCGCAACTCGCATGAAAAGGTATAGGTGAGACGATGGAAAAGAAACTTTTTAAGTCAACAAAGTCCCGCTATATCCTGAATATTCTGGCAATTGCGCTTGTTTTTGCCGTGATCGCTCTTTTGATTGAAGGAAAAGTCTTAAACCGCTATCAGGCAAATCTGCTGATTCCCGTCTGCTATAATATCATTCTGGTTGTCAGCCTGAACCTTGCGGCCGGTTTCCTCGGACAGCTTCCCCTTGGACATGCGGGCTTTATGGCAGTCGGCGCTTACACCGCCGCCATTTTCACCAAAGCTGTTGATCTTCCCGGCCCGCTTGAGTTTGTCATTGCGATCGTTCTTGCCGCACTGATGGCAGGCCTCTTCGGTGTTTTAATCGGTCTCCCGGCACTTCGCCTGCGCGGCGACTATCTGGCCATTATCACGCTGGGCTTCGGTGAAATCATCCGCGTTATCATCGTCAATCTCAGCATCACCGGCGGAGCCTTCGGTCTGTCCGGTATTCAGGGACACACCAATTACATCTGGGCGTTTGTCGTTATGGTGATTTCCGTTTATATCGTCGTAACGCTCATCCGTTCCCGGCATGGACGCGCCATTCTCTCCATTCGGGAAAACGAAATTGCCGCGGAGTCCTGCGGTATTCATACGACCTATTACAAAACCCTTGGTTTTGCAGTCGCAGCGGCGCTTGCCGGTGTGGCGGGCGCGCTGTATGCGCATTATCTGAAGATTCTGGATCCCTCCACCTTTGGTTTCATGAAGTCCTGTGAACTTCTGGTTATGGTAGTACTTGGCGGTATGGGCTCCGTCATCGGTTCTGTCATCTCCGCAACCGGCCTTACCCTGCTGCCGGAGCTTCTGCGCGGTTTTGATGATTACCGCATGATCGTGTATTCCCTCCTGCTCATTATTGTCATGATCTTCAAGCCGTCGGGCCTGATGGGCACCTATGACTTCTCCCTCGGCGGCACTATGGATTCCTTCTTTGCAAAGATCCGTTCGCTTTTCAAAAGGAAGGAGGCTAAGAACAAATGAAAACGCACACGAAAATGGTTCCT
Source organism: Clostridiaceae bacterium (assembly GCA_018384365.1). Classification (GTDB taxonomy): domain Bacteria; phylum Bacillota; class Clostridia; order Oscillospirales; family QAMX01; genus Allobutyricicoccus. Next base: position 12,668 of record JAHAYX010000031.1, read on the forward strand.
GTTCCTTCCCAGGGTATTATTCCTGAGCGTGACCTTGATAAGTCCCCTGTGCTTGAAATTGTGCGTCTGGGCATTGACTTCGGCGGTTTGACTGCCGTTGAAGATTTCTCGCTCATCATCGGCCGCACGGAGATTGCCGGACTGATCGGCCCGAACGGCGCCGGTAAGACGACGGTTTTCAACCTTCTGACAAACGTTTATGAGCCGACGCGCGGCACTATCCTTCTCAACGGTCGAAACACGCGCGGTCTGAAAACCTATCAGCTCAATAAGATGGGCATTGCCCGTACGTTCCAGAACATCCGCCTATTTAAAGACCTGACTGTGCTGGATAACGTGAAAATTGCCCTGCACAATGAAATGGATTATTCCGCGGTCGAAGCGGTTCTCCGTCTGCCCAGCTATTGGCGTGCGGAGCGGATTTCCACGGAGCGCGCTATGGAGCTGCTTTCCGTTCTCGGTATGCAGGATATGGCCGGTTCCATTGCCGGAAGCCTCCCCTACGGTGCACAGCGCCGTCTGGAGATTGTGCGTGCATTGGCGACAAATCCTTCCATTCTTCTGCTGGATGAACCGGCAGCGGGCATGAACCCCTCCGAAACAGCGGAGTTGATGGAAAACATCCGCAAAATCCGCGATGTCTTTAATATTGCGATTCTTCTGATTGAACACGATATGAATCTTGTCATGGGTGTTTGCGAAGGTATTGCCGTGCTGAACTACGGCCGCATTATCGCAAAGGGAACGCCGGAAGAGATTCAGAACAACCCCACCGTTATCGAGGCATACCTCGGCCATTCGGGAGGTGAGCAGGCATGATGCTGGAAGTCAACAACATCAATGTGTTTTATGGCGCGATTCATGCCATCCGTGAGATTTCCTTCCAGGTTGAGGAGGGCGAAATCGTCACGCTGATCGGCGCAAACGGCGCAGGAAAAAGTACAATTCTGAAAACGGTTTCCGGCCTTCTCCACTCCAAAACCGGACACATCAAGTTCCTGGATACGGATATCAGCTCCGCAAACGCCTATTCCCTCACCCGCATGGGCCTTTCCCATGTTCCGGAAGGACGCCGGATTTTTCAGGAGCTGAGCGTGGAAGAAAACCTGGAAATGGGTGCCTACACCCGTCCGAAAGGGGAAATCCGCGATTCCATGGCGGATGTATTTGACCGCTTCCCGCGTTTGAAGGAACGCCGCCGCCAGGTCGCCGGTACGCTCTCCGGCGGTGAACAGCAGATGCTCGCCATCGGCCGTGCCCTGATGTCCCACCCCAAGCTGGTGATGCTGGACGAGCCTTCCATGGGTCTTGCGCCGTTGCTGGTGGAACAGATTTTTGACATCATCCGGGAATTGAACCAGGCAGGCGTTACCATTCTGCTGGTTGAGCAGAATGCACGCATGGCGCTTCAGGTGGCGAACCGCGGATACGTTCTTGAAACTGGCCGCATCATCCTTTCAGATGAGGCAGACCGCCTCCTGACCAACGATTCCGTCAAAAAGGCGTATCTCGGAGGCTGAGGATTCCATGCTTGGCACGATTGTCAATACGGCGGCAATTCTTCTTGGTACTTTACTCGGTTTGCTTTTGAAAAAAGGTCTCCCCGAACGTTTCCAGGATGTTATCATGAAGGGGCTGGCGCTCTGTGTGCTGCTGATCGGCATTTCCGGTGCATTGAAAGGTGAAAACACGCTGATTGCCATTCTCTCGATCGCAATCGGCGCCATTATCGGCGAAATCATTGATCTGGACCGCCGTCTGAACAATCTGGGACAGCTTCTCGAGGCACGTTTTTCAAAGGGAGACGGCGAACAGACCGTTGCACGTGCATTTGTCACGTCCAGCCTGCTGTTCTGTGTCGGTGCCATGGCAATTGTCGGCTCGCTGCAAAGCGGTCTGACAGGTGACCACGAAATGATCTATACCAAGTCCATGCTGGACGGTATTTCCAGCATCATTTTTGCATCCTCCCTCGGGTATGGCGTCGTATTCTCCGCCGTCGCGGTGTTTGTGTATCAGGGCGCGATCGTTCTGCTGGCGCAGTGGATTGCACCGTTTCTCTCGGACGCCGTGATTGCGGAAATGACCTGTACCGGTTCCCTGCTTATTATCGCTCTGAGCCTGAATATGCTGGGCCTTACCAGGATTAAAGTTGCAAACTATCTCCCGGCATTGTTATTGCCCATCCTTCTTTGTTTGTTCCTGTAAAGGGAAATCCCCCGGATCGTGTGATCCGGGGGATTTTTTATGCGTGATATAGAGGGAAACTCCCCTGTTCATTTTCGCCGTTTTCTATCCGGCGTTCTGCCGATAGGGAATCCGCGCAATCACTCCAGTGCGTAACGCTCGGTGACGTGATCCTTCCAGTACCACTCCATCAGATCACCCTCGGCGTCCCACAGCTCATTGAACATCTTGCGGATGTTGTCGAGGCTGTTGGTGGAAGCGACATTGGGGTCAAGAGCGATAGCGTAGAACGCCTTTTCCTTATCCTTTTCGAGGATGGACTCCACAGCCAGCTGTACGCAGACGGCGTTTGCATGGTTAATGCCGGCCAGATGCGTGGGCAGATCGCCAACGACAGTCGGATTGACACCAAAGCGATCGGCAAAGCAGGGCACCTCAACGCAGAGTTTTGCGGGCAGGTTGGTAATCAGTCCTTTGTTCATGACATTGCCATTGAAGCGGAAGGGCTTGTCGGTCAAAATGCCCTCCATGATGCCGGAAGTGTATTCCCGGGAGAGCTTCAATTCGCCGGTGAGCTGTCCTTCGCCTTCGACGCTGTCCTTCATCCAGTCACGCGCCATCGCGCCGCTGAGCCTGTCGGGAATGGGACGGCGGAAGGTCAGATGGTAGAACTCGCGCAGTTCGGGAGTTCTGCGGAAATAGGGCATATACTCAGAGTCGTGATGGTTGCTCTCCGTGGGGAAGTAGCCGAACTTGTTGAGCACCTCGATGCGGACGGCTTCCTTGGTGAGGAATTCCTTTTGGGCTTCAGTCTGGGGATTCGCCAGCGTTTCCCGGATCAATGGATAGAGATCTTCACCGGTGTCGGCGCGCTGGTACTGCAGGAACCATGCCAGATGGTTGATGCCGGAAACCTTATAGGTGACTTCGTCATCTTTCAGTCCCAGGAACTCTGCCAGTTCATGCGCCGTGTTCTGCACGCCGTGGCAGATACCCACGTTCTTCACGCCGCTGCCCAGCGAATGTACCATAGTCAGACCCACCATCGGGTTGGTGTGGTTCAGCAGCCAGGCGTTGGGGCAGTATTTTTCAATATCGCGGCAGATTTGCAGCTGCACAGGCGCAGTTCTGAGCAGACGGAACGTAGCACCGACAGAATAGGTGTCGGCCACAGCCTGATCAACACCGTACTTCCGGGGAATCTCCACCTCTTCCCGGAAGGGGAAACCGTAATAGGCGCCGCCGCCGACGGCAACGGAAGTGATAACAAAATCCGCGCCGGGCAAGAGCTTGGTACGATCGGTACTGCTCTCAATTTTTGTGGGCAGATGGTATTTTTCTACGGTTGCCTTGACGTAGTCTGTGACGCGTTTGAGGCGGCCCTCGTGCAGGTCACACAGACAGATGGTGGAATCCCGCAGGGCTTCGCGGCTCATGATGTCGATGCTGAGCCGGCTTCCAAAGCCGCTGCCGGCGCCAATGATCACGATTTTTGCCATTTTTACACTTCCTTTGCAGATTTATTATCAGTTACAGCCGGATATCCTGCCGACTGTTTCCTTTGAAAATAGACACAGGAATAGAATCTGTACGGTGGGGAGAAACGATGCGCTTCCATCATCTGCCGCGCCTTTCAAAATACACAGAAACGAGCGGAAAGGTCCTCTGTGAACAGTCAGAAATCAGAGAAACAGATAGTTAGATATCTACTAATATTCATATTATATCATATGGAAGCGGTGATGTATATACAAATAATGGTTCCTCATAAAAAAGTATGAAAATGAACGTGCATCTTCCTTTTGGTATTACGCGCACGGTTACTGCCCTTCGGCCGGCGAAGTACCGTATCCGGTAATTGACCTGCGACATAGGCAGAAATAAAAGCACACGCACCTGTATGTCAGGCATACAAGCGCGTGTGCTTTTGCAAATCTATTCTGCTGTGAATCAGAAAAGAATCTCCAGTGTATTGACGTATCCGGGCATGGGCAGCTGATCCGGCAGGCTGACGACCAGCGCACCGCCAAACTGCTGGAACTCCACCTTGCCATATCCCAACAGGCGCACAGCGCTGACATGTTCGCCCTCGGTCAGACTGCGAATCACCGCGACCTTGCCAACCTGCGGGCACATGATATAGGCATACAGCTTGCCGTCTTTCTGTACAAAACGGAAGTCATCGAGCTGCCAGCTTACCTTATCCTCACGGAAACCCTCGATGAGCACAGTGGACGAACCCTCACCGGCCACGCGCCAGGGACGTGTGCCGTAAACGGCCTCGCCATTGATAGAGAACCACTTTTCCAGCTCGCTGAGCATCCAGTCGGTCTGCTCATCCAGCGTACCGTCGGGCTTCTGCAGAACATTGAGGAGCATTGTGCCGTTTTTCGTAATGGAATCGACCAGAATGTCGATCACATGATCCGGGCGCTTGTACTTGATTCTGGCGTTGTAGAACCATTCACCCACGCAGGTCTCCGACTGCCACGGTTCGGCTGCAATCTCCGGCAGCTGGCTGCGCTCGATATCCAGAATGCCCACCTGATAGATGGCGGGGTTGCGGTTCTTCTGGGTATAGACCGCGCGGTTTGTGCCGTTGACCTCTTCTGATTTGTTGTAGAGATATGCAACGGCTTCCAGTCCATACCGGTAATCGGCGTTGTCCTGCCGATCGTCATTCTCGCCAAAAGGCAGCGTGCTGTCGGAATAGAGCATATCCGGGGCATAGAGATCAATGATTTCCTTCATCACATTCAGCCAGTATTGACGGAAGGCTTCGTTTTGTGTGAGCCATCTCCGGATTGCAGTAGACTGTCCCGGTTTTCCGGGCTTCTCTGTTTTGACGATATGCTCGTAATTGTCATGATAGAAGTCCCGATAAGCAGGATCGTTGCCATCGTAAGGCACGCCGGCGTAAGGACCATAGCTGTCACAGCCTTTGTTGGTCACCCACCAGGCGAACGAGGCGCCCAGATGCTCGGAAACGCCAAAGGGCATATCGAATTTTCGGGCTGCTGCCTGCCACAAGCCGCAGATATCCTTGTGCGGTCCCACATCGACGGAATTGAAACGGCTGATCTTGGAGGCATAGTTCAGGAAATGGTCGTGATGGGAAGCCTGCGCCATAAAGAAGCGGGCACCGGACTTGTAGTAACGCGCCATCAGCGCATCCGGATCAAAGTTCTCCGCTTTCCACAGCGCACAGATGTCCTTATAGCCAAATTTAGACGGATGTCCATAATGGCGCAGGTGATAGAGATATTGTTCGGAATCCTGAATGTACATATTGCGGGCATACCAGTCGCCAAACATCGGCACAGACTGCGGACCCCAATGGCTCCAGATGCCGAACTTCACGTCGCGATACCAGTCCGGGCATTTGTACTGGCTCAGAGATGCAAAGGATGCTTCATACATAGTCGTTCCCTCCGTTTTGAATTGATGAGTGTAGGAAATTCGCTACGGTAGTTGATATCTTTGCTGAATAATGATAGTATATATGGTAAACCGAGGAGATCAAAATGTCCATGTCGGGAATCGAGGTTTTCTTTCGAAAAATCAACATTCACAGGAGGTAGTAACATGGACAGAAGTTATCAGATCACCGGCTGGGGTCGCTCTTACAACCCGGGCAACTGGTTTCGGGATCCATCCTATCTCATCAACCGCATTTATTATATCTGCGGCGGCACGGCATATTATCAGAACCATGCGCAGCTGCTGCCTGGTCGCTTATATCTGTTTCAGCCGAATCCGGAGTTTGAAGTGTCGCAGGATCCAAACGACCCGGTCGATCATCTGTATTTTGACTTTTTCACCTACCAGCGGATTCTGAATCAGGATGTGCTGGAAATCAATCCGGCAGAAAACCCGCTGCTGCAGCGCAGCGTTCTTGCAGCCGCAGAGGAATTTTCTGCAAATGATATTCCGGAATATGTGGCAGATGCCTATTTTCGTATCATAACGTACCATCTGGAGCCATATTTTTCAGAAAATCCTGCCATCAGCTCCGTAACCAGCGCTGCTTTGGATCAAATCCACCAGACGCCGCTGCATCAGTTGTCTGTGACAGCACTGGCAGAGCAGCAGCAGATCAATATCAACTATCTCATTCGCTGCTTCCGACAGGATATGCGGATCACGCCGCACAAGTATATTGCTCTGCTCAAGGCGGATATGGCCAAAGTCTATCTGAAGCAGGGGCGAAGCATCGCTGAAGTGACGGAGCTGCTGGGCTTTGCAACGCCATCGTCATTTTCCGTGTTTTTCAAAAAAGCCACGCAATGCAACCCATCGGAGTATCTCTGACGTCCGGCTCCGCAACCGGTACGTTTCCTCGCCTATGGGTACATGATTCAGTAATCTCACAGGTAATGAACGACGACAGGCCGGGAAATAGATTACGCCCATCCTCAAGCTGAGGATGGGCGTTTTTTTGCTGCACTTCCTGGTTCTTTGCATCCGCGTTTTTATGCCGTATCTCCCCTTTCCTAACTGCAAGTCGATCTGCATACATATTCTATTCATAAAATCCGGGGCACGCAATTTATTCTCCATCTCTTCAAGAGATTTCATCGTATGAATAAGCATGCAACACCGGTTACTTTCCGTATAAACAAGGGAATCTGCACAGTTTTGCATAGGTAACGGCAGCGATCCCTCCGCATGATTGTATATTCGTACAAAGTGTATTTTTATACTCTCCGGCACTTGACATTTTTCCTTTCACGATGTAAAATTATGCTCACAGATGAATAAATACACTTTGTTTGGAGGTTTTCATATGAAGAAGGAGCAAATCAAAAAAGTCGTGCTTGCATATTCCGGCGGACTGGATACATCCATCATCATCCCGTGGCTGAAAGAGAATTACAATAACTGCGAAGTCATTGCCGTTTCCGGCGACGTCGGCCAGGGCACGGAACTGGACGGTCTTGAGGAAAAGGCGCTGAAAACCGGCGCTTCCAAACTTTATATCGAGGATCTGAAGCAGGATTACATTGAAAATTACATCTGGCCGTGTCTGAAGGCAGATGCAAAATATGAAGATTATCTGCTCGGCACGTCGCACGCGCGTCCCTGTATTGCAAAACGTCTGGTCGAGATCACAAAGGCGGAAGGCGCGGATGCTATCTGCCACGGCTGCACCGGAAAGGGCAACGATCAGGTTCGTTTCGAGCTGACTATCAAGGCTTTTGCGCCGGAAATGGCAATTATCGCGCCGTGGCGCGAGTGGGACATCAAATCGCGTGACGAAGAAATCGACTATGCCGAAGCGCACAACATCCCGCTGAAAATCAACCGCGAAACCAACTATTCCAAGGATAAAAACCTCTGGCATCTTTCCCATGAGGGCATGGATCTGGAATCTCCCGCAAATGAGCCGCAGTACAACAAGCCCGGCTTCCTCGAGCTTGGCGTTTCTCCGGAACAGGCGCCGGACACCCCGACCTATGTAACCATCCACTTTGAAAAGGGCGTTCCGACCGCCATCGACGGCGTGGAGATGGGCGCTGTGGAGCTTGTAACCAAGCTGAACGCCATCGGCGGCGCCAATGGCATTGGCTTGCTCGACATCGTGGAAAACCGCCTCGTCGGCATGAAGAGCCGCGGCGTTTACGAGACCCCCGCCGGAACCATTCTCTACAAGGCGCACAACGTTTTGGAAACCATCACCCTGGATAAAGAAACTTTCCACTTCATGCAGGCACAGATTGCGCCGAAAATGGCCGACCTGACCTATAACGGACAGTGGTTCACCCCCCTGCGCGAAGCTATCTGCGCCTTCGTGGATAAAGTAAACGAGACCGTCACCGGTGATGTCACCCTGAAGCTTTATAAGGGCAACCTGATCAATGCCGGCGTGACTTCGCCCTATACCCTGTACGATGAGCAGACCGCATCCTTTGGTGAGGATGATGACTACAATCAGGCGGATTCCGCAGGATTTATCAATCTCTTTGGCCTTCCCATTAAGGTAAAGGCTATGCTGGACGCAAAAAAAGCCAAGAACAACTGATTTCAGCCTAAGGAGGCAAGCAACATGGATAAAATGTGGGCCGGACGGTTCTCAAAGAGTCTTGATGAAGTGGCGGACGATTTCAATTCTTCGATCCGGGTGGACGGACGGATGTATCGTCAGGATATCCGCGGCTCCATGGCCCACGCAGCCATGTTGGGCGCTCGGGGTATTATTCCGCAAAAGGATGTGGACCTGATTCTCGCGGGCCTGCAGCAGATTCTGGACGATCTGGAAAGCGGCGCTTTGGAAATTGATCCCGCATGCGAGGACATCCATATGTTTGTGGAAGCGGTTCTGACCAAACGCATCGGTGATGCAGGAAAAAAGCTGCACACCGCGCGCAGCAGAAACGACCAGGTGGCAACTGACCTGCGGCTTTATCTGCGCGATGAAAGCAATGAAATCATTGCGCTGATCCGTGAGCTGATCGTTACGCTGATTTCGCAGGCGGCACGCCATACCGCAACCATCATGCCGGGTTATACACATTTGCAGCGCGCGCAGCCGGTCACGTTCGGACACCATCTCCTGGCCTATGCCATGATGTTCTGCCGCGATATCACGCGGATTCAGGATGCTGTACGTCACATGAATGTCTCCCCGCTTGGCGCGTGCGCTCTGGCGGGCACAACGTACCAGACCGACCGCCGTATGACAGCCGGTGCGCTGGGATTTGACGGTATCTCCTGGAACAGCATTGATGCAGTTTCGGATCGTGACTTCTGCATTGAGCTGGGCGCGGCGTTCGCAACTGTGATGATGCACCTTTCCCGCTTTTCGGAAGAGATCATTCTCTGGGCATCCTGGGAATTCAAGTTTATCGAGCTGGATGATTCCTTCACGACCGGTTCCTCCATCATGCCGCAGAAGAAAAACCCTGACATTGCCGAACTCGTGCGCGGCAAAACGGCGCGTGTCTACGGAAATCTGATGGCCACGCTGACCATGCTGAAAAGCCTGCCGCTTGCCTATAACAAAGATATGCAGGAGGACAAGGAAGCTATCTTCGACAGCGTGGATACCCTCAAATCCTGCCTGACCGTGTTCCGGCCCATGGTCGAAACCATGCAGGTGCTGGAAGGCAATATGCGCGAAGCGGCATCCCGCGGGTTTATCAATGCTACGGACTGCGCCGATTACCTGGTGCGCAAAGGCATTCCCTTCCGCACGGCCTATAAAATCACGGGGCAGCTGGTTGCGGAGTGTATTTCGCTCGGTCTGACGCTGGAAACACTCCCGCTCGAGGCTTATCAAAAGTACAGCGACGCCTTCGAGGCGGACTTATATGAAGAAATCAAGTTGGAGACCTGCGCCGCCAAGAGGATTTCCGAGGGCGGCACGTCAGAAGCCTCCATTCAGGCACAAATTAAGTATATAACGGAGTTTCTTTCCCATGTATAAAGTATTTATTGATGGAAGAGAGGGAACAACCGGCCTTCGGATTTACGACCGGCTGGTGAAAAGAGACGACCTCTCGCTCATCGTGCTGGATGACGAAAAGCGCAAGGATCCCGCAGCCCGGCACGAAGCGCTGAACGCAGCAGATATTGCGTTTCTGTGTCTGCCGGACGCCGCGGCACGCGAAGCCGTGTCCATGATCAAAAACGACACAACCCGAGTGATTGACGCCTCCACAGCTCACCGTACGGAACCCGGTTGGTGCTATGGACTGCCGGAGCTGGGCGAAAGCTTTCTGGAAAAGCTGAAAACCTCCAAACGCACGGCTGTTCCCGGCTGTCACGCCAGCGGTTTCATTTCACTGGTTTATCCGCTGATCGCGGCAGGTATCCTGCCTGCCGATGCAGACATCACCTGCCATTCCATCACGGGTTACAGCGGCGGCGGCAAAAAAATGATTGCGCAATACGAGGACGACGCACGTTCTCCCCTGCTCGCATCTCCCCGTCAATATGGGTTGACGCAGCAGCACAAGCATTTAAAGGAAATGCAGGCGATCTGCGGTCTTGCAAAGGCGCCGATCTTCTGCCCCATCGTTTCGGATTTTTACAGCGGCATGGCAGTCACCGTTCCCTTGTTCAAAAGCATGCTGCGCCCGGGCTGTACGGCGGAGGACATCAAAAAAACCTATCAGTCGCTCTATACCGGACCTGTCATCCAGTACCTTGCGCAGGCGGACGAGGGCGGATTCTTCGCAGGAAACGCACTTTCCGGCAGGGACGCAATGCAGGTTACCGTTGCGGGAAACGAGGACCGCATTCTCCTGCTCTCCCGCTTTGACAACCTTGGCAAAGGCGCTTCCGGCGCCGCAGTCGAATGTATGAATATCATGCTGGGCATGGATCCCACGTATGGTCTTGATTTATGAGAGGTAGCATTATGAAAGAAATCGTAGGCGGCGTTTGCGCCGCAAAGGGGTTCACGGCAAACGGTGTGCACTGTGGAATCCGCAAAAATAAATCCAAAAAGGATCTTGCTCTGATCTTCAGCGAAAAACGCGCGGCAGCAGCTGCAGTATATACACAAAATCTGGTCAAAGGCGCACCGATTACCGTTACCAGGCAGAATCTTGCAGACGGTTATGCGCAGGCCATGATCTGCAACAGCGGCAACGCAAACACCTGTAATGCAAACGGCATTGAAATTGCCGAGGAAACCTGTGCGCTGATCGGAGCGCAGCTTGGAATTCCGGCATCCGATATCATTGTTGCCTCCACCGGCGTGATCGGCCAGCCGTTGGATATCGCGCCCATCGCCGCCGGTATTCCCCCGCTCGTTTCCGGACTGGGCGATTACAGTCTTGCGGCTGCGGAAGGCATTATGACCACGGATACGAAGGTCAAGGAAGTGGCTGTCAGCTTCGAGCTCGGTGGTGTGGAGTGTCACCTGGGCGCTATTGCAAAAGGCTCCGGCATGATCCATCCAAATATGGCAACCATGCTGATTTTCGTGACGACCGATGCGGCAATCACACCGGAAATGCTGCAAAAAGCACTTTCAAACGACGTAAAAACCTCCTTTAATATGATCAGCGTGGACGGTGATACATCCACAAACGATATGGTCTCCGTCCTGGCAAACGGCATGGCCGGAAATGCAGAGATTTCCGCACCTGGCGCCGCATATGACGCGTTCTGTGAGGCGCTGCACCATGTTACCGTAAAACTCAGCCGGATGATAGCAAAAGACGGCGAAGGCGCAACCAAGCTGATTGAATGTACGGTAGAAGGCGCTAAAACACAGCAGGACGCCGTGACAATTTCCAAGGCAGTGATTGCCTCCTCTCTCGTGAAAGCCGCCATGTTCGGCGCAGACGCAAACTGCGGCCGTGTGATGTGCGCCATCGGTTACAGCGGCGCGCAGGTCGATGTTTCCAGAATCGACGTTTCCTATATTTCCGCTGCGGGAAGCATACTGGTCTGTGAAGCGGGCTCCGGACTCAGCTTTGACGAAGATCTGGCGAAAGCCATTCTGACCGAGGACGAAATCACCGTTTTCGTTTCCCTGCATGATGGCGATGGCTCCGCCACGGCATGGGGCTGTGACCTGACCTATGACTACGTAAAAATCAACGGTGACTATCGCACCTGAAGGAAGGAACGTTTTCTTATGGAACTTTCAAATGCACAGCGGGCAGAAGTGCTGGTGCACGCGCTCCCCTATATTCAAAAGTACAACAACAAGATCATCGTGGTCAAGTATGGCGGAAACGCCATGATAAATGAAGATCTGAAGCGCGCGGTGATGCGCGATATCGTTCTCTTATCATTGATCGGCATCAAGGTGGTTCTGGTGCATGGCGGTGGGCCTGAAATCACCGAAATGCTCGGCAAAATCGGCAAAAAGAGCGAATTTGTCGGTGGTTTGCGCGTAACGGACGAAGAAACCGTGGATATTGTGCAGATGGTGCTGGCCGGCAAGATCAACAAGAGCCTTGTCAACCTGCTGCAGAACATCGGCGGCAAGGCCATAGGCCTCTGTGGTACGGACGGACATCTGATCGAAGCGCGTCAGTTGGATCCTGCACTCGGTTATGTCGGTGAAATCACAAACATCAATGTAGATCCCATCCTGGATGTGCTGGAAAAAGGCTATATCCCCGTCATTTCCACCATTGGCTGCGACTGCGAAGGAAATATCTACAACATCAATGCGGATACCGCCGCCGCAAGAATCGCCGGTATGCTCAAAGCAGAGAGCCTGATCTCCATGACGGACATCAGCGGCATCCTGCGGGACAAGGATGATCCTGCATCGCTCATTTCACAGATCAATGTCAGCGAAGCGCCGCAGCTCATGCGCGAAGGCGTGATCTCCGGCGGCATGATTCCCAAAGTGGAGTGCTGCATCGAGGCAATCCGCCGCGGTGTGCATAAAGTTTTTATCATCGACGGCCGCGTTCCCCACTCCATTCTCATTGAGATTTTAACGGATGAAGGCATCGGCACGATGTTCCTGGGAGGAGACAGTTATGGCGGACATTAAAGCAAACGACAGCACCTATATTGCAAACACCTACGCCCGTTTCCCGCTTCAAATCGTGAAAGGAAAGGGCGCAGTTGCCTATGATGAAACCGGGAAAAAGTATATCGATCTGGGGGCCGGCATCGCCGTCAACAGCTTTGGCTACGCCGACGATTTCTGGCAGGAGGCCGTCATCGCGCAGGTACGGGCCTTGCAGCACACTTCAAACCTCTACTATACCGAACCCTGCGTCAAACTGGCAAAAATGCTCTGTGAGCGCGCCGGTATGTGCCGCGTGTTCTTCTCAAACTCCGGAGCCGAGGCCAACGAATGTGCCATCAAGACGGCCCGCCGCTATTCCTTCCTGAAGTACGGCGAAGGCCGCCATACCATCATCACGCTGAAGAACAGCTTCCACGGCCGCACCATCACCACATTGGCGGCAACCGGCCAGGACAGCTTCCACACGGAATTCGGACCTTTCACGGAAGGATTTGTCTACGCAACGCCCGGAGACATTCCGGAACTGCATCGCCTGACTGACGAAAATGCCTGCGCCGCCATCATGATCGAAACGATTCAGGGCGAGGGCGGCGTGAATGAGCTTCCGGCAGACTATATTGCAGAAATTGTGAAGCTCGGCAAAGAAAAAGACATTCTGATCATCGTGGATGAAGTTCAGACCGGCAACGGACGTACCGGCGAACTTTATTCTTTCATGCACTACGGCTTCACGCCGGACATTGTCTCAACAGCAAAGGGTCTGGCGGGCGGACTGCCGCTCGGCGCCACCATGCTGGGTGAAAAAGTGAAGGACACGCTGACTCCCGGTTCCCACGGCTCCACCTTCGGCGGAAACCCCGTCTGCTGTGCAGGCGCCGTGAGTGTGCTGGAGCGGATCGACGACGCTTTTCTCGCCGATGTCCGCAAAAAGTCGGATTATATTCGCGCCCAATTGGAGGGCGCACCGGGCGTTGTCAGCGTTTCCGGCCGCGGCCTGATGCTGGGCATCGAATGTACGCGTCCGGCGAAGGAGGTCATCGCCGACTGTCTGGCGGGCGGCGTTTTGGTACTCAGCGCCAAGACAAAAGTACGGCTGCTGCCGCCGCTTTCGATCGGATTTGACGAACTTGCGGAAGCAATTGCAATCTTGAAGGAGGCTCTTGCGAAATGAAACATCTTTTAAAACTTATGGATCTCTCCCCTGCGGAGATAAACGATATTCTCAATACGGCTGACCAGCTGAAATATGAAAAGAAAAACGGCGTACAGCATCACCTGCTGGCGGGGAAAACGCTTGGCATGATTTTTCAGAAATCCTCAACCCGCACCAGAGTGTCCTTCGAGGCCGGTATGTACCAGCTGGGCGGTTCGGCACTCTTTTTAAGCTCACACGACTTGCAGATCGGCCGCGGCGAGCCGGTTCAGGACACCGCGCGTGTCCTTTCACGCTATCTGGACGGTATCATGATCCGTACGTTCGAACAGGCGGAGGTCGAGGCTCTGGCAGAGTATGGCTCCATCCCCGTCATCAACGGTCTGACGGATTATGCGCACCCCTGCCAGGTGCTGGCAGATCTCATGACGATACGCGAGCACAAGGGCATCCTGCGCGGCAACAAGCTCTGCTTTATCGGTGACGGCAACAATATGGCGAATTCCCTCATTGTCGGCGGCATCAAAACCGGCATGGCCGTTTCCATCGCCTGCCCCGCCAAGTATCAGCCGGATGCCGAAATCATGAAATGGGCTGCGGAAAACGGCGATTTCACCTGCACGGAAGATATCGGCGAAGCAGCAAAAAACGCCGATGTTCTGTATACGGATGTGTGGGCGTCCATGGGACAGGAAAGCGAAGCCGCACAGCGCATGGTGGCCTTCAAGGGCTATCAGATCAATGAAAGTGTTCTCAAAGCTGCGCATCCGGGTGCAATGGTGCTCCATTGTCTGCCTGCACATCGCGGCGAGGAGATTACGGCCGAGGTTTTTGAAGCACACGCAAACGAGATTTTCGATGAAGCCGAAAACCGTCTGCACGCGCAGAAAGCAGTTCTTGTGAAACTGCTGGCAACCACCTGAGCAGCATCTGAAAAGAATGGGAGGGTGTTTGAATGCCCCTGGATAAAACTATCAAGAAAGTTCTGGTCATTGGTTCCGGTCCCATCGTGATCGGTCAAGCGGCGGAATTTGACTACGCCGGCACACAGGCCTGCCGCGTGCTGAAAAACGCCGGGCTTGACGTGGTGCTCGTCAATTCCAACCCGGCAACCATCATGACGGATCAGGCCGCGGCGGATGAGATCTATCTGGAGCCGCTGACCGTGGAAACGATCAAACGAATCATCAAAAAAGAACGCCCGGACAGTATGCTCGCCGGTCTGGGCGGACAAACAGGTCTGACCATCGCCATGCAGCTCTCAAAAGAAGGTTTTTTGGCCGAAAACGGCGTGCGGCTGCTCGGCACGGACGCGCAGTCGATTGACCGCGCGGAGGACCGGCAGCTTTTCAAGGACACCATGGCCAAAATCGGTGAACCAACCATTCCTTCGGAGATTGCAAACGATGTCGATACGGCACTTGCCATTGCGGATTCCATCGGATATCCCGTGATCGTGCGTCCTGCGTTTACTCTGGGCGGCACGGGCGGCGGCGTGGCGGATACACCGGAGGAACTGCGTGTCATTGCCGCAACCGGTCTGGATGCCTCCCCGATCCGGCAGGTACTGATTGAAAAATACATTTTCGGCTGGAAAGAAATTGAGTTTGAGGTCATGCGCGACAGTGCGGATAACGCCGTTGCAGTATGCTCCATGGAAAACTTTGACCCGGTCGGCATCCATACGGGCGACAGCATCGTTGTCGCGCCTGCCCTGACGCTTTCCAACCGCGAACTGAATATGCTGCGCACCGCGTCGCTCAATATCATTCGTGCGCTGGACATCGTCGGCGGCTGCAACTGTCAGTTTGCGCTGAATCCGGACAGCTTTGAATATGCCGTCATCGAGGTAAACCCCCGCGTTTCGCGTTCGTCGGCACTTGCCTCCAAGGCAACCGGTTATCCCATTGCAAAAATCAGCACCATGGCTGCGCTTGGCTATACGCTCGACGAGATCGGCAACGAGATTACAGGGAAAACCTGGGCGGCATTTGAACCGGCGCTTGACTATATTGTCGTCAAATTCCCGAAATGGCCGTTTGACAAGTTCCAGAATGCCAGCCGCACGCTCGGCACACAGATGAAGGCAACAGGCGAAGTCATGGCCATTGCCCCGTCCTTTGAAATGGCGCTGATGAAGGCCATCCGCGGCGCGGAAATCTCCCTGGATACGCTGAATCGTGACCCCGGCACGGAAGTACCCATTCTGGAGCGTCTGCACAATATGGACGACGTGCGTATCTTCACGATTTTTGAAGCGATCAAGGCCGGTATTTCTATCGATACCATCCATGAAATCACGAGGATCGACCGCTGGTTCCTTGCCAAACTGCGCGGGCTTGCGCAGTTTGAAGCATCCATTCGGGACGGTCTGACCGAAGAAACTTACAAACGAGGTAAAAAACTTGGCTACCAAGACTCCGCGCTACGGCGCTTATCCGGCTCAGGAGAGCTTCCGTCACTCCATGCCGTATATAAAATGGTCGATACGTGCAGTGCGGAATTCGACGCTGGGACGCCCTATTTCTACTCCACTTATGACGACCACTGTGAAGCAAGAGCCTTCCCCAGAAGCGGAAAACCCCGAATCATCGTCTTAGGTTCCGGCCCGATCCGCATCGGGCAAGGCATCGAGTTTGACTATTCCTCCGTTCACTGTGTCCGCGCGCTGAAGGCACTGGGATACGAAGTTATTCTCATCAACAACAACCCCGAAACCGTTTCCACGGACTACGATACCGGCGACCGGCTCTATTTTGAACCCCTGACGCCGGAGGACGTCATGAACGTCATTCGCGTAGAAAAGCCGATCGGCGTTGTGGTGGCCTTTGGCGGCCAGACGGCCATCCGGCTGGTGCGTTTCCTAAGTGAAAACGGCATCCGGATTCTCGGCACCTCTGCCGACGGAATCGACCTGGCCGAGGACCGCGACCGCTTTGACAAACTGCTGGAGCAGCACGGCATTCGCCGCCCGAAGGGATTCGGCGTGATGACCATGGACGAAGCCGTGCATGCCGCGGAAACGCTTGAATACCCGGTGCTGCTGCGTCCCTCTTACGTGATCGGCGGACAAAACATGACGATTGCGCACAGTGAGGACGAGGTGCGCAGCTATATGTCGGTGATTTTGTCCGGCAGTATTGAAAATCCGGTGCTGATCGACAAATATATGCCGGGCATTGAACTGGAAGTGGACGTCATCTCGGATGGACGCGACATCCTGATCCCCGGTATTATGGAGCATATCGAACGCGCCGGCGTGCACAGCGGCGACTCCATTGCTGTTTATCCGCCCTATAACCTGACGGATATCATGCTGGAAAAAATCGTGGACTGCTCGGAAAAGCTGGCCCTTTCACTTGGTACGCAGGGACTTGTGAACATCCAGTATCTGATTTATCACAACGAGCTCTACGTAATCGAGGTCAACCCCCGCGCCTCGCGTACTGTTCCGTATATCAGCAAGGTGACGGGCGTGCCGATGGTGGCGCTTGCTTCCCGGGTTATGCTGGGTGAGCCGCTGGCCTCCCTGGGCTTTGGTACGGGCCTTTACAAGGCGCCGCCTTACTGCGCGGTCAAAGTCCCGGTCTTTTCCTTTGAAAAACTGAACGATGTGAACTCCATTCTGGGTCCTGAGATGAAATCAACCGGCGAAGTGCTGGGGATCGGCAAAACCATGGCCGAGGCCCTGTATAAGGGCCTGACGGCCGCAGGCTATCACCTGGATGCCTGGCAGAACCGCTCCGGCGGTGTGCTGCTCAGTGTGGATGAGCATGACTATCAGGATGTTTTATCCCTTGCAAAGAAGTTCTTCGAGCTTGGGATGGCACTTTATGCAACCGCCGGCACCGCTGAGGCGATTCGTCAGCTCGGTATTCCTGTACTAACGGTCGGTTCTGCCGAACAGGAGCTTTTTGCATTGCTGGAATCTGGAAATATCCAGTATGTGATTTATACCGGCGCACTGGCCGACTCTACCATGGGCGACTACATTGCTCTGCACCGCCGTGCCATGCAGCTGGGTATCGCGTGCCTGACCTCGCTGGATACGGCGGGGGCATTGGCCGACATCATCCGCAGCCGCTATAACCAATCGAACACCGAGCTTGTCGATATCAATCATATGCGTACGGCGCGCCAAGAACTTGCCTTTCAGAAAATGGAGGCCTGCGGCAACGACTATATTTATATCGACAACCGGGACGGCGCAGTTTCTTCTCCGGAATCGCTTTGCATCAGTCTGTGTGACCGGCACTACGGTATCGGCAGCGATGGCATTGTGCTGATCGAGCGCTCCGAACAGGCAGATGCCCGGATGCGGATCTTCAACTCGGACGGCAGTGAGGGCGAAATGGCCGGCAACTGCCTGCGCTGCGTCGCAAAATTTCTCTATGACAACGCAATTGCGCAGCGCGACGAACTGACGATTGAAACGGCGAGCGGTCTGCGCAGCTGCAAGCTCTATATCAGCGGCGGCAAGGTTTCCAGCGTATGCGTGGAAATGGGGCAGGCGGATCTTTCCCCTGCTTCGCTCCCCGTTCTGCTGGATGGCGACCGCGTTGTGAACCGCGCTGTCCAGATTGCAGATGGTAGCTATTCCATTACCTGTGTATCGGTCGGCAATCCGCACTGTGTGGTGTTCCTCGATCAGATTGACACGCTTGATCTCCCGCACATCGGCCCGATGTTCGAGCACGCACCGCTATTCCCGGCGCGTGTGAACACCGAATTTGTGCGCGTTGTGAACGAAACCACCCTGAAAATGCGCGTTTGGGAGCGCGGCAACGGCGAAACCATGGCCTGCGGCACCGGTGCGTGCGCGGCCGTTGTCGCGGCAGTGGAAAACGGCTACTGCCGCCGCAACGAGGATATCACCGTGAAGCTGACGGGCGGTGATCTGATCGTCCGCTGCACGGATGCCGGGATTACACTCACCGGCAGCGTCGCACTGGTTTACCGCGGCAGCATTGAAGTATAAATCCTCTCTTTTGGCAGGAAAGCCTCCGGGCCACGATCCTTCGTGGTTCGGAGGCTTTCACTATGAAACCGGCATATGATCCGGCATTCTGCCATGTCTTCGGTAAACCATCGGATAGACAAGCGCACACAGCACCAGTGCCGCGGCGACGTCAATCAGGGAATGCTGCTTCAAAAACACCGTGGACGCACAGATCAGCACCGTTGTGATGGCAAAAGCAAGACGCCACGGAAGCGTTTGAAAGCGTTTGATATGCAGTGAAGCAAAATAGACAGCCAGCGACCCTGTCACGTGCAGCGAAGGGCAGACATTGGTATTGGTATCAAAGGCATACAGACCGCTGATGATCCGTGTCAGGAAATTATCCCGCGGCAGAATCGCCGGACGCAGATTTTGATACGTCGGATATACGATATAAATCACGCAGGTAATCGAGTATGTAAGAATGATCGTCCACATATACCGCCGGAATTCCTGCACATCAAAAAGCAGCGTATACAGCAGCATACCGATGAGAAACAAAAACCAGAAATAGTATGGAATCGCAAAAAGCTCGCAGAAAGGGATTTTATCATCCAGTGCCGTGTAGACCAGGTGAAAATTCTGCCCACAGCCGCGCTCCAATATCAGAAAAACCAGGCCGTACAGGGGCCAAAAGAACAGTAATTTTAAATGTGAATACTCCGGCGTATTCAATTTGGACAGCCGGAAGTTCCGATAATCTACCATACCGTTGTCACTCCTTGGTGTGCTCTCCGTCAGGCATCTTCTGCGCTGAGGCGGCCATATAAGCATAAATTTTCTCCGCCGCGTTGCGCGGAAAACCGGCGTCAAGCGCTTCCGTCAGGCATTTGCCGCGTGCAGGGTCCCTTAAATAGGCACAGGCCAGATCCGTCAGTTCCCGAACTGTATCACGGGTGTCCGCATAACCGTTTCCAAGGAAAAACTCCAGATTCCGGGTTTCACAGCCCGGCACAGCGTCCAGAAAGAGGATCGGCAGGCGCTTTACCGCCGCCTCCGTTGCGCTGAGTCCGCCGGCCTTTGTCAGAAGGACATCGGCAGCATCCATATAAAGCGGAACCTGCGTGCAATACCCCAGAATTCTGACCTGCGGCGATTTGATTGTGCGGAGCAGTTCTGTCTGCAGCATTCGGTTATTCCCGCAAATTACGACCAGTGAAGCATTTTCCGGTAATTTTGCAGCTAAACGGGCGGCAATCCGGCGCACCGGGCCTGCACCCATACTGCCGCACATCAAAAGAGCCAGCGGGCCATATTCGGAAAGGCCCAGCTGCCGTCTAGCGCTGCGTCGTTCGGTCTTTCTGTAAAAATCCTGCCGCACCGGGATGCCGGACGGAACCAGTGCCGCTCCCGGCAGGCCGTTGCGGCAAAACTCGTCCGTTAGTTTTTCATGCGGAATGAAAAACGCATCCATTTCGAGATCGGAAACACCGGGACTGCAGGTGTAATCCGTTGCCACAAAGTACATTTTCAACGGCGGATGGTATTTTCTTCTGATTTCCGTCATGGCGGACGCCGCAAAAATGTGCACACAAATCACAGTATCATAGCCATGTTCCAAAATGTAGCGGTACAGTTTGTCGGCATATCCCGCATTGGTCCGGTAAATCATCGATTTATGCCCTTCCGGATGGCAGCGTTCCTCAAAGCGATAGCCAAGGCCAAACAGACGCGGCATATTCCGATAGACAAACACGTGCCCTTTTGTAATCATCTGCTCATACACAGGATTTCCAAAGGAAAGCGCATCGGCCATTTCACAGTCGATCCGTTTCCTTTGGAAATATTCTCTGATGGCAAGCCCGGCCGAGTTATGGCCGCCGCCGGTATTACATGACAGTATCAGCACACGCATTCTGAATCCGTTCCCTTCTGGCTTCCAGCTTTTCTGCAAGCCGAATCAACTGCGGGCGGTTATAACGCTGGATCATGATAAACGGCACATTGAACACCAGGATATACACGGCCGTCAGAAAAAGGCCCAAACCGGACGGCATGATCAAGCAGATGCCGACAGACAACACGCAGAGCACGCGGTGGACCATTTCCGCCACGCAGGTTTCCGCCGCCAGATTCTGAATCTGCTCTGCATTCATGCCCCAGGAAAGGCGTTTCGGCGTCATATCGCGCATCACGCGGCTCATATCCGGCAGATGGTCTTTCCAGCGGCGAATGCCAAGCCGTTCATAAATCCGGCCGTCCTGTTCCCAATCATACGGTTTGAATGGGGCCGCATCAGCACGGAACCATTCACGCGGAAGCGCCTCGCCAACATAATGAGACAGAATGCCAAGCACCGTTACATAGAGCAAACACCAGAGAAACGACAGCATTGATACACCCCCTCCTTTTCCTGTAAATCAACTTCTGCCGCGTTCTTATTTCACCTGATAGTCTTTCACATCAACCGGCTCGTCAAACGCGCGATGAAAGCTTTTCACCATCTTTGCGGTATAGATGGCATCAAAAATATTCTGCACGCCGTCGAACAGGATGGCAATGCCAAGCATCATCATAAGAAGTGCGCCGCCTTCAAAGGGATTCAACAGCAGGTACACGCCCAAACCTGCGCACAGCAGGGCGCAGACCAGAATCAGCCACCAGGCGCGCAGCCCGTAGCGTTTTGCATCAATAGACGTCTGTACCTTCACAACGCCGTCGATAATCATGTAGAAACCGATGACTACCGGGAGCACCGTCAGGATATAAGTCGGATGCACCAGGAATACCATGCCGAGGATCACAAGGAAGATCCCCCCTGCCAGATCAAACTGGAAAAAAGAATAGGCTCTGGCGCCCTGTGTGAAATAAGAGACAATCTTCACAATTCCATAGACCAGACTGACTGCTCCAATCAAAAGGCAGAACGTTTCCGCCGAGATTTCCGGCCAGAGTATCAGCGCAAGCCCCATCATGCAAAGCAAAACAGAAAAAATCAGATAACCCCATTTGGCACGTTTGAATTCTTTCATAGCAAATCCCCCTGTTCATCTTGCTTCCATTATAGTATACGCAGATTTTCGCGAAAACGGACAAAAAAAGTACCGTGCGCAAAATTTACACACGGTACGGAATCTGTCTTATTTTTGGACAGTTCCGAAAATCTGTCCAAAGCGGTTCTCAGGTCATTGCGTATTCTTCTTTGTTGCTGTGGGAACGTTTTTCTTCCATCGGGGCGGAATCCGGATCGCCGGAGCGTTTCGCGGAGGAAAGCATCAGCTTAATGCGGTTTTCCTGATTGACGCTTGCCGCGCCGGAATCATAGTCGATTGCCACAATGTTGGCCTGGGGTGCAAGTTCCTTGATGCGGTTCATCATACCGCGTCCATTGATATGGTTGGGCAGGCAGCCAAACGGTTGTGTGCAAATCACGTTCGGATATCCATTTTCGATCAGTTCCAGCGTCTCCGCAGTTAAAAGCCAGCCCTCTCCCATTTTACTGCCGCGATTGATCACACGATCGCCCAGTTCCTCCAGTCGCGGGAAGGGAGACGGCGCCGTGAAGCATCCGGTACGGCGAATTGCGTCCAGCATGGCGCCTTCCACAGCCTCCAGATAGTGCAGAGCAACCTTTGACAGCGAGGATTTGACCACATTACCGCCATATAAGCGGTGATCAACCTCCTGGTTGGAAAGGGTGTACATGATGAAGCCCATCACGCCCGGCACCATGACCTCACAGCCCTGCTCCAACAGGAATTTCTCCAGGCCATTGTTGCCAAGCGGCGAAAACTTCACATAAATTTCCCCTACCACACCCACGCGGATCTTCGAACAGCGTTTCTGCGGCACTGCCGCAAAAGCCTGCGCAATTTCGTCAAAAAGGCGGCGCATTTCCGGCAGCGTAAGGCCGCGCCGGCTGCTTAACATCGTGCCGATTCGTTTGACCCAAACGCCCACAAGGGCGTCCGCATCGCCCTGATGCTTTTCATAGGGGCGCACCTGATTGCTCAAAAGCATCAGTTCGTCGCCATAGACCAGCGCAACCATCATTTTCACCAGCATCGGGATGGTCAACTGAAAACCGGGATTGGATTCCAACCCGGATGTATTCAGACTGATCACCGGAATCTGTTCAAATCCGGCCTTTTTCAGAGCTTTCCGCAGCAGGAAAATATAGTTGGAGGCACGGCAGCCGCCGCCGGTCTGCGTAATCATCAGCGCAGTATGGTCAAGATCGTATTTCCCGCTTTGCAGCGCGTTGATGAACTGTCCGATCACAAGCAGCGCCGGATAGCAGGTATCGTTATGTACGTATTTCAGGCCCGTGTTGATGACCTCCCGGCCATCATTATGCAGAACCTCGGTCCGGTAGCCGTATTGATCAAAGACATGCCGGATGATCTCAAAATGAATCGGCAGCATATCCGGAAAAAGGATGGTATGCGTCTTTTTCATTTCTTTCGTAAAGATGACCCGATCGGTGGTTTTTTTCTTTTTCACTGGATTTTCGCCTCACTTTTCAATACCGGCTGCCGCAAACAGGCTGCGAAGGCGTATCTTCGCCGCGCCAAGGTTTTCTATTTCGTCAATTTTAATCTGCGTGTAAATTTTCCCGTGCTCCTCCAGAATCCTGCGGCATTCATCCGCCGTGATGGCGTCACAGCCGCAGCCGAAGCTGACCAGTTGGACAAACTGCATATCCTTCTGTCGGGAGACATATTCCGCCGCGGCATACAGCCGGCTGTGATAGGTCCATTGGTTCAGCACCTGAACCTTCGGTGGTGCGTCCGTCAGGCCACGCAGTGCATCCTCGGAAACAATCGCCATACCCATGCCGGTAATCAGCCGGTCGATGCCATGATTGATCTCCGGGTCAATGTGATAGGGGCGTCCCGCCAGAACAATCAGAGGTTTCCCCTGCTCTCTGGCCGCAGCGATGACTCGCTTCCCCTCCTGCGCGATCCGATCCATATGTGCCTCATAAGCCGCATAGGCGGCACGAACCGCGGTGCGGATTTGCGGAAGCGGGATATAAAAGTCCCGGTAAAGCATCTCCCAAAGCTTGCGCGCAACATTTCCGGGGCGGTGCAGGCCCACATAACCATGGATGAAGCGCAGTTCCCGAAGTTCCGGCACATTTGCGGCGAGCACTTCCGGATAATAGGCAACAATCGGGCAGTTATAACAGTTATCGCCCATCCCCTCGTCCAGATTATAGCTCATGCAGGGGTAAAAAATGGTTTCACAGTCCTCGCGCACCAGCGCACGGACATGGCCATGCATCAGTTTTGCCGGGAAACACACCGTATCGCTGGGGATGGTGTCCTGGCCTTCCACATAGAGCGCACGGTTGGACACCGGGCTTGTTACCACCTCAAAGCCGAGCTTTGTAAAGAAGGTATGCCAGAACGGCAGCTGTTCATACAGGTTCAGCCCCATGGGAATGCCGATTTTTCCGCGCGTGCCGGGCTTCGGCTGATAAGACGCCAGCTGTGCCCTTTTAAACGCATACAGGTTCAGACTGTCATCTGCCTTCCGGCTTGTAACCGGACGCTCGCAGCGGTTTCCGCTGATATAGCGCCGACCGCCGCTGAAGGTATTGATTGTCAGGCGGCAGTGATTTTCACAACCGCTGCAGGTGACTGGACGGGATTCGTGCGTAAATGCGGCAAGCTGCTGTGCCGTCAGCACCGAAGAACTGCCGGTGCTGTGCTCCAGCGCATAAAGCGCCGCGCCATAAGCGCCCATCAGACCGGAAACATCCGGGCGGACGACGTCCGCGCCAAGTTCACGCTCCAGCGTGCGCAGAACACAATCGTTATAAAACGTTCCGCCCTGCACGACTACATGGCGGCCAAGAGACTCCGCACTGCCGATGCGAATCACCTTATAAAGTGCATTTTTGATGATGCTGACAGAAAGTCCGGCGCTGATATTTTCAAGCGAGGCGCCATCCTTCTGTGCCTGCTTGACTGAGGAATTCATGAATACCGTGCAGCGGCTTCCGAGATCAACAGGACTGTCGGCATATATGCCCAGTTTTGCAAACTCTGCGATATTCATGCCAAGGGCGCTGGCAAAAGTCTGCAAAAAGCTTCCGCAGCCGCTGGAGCAGGCTTCATTCAGATAAATGTTATCGATTACGCCGTCCCGGATTTTCAGACATTTCATATCCTGTCCGCCGATGTCCAGAATAAAATCCACGTCCGGCTGCAGCTTTTTTGCTGCAATCAGATGGGCAACCGTTTCCACAATACCGAAATCCAACGAAAACGCATTGCGGATCAAATCCTCACCATATCCGGTAGCGGCGCTGCCGCAGATACGGATGCCCGGGAAACGGGCATAGAGATCCTCAAGGTAAGCGCGGACGCGCGGAACCGGATTCCCGCTGTTGCTCTCATACCGCTCATCCAGAAGCGCGCCATCCTTGTCAACTACTGCAAATTTTACGGTTGTGCTGCCCGCATCCACGCCCAAATAAACGCGTCCGTCCTGCGGCGGCATGGCGCCGCGCACCACTTTATCCCGTTCATGGCGTTTGCAGAAAGCGTCATACTCCTCCGGGTTTTGGAAAAGCGGTTCCATATGGGCAAAACCCATATCCCGCTTGTGCAGGTCAAGCTCGCGCAGAATGCCGTCAAAGGTAAATTCCTCACTTGCCTTTTCAGCCGCACCCATTGCCACATAGTACAGGCTATGCTCCGGGCAAACGCCCTGAAGCTTCAGCGTCCTGTCAAAAGCATAGCGCAATTCATCCAGGAAGGTCAGCGGGCCGCCTAAATACAGCACTTTGCCACGAATCGGACGGCCCTGAGCCAGTCCGGTAATCGTCTGATTGACTACCGCCTGCAAAATGCTTTCCGCAACGTCACTGTCCCGCGCGCCCTGGTTTATCAGCGGCTGGATATCACTCTTTGCAAACACGCCGCAGCGGCTTGCAATCGTGTAAATTTTTTCATGTTCCTTCGCAAGCTTGTTCAGGCCCTCTGTCGTAACGCCCAACAGCGTTGCCATCTGATCCAGAAATGCACCTGTACCGCCTGCACAGCTGCCGTTCATGCGTGCATCGGGGATTCCCTTTAAAAAGAGGATTTTTGCGTCTTCGCCGCCCAATTCGATGATGACATCCGCATCCGGCACCATTTTTTCCGCACACAGGCGCGTGGCATACACTTCCTGCACAAACGGCACACCGCATTTTTCGGCAAGGCCCATTCCTGCGCTTCCGCTGATTGCAAAGGCAGCTCCATGCTCTTCCGGAAAACGGCTTCTGATTTCCTGAATCAACGCAGTAACGGTCTCCGCCACCTGGCTGTAATGGCGGCGGTAATCCGAATACAGCAGGGTTCCCTGTGCATCCAGTACAGCTGCTTTTGCTGTTGTCGATCCAATATCCAGTCCAATCTTCATGTCTGCTACCTCTGCGTTTTCCTATGTATCAAACAAGTAAACATTACATTTTGTCATGATCCGGGATCATCAATAGAATACCCATGTTTATCATTATAGTGAAACTGCAATTTTTTGTCTATCGCCAACATGAAAGAAAAAATTCGGGAAGTCGACTGGATTTGAGGCGTTTTGATATGTTGTATGTACATTTTTGTGCAACAAATTTAATTTCGCAAAGACAAAAAAGACAGGTACTCTTTCGAGTCCTGTCTTTTCGCTGTTGTAATCTGTCCTTTCGGACAGGAAAAGCCTGTCGAGACAGTTTTAAAAGCCGTGCACTATCGTTCTTCCCGGAAATAGGATAGGCCAAGGCTTGCAGGCGGCTGGTTTTCGTGGCGTTTGCGGATGCTCATAATGACAAGCACCACAATGGTAACCACATAAGGCAGCATTTTGAAAATTTCCTGCGAACTGCGGCTGAGTCCCGGGATATACAGGTACACAATGTAAAGACCGCCGAACAGAATGGAGCCCAGAATGCTGTGTTTCGGTTTCCAAAGGGCAAAGATGACCAGCGCAATCGCCAGCCAGCCGCGGTCACCAAAACCGCCGTTTGTCCAAGCGCCGCCGATATAGTCCATGATGAAATATAAACCGCCAAGTCCGGCGATTCCGCCGCCGATGCAGGTGGCAAGATATTTATAGCGTGTGACATTGATACCTGCGGCATCCGCTGTCGCGGGGTTCTCACCCACGGCGCGCAGGTTCAGGCCGACGCGCGTATGGTTCAGCACCCAGGAGGCCACCAGTGCGATGATAATGGACAGATAAGCCAGGAAACCAAAGGACAAAAACGTTTTTCCAAAGAGCCCAAGCTTATCTGCAAACGGCAGCGTTGCCTTAAAGCACTCGCCGGTACGGATCAGCGAAATCGAGCCGCCCTCACCAAACAGGCTGGAGAGCGAGCCGCCAAAGAAGTTGCCGACGCCAACACCAAACGTTGTCAGGGCAAGGCCGGTAACATTCTGGTTTGCGCGCAGGGTAATGGTCAGGAAACTGTAAATCAACGCCATCAGCATGGAGCCAAAGAAAGCACAGAAGAGCGGGATCAGCACACACAGGACAGGATTCAGCTCCACGCCGGAGGATTCGTAAAAATACGCGCCGATCACACTCGAGATGCCGCCGATATACATGATACCGGGGATACCAAGGTTCAGATTACCGGATTTTTCGGTGATTATCTCGCCGGTCGAGCCATAAAGGAGCGGAACGCCCTGAATAATTGCCTGTTTGACAAATGTCGCAATAATGTCGATCATTCACGTACCTCCTTTTTGTGCGAACGGGCGCGGAAATGGAAAGTCACCTTGTAGTTTATGAAGAATTCGCAGCCGATGATGAAGAACAGGATAATGCCTGTCAGGATATCCGAAACGCTTTGGTTCAGCCGCAGTGCCGTGGCGATTTCGCCGGCGCCGCGGGAGAGGAAGGTGAGCAGGAAGGAGGCCAGCGTCATCACAATGGGGTTAAACTTCGCAAGCCAGGATACCATAATTGCCGTGAAGCCCATACCACCCACTGTGTTGGTCGAAATCGTGTGGTCCGTGCCGGCCACCAGCATAAATCCGGCGATACCGCAGATGGCACCGGAAATCAGCAGTGTGCGGATAATCACTTTTTTGATGTTGATTCCGATGTAACGCGCTGTGTTTTCGCTTTCACCAACCACAGTCAGTTCATATCCCTGTTTGCTGTACTTCAGGTAAATGAACATGAGCACCGTCAGCACAGCCACGATGAGGATGTTCAAAAGATACTTCTGACCGAAGAGTTCCGGCAGCCAACCGCCCTTGGACATGGAATTGATGATGCCAACGGAGTTGGAACCGGCAGGATTTTCCCAGAAGGTGATGAAATAGGAAACCAGCTGCATGGCCACATAGTTCATCATCAGGGTAAAGAGTGTTTCATTCGTACCCCATTTTGCGCGGAACACAGCCGGGATCATCGCCCAGATCGCGCCGGCCGCAACGCTTGCCAGGAACATCACGGGGAACAGCAGTGCCGGCGGCATGCTTTCACCAAAATAAATCATGCAGGCGGCAGTTGCCAGACAGCCGATCAACACTTGGCCCTCCGCGCCGATATTCCAGAAACGCATTTTATAAGCCGGCGTCACCGCCAGGGAAATGCACAGGAGCATGGCGGTTTTTTGCAGTGTAAGCCACACTTTCCGCGCAGAGCCAAAGGTTCCGCTCCACATGGAAGAATAAACTTCCAGCGGATTATACCCTGTAATCAGCACGATGACGAATGCGCAGAGAATCAGCGCCAGCACGATCGCCGCCAGACGAACGAGCCAGGACTTCCAGAACACCATCTGGTCGCGCTTGGAAATACGCACGAGCTGCTCGTGGTGCTGTTTTTTTTCCTTACTCATTGGCAGCACTCTCCTCCGTTTTGGTCATCAAAAGACCGATTTCTTCCTTGGTAACGTGACGGGCGTCGACAATACCCGTAATCCGTCCACTGTTCAGGACAAGGATGCGGTCGCACAGTTCGATCAGCACATCCAGATCCTCGCCGACGAAGATAACAGCCACGCCGTTTTCCTTCTGCTGGCTCAAGAGGTTGTAAATCGTATAAGACGAGTTGATATCCAGGCCGCGCGCCGGATATGCCGCCATGATAACGGTCGGCGAGGCCGCGATTTCACGGCCAACCAGCACTTTCTGCACATTACCGCCGGAAAGACGGCGGACAGGCGTTGCTGCGCTGGGTGTGACCACCTCAAGCTGTTCGATAATGCTTTGCGCCAGAGTGCGCGGATCCTTACGTTTCAGGAACATGGAATGGCCCTTCTGATAGCTGCGCAGCATCATGTTGTCCACAATGTCCATGTTGCCGACAAGGCCCATGCCAAGCCTGTCCTCCGGAACAAAGGAAAGACGCACACCAAGTTCCCTGATCTGCATAGGGGTTTTGTGGCAGAGATCCTCATCTTTTCCCGTTTTGGGATCATGATACACGATCTCGCCGCTGTTGATATACTGAAGGCCTGCAATCGTTTCCAGAAGCTCACGCTGTCCACTTCCGGCAATGCCGGCAATGCCGAGTATTTCCCCTGCACGTGCCGTAAAGGAGATATCGTTCAAAACCTTCACGCCTTCACGGTTTATACAGTTGATGGAGTGAACCGTCAGGCGGTCCTGCGTGTTTTTCGGCTCGCTTCTGGCGATATTCAGGGCAACTTTTTTTCCAACCATCATTTCCGCCAGAATCGCCTCGTTGGCTCCGGCGGTTTCAATTGTGTCAACATACTCACCCTTGCGCAGAACCGCCACGCGGTCGGCCAGGGAAAGCACTTCGTTCAGTTTATGTGTGATAATGATAATTGCCTTTCCGTCATCGCGCATATTACGCAGGATGGCGAAGAGTTTCTGTGTCTCCTGCGGTGTTAAAACAGCCGTCGGTTCATCCAGAATCAGAACCTCCGCGCCGCGATACAGAACCTTGATAATCTCGATGGTCTGCTTTTCGGAGACAGACATCTCATAGACTTTCTTCGTGGGATCAATTTCAAAGTTATATTTGGCGCTGATGCGGCGGACCTCCTCCGTCACCCTGCCCAGATCATATCTGCCCTTTTCCTTCAGGCCAAGAACGATATTTTCTGCGGCGGAGAGAACATCCACGGGCTTGAAATGCTGATGGATCATGCCGATTTTCAGGTCAAAGGCATCCTTCGGCGAACGGATGGAAACTTCCTCGCCTTTCACGAAGATCTGGCCTTCGTCCGGATAGTAGATGCCCGCGATCATATTCATAAGGGTCGTTTTTCCGCTGCCGTTTTCGCCCAGAATAGACAGAATTTCTCCCTCGTGGACCTTCAGGCAGACTTGATGATTGGCAACCACGCTGCCAAAATGCTTCGTTATATTTTTCAATTCAATCGCCACAGGTTTCTCGGCCACTTTGCCACCTCCGGTTTTCAGGCTCTTTTGAAATCGTATGTGCAGGCCGGTTTGCCGCCATTGCGGACGATCCGGCCTGCGTTTGATTGGAGAAAGGATTTGCTTGAAAGCAAGAAAAAGTTAAGGCGGAGCGTTTTTTGCTCCGCCTTAACCGTTTGTACATTACTTCGTGGTGATACCATCGATGTCAATATCAAAATAAGGCGCGGAACGATACTCGGACTCGTGGAAATAGCCGTCAGCAATGACTTCGGTATCGGGGGTGAAGCTTGCATCGCTGTCGACGTCAGCCTTGTAAGAGGACAGGGTCTCGCCGTTGACCGTGAAGTTGGCGGTGTCAAACACATGAAGCTCGCCGGCGAGGAGCTTTTCCATTGCCGCGTCAATTGCTTCCTTCGTACCTTCCGCTGCAACAGCCTCGTTCAGTTCGGTCAGCACAACGCCGCCGTCGGACAGGCTCATGCAGTAATCGGTCGGGATCTCTTCGCCTGCCAGAACAGCATTGAGGATCAGTTCAAAGTAAGGAGCCCAGTCGATCTTGGAGGAGATCAGCGCAGTGTTCGGGCCCATGGAGATCGTACTGATGTTATAGGCAACGTTCGGAACATTGTTCTCTTCGCAGGCCTTCGGCGCGCCTTCGGAGTCAGCGTGCTGGCTGATCAGGATGCAGCCGTTGGAAATCAGGGAGTTGGCAGCTTCCTTCTCAAGAGCAATGTCAAACCAGGAGTTGGTGAACATGACTTCCATCGTCACAGTCGGGCAAACGGACTTTGCACCGAGGTAGAAGGAGGTGTAGCCGGACTTCACTTCTGCGTACGGATATGCGCCGATATAACCCATCTTCGCCTGATCAGCGGTGATGTCGCCGTTTTCGATCATTTCATTGATCTTCATACCGGCAGCAACACCGGCGAGGTAGCGGCCTTCGTAGATGGAAGCAAACGCATTGTGGAAGTTTGCGAGCTTGCGGGTATGAGCCTGCGTACCGGTTGCATGGCAGAACTGCACATCCGGGAATTCCTCAGCAGCCTGAATCAGGAAGTCTTCGTGGCCGAAGCTGTCCGCAAAGACCAGGTCGCAGCCGGCGTCAACCAGCTCGGCAGCTGCTTCATAGCATTCGCTGGACTCGGGGATGTTGGTCTTGAACATCACCTGCTCGTCGCTCAGGCCAAGCTTCGCCTGAACAGCCTTTGCAGCGTCCATGAAGTTCTTGTCATAGGTGGAGTTTTCGTCATGCAGGAAAATGAAGCCAACCTTCAGATCCGATACATCGCTGCCGGCATCAGAGGTGTCGTTCGTTCCGGCATCTTTTGCCGTGTCGTTTGCACAGCCTGCAAGCAGTGCAAACAGCATCATCATTGCGAGGATCACGCACAGAAACTTTTTCATTTTTTCCTCCTGAAATGCTTTTTTGTAAATATTAATATCCAAACGGATGGATATTCAGCTTTAGCAGCGGAACGTTACGGAATCGTCTGTCATGCTGTCGATCACAGCAAGCGATTCAACCCGTATGCCGCGTTCGCGCAGAGCGTCTCCCCCGCGCTGGAATCCCTTTTCTATCGCGCACGAGGCGCCGGCGAGCGAAGCGCCGGACTGCGACACCAGATCAATCAGACCTTCCAGCGCCTTGCCGTTTGCCAGAAAATCATCAACGAGCAGGACGGTGTCCTGCGGAGAAAGATAATCACGGCTTACGACAACGGTATAATCCGTGCCATGCGTATAGGAATGTACCTTTGTGGAATACACATCGCCCGAGAGATTGCTCGTCGCGTGTTTTTTTGCGAATACGACCGGCACATGCATGGCAGCAGCAGCGCCCATGGCAATCGCAATTCCGGATGTTTCAATGGTCAGGACCTTTGTCACGCCGCAGTCCGCAAACAGGCGGGCAATCTCCTGTCCCATTTCCATGATAAAATCCACGTCAATCTGATGATTCAGAAAGGAGCCGACCTTCAGGATATTTCCGGGCAGCACGGTTCCTTCTTTCAGAATTCTTTCCTCCAGAGCTTTCACAAAAAACCTCCTGAAAATCAAAAAACAGACTTAAACACTAAGCCTGTTTTGCCAATACGCACACATTCAGAAAACCAATAGTCGCGCCTTCCCGGCGGCGCGGTAGAAACATTTGGGCCATACATCCAAAACTATATTGGCAAACTTATTAAATTCGACTTCATTAAAATATCACAGTTGTTTCCGAATGTCAATTGCGAAAGCCACGCAGAACGTCGATTTTCAGCAACTTTGGTCATATCCATAATTTTTGGCTGTTTTTTGAGGGAACTTTTATGAATTTGTGGAGGAGACGTCATGCGGACCACGCTTTTTTATGTGCTTTCCGCGCACAGATGCGCGGCAATCCGTCCTCCGAAACCTCATCGCCCCGGGCGTGCAGAGCAAAAAAGTTCGCGCTCGGGGCCGGTATTTCAAAATTCGTTCCTGTGCGGGCGGGCAGATCGTTAGATTTCTAATTTTATAACGGAAACTGCGCAAACTTTGCGGATATTTTCAGTTTTGACGCGATCTGTTGACGGCTTCCCGCTTTTACGATATCCTGTTCTTATAAAAATTCTGCCCTGACGGACACAACGGGCTGTGTCCCCCCGGAATTGAATTCCGCAGGCACAAGGAGGTTTCATTATGGGTATCATGCGATTTAATTACCGCAGCCAGGCAATCGGTCAGTATGTTGACATCACCATCACGATCCCGACGGACGGCTTCAGCTATTATGATATATCAGGCGGAGCCCGTCATCACACGCTGCCGAACGCCAACCACGTTATGCCTGTATACCGTCCGGGCATGAAATTCCAAACCGTTTATCTGATGCACGGCGGCGGAGATGATGACAGCCTTGTCTTTCGTTATACCAACGCAGAGCGCTATGCCGACCGCAACCGCGTCATGCTGGTCGTGCCGAATGTCGCAAACAGTTTCGGCGTTGACACAAACTACGGCAGGAACTACTCCACCTTCATCACAGAGGAACTTCCGGTCGTCATCCAGTCCCTGTTCCCCTCCTCCCCCGCGCGTGAGGACAACTTCATCGTCGGCTATGCCATGGGCGGAAACGCAGCGCTTGGCAATGCGCTCATGCACCCCGAGCTTTACCGCGCATGTGTGGATATGTCCGGCGGCATCGGCCTGACCGTCAACACGGAAACGCTGAAAAACGAACTGGAAAGCGAGCATTTCAGCCATTTCCCGATATACCTCAGCACCTTTGGCCCGTCGGACGAACTGGAAGGTTCCCGGCATGACATGGCACTTGCTGCGCGCCGCAATCTGGAGCGCGGCGTTGAGCTTCCGGATTTCCACATCATCTGCGGCAGCGATGAGTTTATCCGCGAGCGCGTAGAGGCCGACGTCCGAACCCTGCGCGAAATTGGTTATCAGATCAATTACATCTGTCCAGAGGGCTACCGCCACGACTTCGACCTGTGGGACAAATATTTGCAGGTGGTCTTTGACGAGCTTCTGCCGCTGCGCCGCGCGGCGATTGACCCCGTTTCCTGAGCGCAAACACAGCAGGAGTCGCAGCATGAAAAACGCAGAAACGATATATTGGAAAGCGGAAGCCCTGCAAATCAGAAGCATGCGTCCCGAAGATGCCAGGGAAATTTATACTACCTATTTATCGTATAACTGGCACCCTGTCCTGGAAACCTACGAAAATTATTATCGCGAACAGGAAGCCGGAGAGCGCCTGGTATTCATCGCCGAATATGAGGGGCGCGTTTCCGGGCTCTGCACGCTTGTTCTGCACCCCACGGAGGGACCCTGGGCAAATCAGGGCTACCCGGAAATTGTGGATTTGACGGTATTCTATCACGTTCACAATCGGGGAATCGGCAGTAAACTGCTGGACGCCGCGGAGAGCGAGGCCGCAAAACGCGCGGATACGGTATATCTGGCTGTCGGCGTGCACGGAGGGTATGGCGCGGCGCAGCGGCTTTATGTCAAACGGGGATATATCCCGGACGGCAGCGGCGTCTGGTATCGGGGAAAGCCGCTGGAACCTTATGCGCCGTGCTGCAATGATGATGATTTACTGCTCTTTCTCTCCAAAAAACTCCGTTGAACCAAGTTTTTTAGACTGTTTACAGGGTGACAGCCTTCTTTTGCGGCATTCGCCGTGTATTTCTACATAACAGCCGCAGCAGGCAGCATGACAAACAAAAAAGCACCGGTTTGGATACATACAGTACCCGAACCGGTGCTTTTTCTGGTAAGCTGCACCAATTAAGATATCAGCGGTTTTCCTAGTGTTTTCAATGGTTTCAGTTTTTTCGGCAAGGTTTTTGGAGCTTGCTGCTTCATACTGCTGGTTGCTACTGTGCAACCCAAAAAGATATTGTGGGTTTTCTGGAAGTTGGTGCGGTCTGCACGATTCTGTCAACGATCTCCACTTTGACGGCTTTCCTGTTTTGTGCGGTTCCGGTCATAAATCCGCTTGCTCTGCACAACACGAGTGATTGGGGAAACACCGTTCCATGAACCGCGCTTGGCTGCATAAAATTTTCGCTGATTTTTCTTGCTCTGTTTTTTCAGCGGTGTCACTTTCGTCCTGAGAATCCATCCCTTCGCGTCTATTCAGATACTTCAACTGCGCTTCCGTCTTTGCGGACTCTGAAAATTTCCGGCATAGGATTGGCATCCAGCAGTTCCGTCAGAGTGCGCGGGGTATAGCGCATATACTCCATCATGCAACCCACATTGATCAGTCTGCTTGGAATGCCCATCGTCCACTGTTCCTTTTTCCACTTCTCAACGAGTTCCCACTCGCGGGTATTATGTACATGACCATACAGCATGGTTGCGCCATAATGCTGGTTCTTATAAAACAGAATCGGGTAATGACTCAGAATCACCAGACGATTCTCATCACTGACCTCTGCGTATGGTTCAATGCTCTCCCAATAAAAGCGGAGCTTTCCCTTCACGCGGTCATGATTGCCTTGAATCAGGTGCTTATGACCGTTGAGCTGCTGGATGATTCGAATGCTGTTTTCTTCGTTTTTCCAGAACGCGTCTCCAAGGACATAGACGGTATCGTCAGTCGCTACACGTTCATTCCAATTTTGAATCAGCGTGTCATCCATCTGCGCGGTATCTGAAAACGGGCGATTATCAAATCGAAGCACATTCGTAGCCGTGCAAGACGCTGCGGTTCGTTCTTTGCAATGCCGATGTACTGCACGGTATCTGACGGCAGCGTTTTCTGATACTGCCGGATCGGGTGCATTTTGCAGTCACGTTGGACATAGCATTTCCCACACACAGGAAAGGAGCGGATCATGTCTTTCTTCGGCCCACGCGTGACCTTTCCCATAAAGACAGAGGTATAGGTTTTCTCGCTCCGAAGCACACGGACAGGTACGCCCAGTTTTTCAAGGGCGGGAATCGCTGCCTGATAGATAAACGCCTGATGTTCCGGCACTTCGCCAGAGGTAGCGTCGTCAAACATGACCTCACAGTAATGCGCCATGATGACCATTGCTTTCCTGCGTTTTCTTGATCCGTTTGCCAGCCGGTCAGCCCATAGCGAGCAGGAACTCGAGGTAAAGCATACTCTCCGCCATACCCGGCAGCGCGATGCCGTGTTCGCCCGCGGCAATCATCAGCGACTCGCCGGACGGGGCAATCATGACAGGATACGTTTCGCTGAAGTAGTATGGCCCGTCGACGGTATCATAATTTGCGCCGCCCACGCGCGTGAGGTCGAGCGTCACAGAACTTGGCTGGTCCAGCTCTGTCCGGATCGTCCAAAAGCCGCTCCACAGCTCCTCATACTCGCCCTGTCCGTCGTAGTACCAGTTGAGATCCGCCTGTCCGCCGGTCTCGTCGCCGGGATAGAACGTCAGCGTAAAGTACGCGGCGCGGCCGTCCTGCGTCATCGCCCCGGCGGCCACATCTGACCGCCCATGTCTGCGCTCCCCGAGAGTCCGAGCGCTGTCGGCCCAAGCCAGCCGTTTGTCATCCACTCGCCGAAATCGCCCACGCCAATGTCCGCATAGACCGTAAAGTCCAGTGCGCACGGCTCGCCGTTGCTGTAGCGCAGAACAAAAAGCTTGTCTTCTATGTGCCAGGTAGGGGAAACCTGCTATGAGACAGAAAAGAATGACACGGCAGATCGTGCAGCACTTGGGCAAAAAGGAAGCTATGGTGTATCTGAAAACTCCCAACGCACCCGGACAGCGGGCCTTTTCACGCTGCGCCGCACCATTTTTCCTTGAAATACGTCAGTATTCCTGCGAAAAAATGTTTTGCTCAGCGCAAAAATTCCTCGCTGCCGGTCACATTTTCAGTTTTCAGATACACCCTAGCGAAAGAAGACTGCTGGTTTGGGGAGAATCCCGTAAAACAGCAGGTTCTTCGCTTGCCTTCTATCCTGCGGCCTGTGTCAGCACACATGCCAGCGTGCTCTGCGACTGGAACGGCAGGCAAATGCCGATCTCACCCGCGCCGACCAGCAACTCTGTACCGCTCGGGCTGATCAGAAGGGGATAAGTTTCACACAGATAAAACGGTCCATCCGAGGTCTCATAGCGATTCCCGCCCACAAGCGACAAGCTGAGCGTCACATAGCTCGGTCCGTCCATCACCGACTCGATCGTCCAGAAGCCGCTCCACATCTCTTCAAAATCGCTGCTGCCCTCGTAGCTCCACTCCAGATCGACAGAGCCTCCGCTCTCACCATCGTGATAGAAGCGAAGAGAAAAATACGCAACGCGGTCTGTCTGCCCTACCATCGTCTGATAGACCCAGCCCATACCGTAGCTTTCCGAGCCTGCAAGAGAGAGTGCGGTCACGCCACCCCAGCCGTCAGCAAGCCACTGCGCAAGACTCGGCGGTGCATACTGCCAGGTATACTCCGTAAAGTCCCAGATGTGGTAATCATACGAAAGCGCCGGCGCAAGTCTGCTTTCCGCGTTGAGACCCGGATACCACTCGTAGGTATTGTTGCTGTCGGTGATGAATAGCTGTGTGTCCGCCTCGTATGCCACACCGTCAAGATTTGCAAACAGCAGCACCGGCTCGCCGGTCTCCGAGCGATAGAGAACCTCCGTCACTTCTTCTTGCTGTGTCTGTGCATTCCACTGCACACGGTTGATCGCAAGCGTTGCGTTCTCGTCGACCGGCACGATGCAGTACAGATGCCCCGCGCCGCCGATGATATGCTCCTCGTCGATTTCCGCGATGAAGGGGTATTTGAGCAGCATGGCCTCGTTGGTTTCCCACAGCCACGCGGGGAAGCCCGCCTCGAAGCCCTCGTCAAACAGCCCGCCGACATAACCGAGATACGCCGCGCCGAACATCACGCCCGTCACGTCGATCCGGTCGCGCAGCCATCCAAGCGAGGTCTCTGCCTCCTGCGAAAATCCGTACTGTACCGGCTGTGTTTCCGTCGCCTCGTCGCGTGACACGCGATCACTCATGTCGCTCTGCGATATCGCTTCTTCCGGCTGTCTCTCCGGTGTTTTTTTATCGGCCTTTGTGAGAAGATCAACCTTATCTGTACTCATTTTGGGTTCGTCGGGCACCGTCTGTTCCTTCTGCCCGCAGGCACAGAGGGACAGCAGCAACCCCAGCGCCAACAGCAGCGCGAGTATTCGTTTGGGTGTTGTTTTCATAGCCGTTCCTTTCAGATCAGAATTTTCCGCTTCGGCCGGAACCGCCGCCGCCGGATTCGCTGTAGCTGCTTCCGCCGCTGGAGGAGCTGCGCTCGATCTTCCGGCTGGAGGTCGTCTTATGGGTGAAATGATCTGTTTGCTCCGTAAGCCGGAGTCCCGCGGAGACGTAGTCGTTCGC
>JAHAYX010000033.1 GCA_018384365.1 Clostridiaceae bacterium
GCCGCAAACGTGGGTTCGATTCCCGCACGGGTCACCAAGCCTTACTACAAGTGATGAAACGGCGCTCCGTTTCATATATATGCTTCGTTAAGAAGCCCTTAGTCGGTGTTTATTACTGAGAGGGTCCACCCGTTCCCATTCCGAACACGGTAGTTAAGCTCTTCAGTGCCTACGATACTTGGACGGAAGCGTCCCGGGAAAATTGGTCGGCGCCGACACTCCTCCTTAGCTCAGTTGGTAGAGCATGCGGCTGTTAACCGCAGGGTCGTTGGTTCGAGCCCAACAGGGGGAGCCATCATCTGAGCGCTTAGGTTTACTAAGCGCTCAGACTTCTATTAGGGCCTTTAGCTCAGTTGGTTAGAGTAGCCGGCTCATAACCGGTCGGTCCTGGGTTCGAGTCCCCGAAGGCCCACCAAATGGCCTGTGAATCGAACCACAGGCTTTCATATAGGGGTATAGCTCAGCTGGTAGAGCGGCGGTCTCCAAAACCGTAGGCCGAGGGTTCGATCCCTTCTGCCCCTGCCAGAAAAGACACGCATATGCGTGTCTTTTTTATTTTCGCTTGTTATTCTTCTTACGAAAAAATTCATAAAATACTTTGAGCCGAACTATCTGGCAACAGACTGTTCGGCTCTTTTATTAAAAAATAGTATGGACTTCTAAATTGATTCAGCCTTACCTTACTCTCCCTATAATTCAGTACAAAATAACACAAATACATGAAATTTTAATCAGTCCTGGTGTTTTCTTATTCCCGTTCCTCGAGATTACGGAATTCAATACGTTTGCTTTGCCTTCGATATCGCGCGGGCGTTTGAATATAAAATTTTCGGAAATCCCGGACGAATTGCTGTTGCGACGAAAACCCACATTGCAATGCAATATCCTCAGTTGTACTGTTCTCACGCAGTAGAAGCGTTGCTGCGTGTTCGCAGCGTACGCGGGTTAGAAAAGTATGAAGCGTTAAACCGGTGCTTTCCTTAAAGATGCGATTCAGATGATCAGAAGTGATCGATTGTCTTTCGGCCAATTGAGAAATAGTCACCTTTTCACGAAAGTGATGCTGAATATAAAGCATCGCATTCCGGACATATCTGTTCGCATTAATTTGTGTATCATTTTCCCACATACTTTGCGACAGAGTCAGCAGAAAGGCTGCCATTTCTCCTCGTGCAAGGCACTGGTCACGTTCTTTTTTAGCAGAAAGTCCAACAACCAACGTATCAAGTGAACGAAACAACTCCCCATCTGCGTCGTTTCCAACAAAAACAGGCTTTTTTTTGCGTATCATCTCACGGAAATACACGGAAGAGTTCAACAACCTCTGCACAGTATAAAAATCATTTGGTTCATCAAGTGTGAACTCGACATTCAGCATGGTACAGCCTGCAGCTGTTGTAATCAACGCATGCGGGATGTTGCTGTCCAGGAAAATATAGTCTCCGCTGCGCATTTCCGCTTCCCCATCCTGATAGGTAACAAGGCACTTTCCGCTGAACACATACATCAGTTCGCAGGCTATGTGGGAGTGCGGCTCCATTTGATAATCCTTCCAGGTTTTGGAGTAATATGCTTCCACACGCGGCCATACGTCTTTCGTGCCTCGGCACGCCTCATAGAAACTTGCCATTGGACGCTTCCCCTCATAATTTAATATCGTTTATTGATTATTTTTACTTTATTTTAACGGTTATTGCACTACTCTGTCAAGAAATTTATAGTAAAATGATAGTATCAAATTAGAGGGAGGCTTTTCTATGAAAATTGCTTTTATTGGTGCGGGTTCCATCGGCTTCACCAGACGTCTTTTGACGGATATCCTCTCTGTACCGGAATTACAGAATATCGAGGTTGCCTTCACGGACATCAATGAGCACAACCTGTCCATGGTAACACAGCTTTGCCAACGCGATATTGATGCGAATGGACTCTCCATCAAGATCGATGCTACCCTTGATCGCCGCGCAGCCTTCAAGGATGCCAATTATGTCGTCAACTGCGTCCGTATCGGTATGCTGGAAGCTTTTACGCACGACGTTGAAATTCCGCTGAAATACGGTGTGGATCAGTGCGTGGGCGATACACTATGCGCCGGTGGTATTATGTATGCGCAGCGCGATATTGCCGCACTGGAAGGCTTCTGCCGTGACATCCGCGAAGTTGCTGCTCCCGGCTGCATGATGCTGAACTATTCAAACCCGAACGCGATGGTGACCTGGTACTGCAATAAGTACGGCGGTGTTCCGACGGTCGGTCTTTGCCATGGCGTACAGGGCGGACATAAGCTCATTGCGAAGGTTTTGGGCTATGAACAAAAGGATATCGACATTATCTGCGCCGGTATTAACCACATGACCTGGTACATTTCCGTCAAGCACAACGGTGAAGAGCTGAATGACCGCCTGCTGGCGGCACTGGAGGCCGATGAGGAAGTTGCCAAGACCGAAAAAGTGCGCATCGACATGATGAAGCGCTTCGGCTATTTCAGCACGGAGTCTAATGGGCATCTTTCTGAGTATGTGCCGTGGTACCGCAAGCACACGGACAAAATTATGGATTGGATTGATCTGGGTGTTTGGATCAATGGTGAGACCGGCGGTTATCTCCGTGTCTGCACAGAAGGCAGAAACTGGTTTGAAACCGACTTCCCGAACTGGCTGAAGGAGCCGCCGATGGAATATGACTACGAGAAACGCAGCAACGAGCACGGCAGCTATATTATCGAGAGCCTGGAGACGGGGCGCGTTTACCGCGGTCACTTTAATGTTGTCAACAATGGCTGCATCACGAACCTGCCGGACGATGCCGTTGTCGAGGTGCCGGGCTATGTGGACACGCACGGCATCAACATCCCGCGTATCGGCGATTTGCCGCTTGGTCCCGCTGCCTGCTGTATGTCGAACATTACGGTGCAGCGTCTGGCTGTCGAGGCTGGCGCACACGGCGACATCAACCTGCTCCGTCAGGCAATGATGATGGATCCGCTGGTCGGCGCTGTCTGCGATCCGAATGCAATCTGGCAGATGACGGATGAAATGCTGATTGCCGAAGCGGAATGGCTGCCGCAGTATGCGGATGAGATTGAACGCGCCAAGGAGCGCTGGGCAAAAGCAGAGCGCGAAGGCACCCTGATTCCGCCGATCGTGACGAAGGGCGCCGCACGTCTGCACACCAAGACCGTTGAAGAAATGGCGCAGGACAAGAAAGCTGCCCGCGCAAACGCAGCGGAGGCAGATAAAGCAAAGGAGCGTCCCGCGGCGAAATAATTGTCGTTTCTGGGCGGCACGGTGTTCCGATTTTTTGCTTAACGCGACGCAAAATTGGTAAGTTCGGACTGGCTTTTCGGGAAACCGTTGACAGATAGCGGCACGCATGTTAAGGTTAAATTAAAAACAGGATGGGAAACCATCGGAAAGGACGTTTTGCAAATGAAAGTCCAAGTTGATTACAGCAAAATTCGCGGCTTTAACTACACGCAGCCGAACGCTTTTCACGACGGGGAATTCTGGAGCAATTACGATCACGATATCGTGGATCGTGACATGGGATATGCCGAGCGTCTGACGCTCAACAGCGCAAGAATCTTCCTCCCGTACCGCTGCTATGCCGAGGATCCGAAGAAATTCCTGGCTAATGTACAGGATTTTGTACGTACCGCATGGAAACACGGCATTTCCACCAACCCGATTATCTACCACGGATTCCGTTTCCATCCGGATGACGCTGTTTTCCGCCCCATGAATACGGAAGGTCTGCGTCCGCTCTCCCGCACGATTGAGGATCCGTCCTGCTGGCCGATCGGTGAAGCCTATTTTGACGCGCTTTACGAGGCGATCGGACAGGAACCCGGCCTGCTCTTCTGGGACATTTCCAATGAGCCCGGCTATACGGATGATTTTGTCACGTGGTATGATGAAGAGCCTTCCTATGTGCAGGATTATTCCGAGCGCCCCAATATGGAAGAACTGCGTGAGAAACAGGAAAAGACCTGGGAGTGCGTCCGGCACTTCTGCCGCTATGTCAAGTCCAAGGATCCGGATCATGATATTGGCGTCGGCAATATTTTCATCTTTGAAACGGAACCCAGTAAAACGGCCGAGCTCGTGGACGTCATTGTCTTCCATGATTATTCCACGACACGCGCCCGTCTGAGCGGTATTTTGGAAACGGCGAAAGAATTGGGCAAAAAGTACGGCAAACCCGTTCTGGATAACGAGATGTGCTGCCTGTGCCGCTCGAATCCGTACGATATGGCGATTCAGCTGCACAACGAGAACAACATTGGCTGGTATCTCTTTGAATTGATGATCGGCGTCGATGGTTGGAACCGCGTTCACGGTGTTGTGTATCCGGATGGCACTGTCCGCGATCCCTCCATTGTATCCGCAATCTATGGCTTCTACCGCAACCGCGGTGAAAGCGCCCTGTGCTCTGATGTCAACCAGGAAGACCATGTATACCGTGTTGTGACGCTTGCGGAGCGTACGCTCGCCGCAACGAAGCATGGCCTTGGCACGAAAGATCACAGCGGAGACGCCGCCGCACTCCTGGAAGTGTGCGAATATGCCGCCAACATGCTGGAGGCCGGCGAACTGGTGCCGATGGCTTATCCGCCGACGGCCAAGATCGCTGCTTACCGCCGCATGGAGAAGCCGAATGTAGATGAAATCCGCGCGTATCTCTATGAGCTGCTGGATACCTTGAAAAAAGCCTGCCACGTCTTATAAACGATATGGAAAACCCCCGGACTTCCGCTTCAAGTCCGGGGGTTTTTATGTGATAAAGTCGGAATGTATCCGGAATGTCTTTACAGCCGGATCTGGCGGACGTGCTCCCACTCCCTGTTTTCGCACCAGGACACGGTATTCTCCGAAACATCGAGTACCATGGATACGACCGTCGGACAAACGGTCTGCGCGGTGGCTTTCAGCACGGCAAAGCACTCGGCTGTGCCGAAATGGTCAGGCGCCTCCTCCAGCATTCGGACAGCCGTTTGATATCGGTCCCATCCCATCCACGGATGCTGCTCCGCATCCATTTTAAACGGCGAAAAGTTTGTCATAACGGCATACTTTGGCTTTTCCAGGAAGCGGTACCCCTGCCCCGGAGTGAGCTGCAGGACATTACCGTTTTTGTCGGATAACTGCGCCTGAAAAGTCACGCCCGGTACGCTGCATACGGTTTTTTCGCGTGCAATGCGGCAGATATCCGAAAATGTCTTTTTCTGCAGCAGCAAATCAATGTTCAAAAGGAGAAGATTTTCGCCCTCCGGGACGGGATTACTCCGCCCGTCAAAGGGCCAGCAGGTCGGCATGGAAACAAAATCGCCGCGCCGGTTTGCACCGAACAGCGGAAGCCAGCCTTCGGTGGGATCGTCGATTTCGATATAAACCCCTTCTGCGGTCGGCCGTACGCGGTATTCCATATCCAGTATGTCCAGATTCCAGCCTACGATTGTTTTATCGCGATTGGAAACAATACTCGTACACATGTGTTCTTGCCTCCTTTGTATTCCGGGGGTGCGCAGGCAGATCATCCGGAATTTCTGCTTTTATCATACGATATACTGCGGCAAAAATCAACAGGCCCGCCTTGTAAATGAGTAAGGCGTTTGTTATAATGTCGGGTAGAAAGGTTGTGAACTATGGACAAGGTAAGAATCGGCATTATCGGCTTCGGAAATATGGGAAGCGCCCATGCAAAAGTGATTGCAAACAATGAGATTCCGGGCCTTGCGCTGACCTGTATCTGTGATAATGACGCGGCGAAGCGCACGCTGGCCGCCGAACGATATCCCCATATTCCGGTTTATGCAGAATATGCGGAACTGCTGAAAAGCGGGCTGGCGGACGCAGTGGTGATTGCAACGCCGCACTGCTTCCATTCCTCCATTGCCGCAGCGGCGATGTATGCGGGACTTCATGTGCTCTCAGAAAAACCGGCGGATGTGGCGGCTTCCCGTGCGCGGGAAGCTATCAAGGCTGCACGCGACACCGGGAAAGTATATGCAATCATGTTCAATCAACGTACCAATCCGCTGTTCCGCCGCGCAAAGGAGATTGTGGAATCCGGTGCGCTGGGCGAACGCAAACGCGCGGTTTGGATTATTACAAACTGGTACCGTACGCAGGCTTATTACGATTCCGGTGCGTGGCGCGCGACCTGGGGCGGGGAAGGCGGCGGTGTGTTGTTGAATCAGGCACCGCATAACCTGGATATTTTGCAGTGGATCTTTGGTATGCCGCGCCGTATACGCGCCTTTTGCAGTGTGGCAAAGTATCACAATATCGAAGTGGAGGACGACGCCACCATCTACGCGGAATATGAAAACGGCGCGACAGCCACGTTTATTACGACAACGGGCGAATGCCCCGGAACGAACCGTCTGGAAATCAGCGGCGACCTGGGAAAGCTGGTTTTGGAGGATGGCCGCTTGAAATGGTGGCGCCTCTCGGAACACGAGCGCGAGTTTTGCTTTACGTCCAGCATCGGGATGTATCAGCCGGAAGTGCAGTATGAAGAAATTGTACCGGAGGAGCCGGAAACAGCGCACCGCGGTATTCTGTGCAACTTTGCGGACGCTGTTTTGCACGGCGCGCCGTTGATTGCGCCCGGTGAGGAGGGCATCCGCGAACTGACGATCTCCAATGCAGCCTATTTGTCCTCCTGGACGGACAATTGGGCAGAACTGCCGCTGGACGAAGCGCTGTATGCGCGGCTGCTGCAGGAAAAAGTGGATGCTTCCGATAAAACGCCGTTGTTTGTCTCA
The DNA here is from genome assembly GCA_018384365.1 of Clostridiaceae bacterium. Classification (GTDB taxonomy): domain Bacteria; phylum Bacillota; class Clostridia; order Oscillospirales; family QAMX01; genus Allobutyricicoccus. The sequence goes on from JAHAYX010000033.1 coordinate 6,770, forward strand.
CAGGGTTCGTCGCAGGAATACAGCGAACGCTGGCAGGTGCGCTGGTAACCGCACAGAAAAAGTATATCCCGGGCAGGAACCGGGTAAAATCCCGCAAAAGGAGATTTGGAACATGCAAGATTTGATGATTATTGGCGGTGGTCCTGCGGGACTGACCGCGGCGATTTATGCGGCGCGCGCAGGCGTGAAGCCGATTGTGCTGGAGTCGCTGACCTGCGGCGGTCAGACGATTACAACCTCTGAAATTGAAAATTACCCGGCCATCACCAAAATTGAGGGGTGGCGCTTTGCCGAAGAACTGCGCAGTCAGGCGGAGCAGTTTGGTACGGATATCCGCATGGAGCGGGTGACAGGGCTTTCTCTGCGCGGCGAGACGAAAGTGATCACGACGGAAAAGGGCGAATATGAGGCAAAGGCCGTGATTATTGCCAATGGCGCAAAGCGCCGTAAACTCGGCTGTTCGGGCGAAGAGGAATTTCTGGGGTGCGGCGTGTCCTATTGCGGCGTGTGCGACGGAAATTTCTTCCGTGGCAGAACAGTCTGCGTGATTGGCGGCGGCAATACGGCGCTGGAGGATGCGCTGTATCTCTCGCGCATCTGTAAAAAGGTTTATCTGATTTACCGGCGCGCAGAGCTGCGCGTTCACAGCGTGGAGGCAGACGAAGTACGCGCAAAGGAAAACATTGAATTGATTTTTTCCAGCGTTCCGGCGCGTATTTTCGGCGAAACCCGGGTGGAGGGCATTGAACTGCGCCGCACGGACGGCGGAGAGAACAATCAGTTGGCCGTAGATGCCGTTTTTGTGGCAGTGGGGCTGGAACCGGAAAATGCAGCCTTTGCGGACTGTATTACGCTGGATGCAGGCGGATACATTCTGGCGGGCGAGGACTGCGCAACGAATGTTCCCGGTGTCTATGCGGCGGGGGACACGCGCACGAAGCGCCTGCGGCAGATCATCACGGCGGCATCGGACGGCGCGATTGCGGCGACGGCCGCCGCGGAGTATATCCGCAGTACCGGGTTTTGATGGAAAATGAAATGAAAAATAAACCCCCGAACGGGCAAAGGCCCGTTCGGGGGTTTTGTATGTATGGGGATTGTTACAGCTCGAGCTTCATGTCGCCATCGTGAATCCAGCCGATTTTGCGGAAGAGTTCGTTGAAGAGGAACGAGAGCACTGCCGGCAGCAAAATGCAGTCGACGAGAATGCCGATCCACATCATGGCGCCGCCCTCCGGCATGGCGCTGAGGATGCCGAGCGGGCCGACCAGGCCGCAGGTGCCCATACCGGCCGACACGCCGGTGCACTCCAACTTAAAGAGCATGGTAGCGAGGGGACCGCACACCGCAGCAGCCAACGTTGGCGGCAGCCAAATGGCGGGACGACGGCAAATATTGCCCATCTGCAGCATGGATGTGCCGAGGCCCTGTGCAACAAGGCCGCTCCAGCGGTTCTCGCGGAAGCTGATCACAGCAAAACCGACCATCTGCGCGCAGCAGCCGACCGTTGCCGCACCGCCTGCGAGCCCCGTGATACCGATCATGGCACAGAGCGCCGCGGAACTGATTGGCAGCGTGAGTACCATGCCGACGACTACGGACACGATGATGCCCATTACAAACGGCTGCATTTCCGTTGCCGTGTTGACGAAGGTGCCGAGCGCGTACATGAGATATGCGATAAACGGACAGGCCAATTTGGCAATGGCCACACCGGAGAGAATCGTGACAAGCGGGGTGACAAGAATGTCGACCTTTGTCGTTTTGGAGACCAGCTTTCCAAGCTCAACGGCAATGATTGCTGCGACAAACGCGCCGGCAGGACCGGCTGTCAGCGCTTTTTCCACGCCGTCAATAACGTAAGTGGCGCCGAGATTGTTTCCTGCATAGCCGACTGCTGCGGCAGAGACCAAAACAAGAGGCGGGGCTTTTAATGCATAGGCAATGGCAACGCCGAGCGCCGCACCAGTGGCAGCTTTTGCAAAAGAAGCGGCTTCAGAGAGGAATGCCCAGTGTGTCCAGGAACCCAGGGTATCCAGAATCGTTGCAATCAGGAGGGAGGCAAAAAGGCCGAGCGCCATATTGCTCATGGCATCAATGAAATAAACCTTTGGGGAAAGCGTGATGTTTTTGCTGTCCAAAAACTTCCGGAACTTCGACGTATGTTCTTTTGCCATAGAAAAGTCCTCGTTTCTTTCTTAAAATGGGGTAAATCAGCTGCGATCGCTGCGCTTGTGCAAACGGTGTCACAGGGATCTGCGGGTATGATAATTATACAGGGCCGTGTAACATAAATCAATCGCGGTCCATACAACAAGCAGACGGAAAAGTCCGCCTGCTATGTGTGTTATTCATGATTGAAACGGTTATTTCATGCCTTTGATTTTCAGGCTCATTTCATAGATCAGGATTGAAGCGGCGACGCCGACATTTAAAGAGTCGCAGATGCCAAGCATGGGAATCATCAGCATATTGGGATCGTTTGCGTACCATTCCCGATGGATGCCATAGCGTTCGCTGCCCATGATCAGTGCACAGCGGCCGTGATAATCGTAGTCGTAATAGGTCTTTTCTGCACGCGTGTCGGCAAGGTAGATGGAAAAACCATGCTCCCGCAGCCAGGCGGCGCAGTCCACACCATCCGTAAACTCCACGATGGGGATGCGGAACGCGGCTCCCATGCTGCCTTTGATGGTTTTGGGATGTGAAAGGCGCGCGCGGCGGTTACAGACTAAAACGGCGTCCACGTCCGCGCCATCACAGGTGCGGATGATGGTACCGACGTTGCCCGGGATTTCCAGACCGTCCAGCACAACCACACACGCATTTTCCGGCAAATCCAGATCCTCCGGATGCCGCACCGGGAAACGGCAGATGGACAAAAGTCCGTCCGGCTTGTCGCGCTCACTCAGCCGGTCGAATGTTTTGGCGGAGACCACGTAAATTTCGCTGACCAATTCCGCAAACTGACGGACCAGCGCCTCGGATTCCGGCGTGTAAATATATTCCGGGCAAATGACAAAGGAAACGACCGGAAGATTTGTCATAATGGCCTTGGTGTGCGCCCAAATGCCTTCAATCACGAAAAGCCGCTCAGGATTTGGCTTGGAATTGGAAATCAGGTTGCGCACGCGGTTGATGACACCGTGCTGCAAACCAACTTCGCGGATTTTTGGCTTTAATTCAGTAAAAAGGTCGGGATTCATGGCAAAACCTCATCAACAATTTTCCCCATTTTAGCACAAATCCTGTTCGAAAACAAGGGAGAGCAGAAAAAATCCGCCCGGCACTGGGCGCCGGACGGAATGAGACACGGAATATAGCAGAAAAGTGGGGATCAGCCTACTCTTCGGATGCGCAGAGCCATGAATTCTCTGCCGGGCAGCGTGACTTCAAAGCGGCCTTTGAAAACGCCGGCCTTTTCGATGGTCATACCCCAGGTGTCGATGATTTCCACTTCGTATTCATTCGTATCGTCGAAATAGAAGCGCTTATAGGCAGGGCGCGCATTGCCGAAATAGAGGATGCGGTAGTCATTCGGCCCGAAGGTCGGTGCGGAAACTGCCGTTCGGTATTCTTTCTGGCTGGGGTTCAGGCCGGTATAAGGGGACTCGCAGAGGATTTTATGCAGGAACTTCAGGCGTTCCGGAGACTCGCCGTGCAGCTCCACGCCGTGCGACCACCAGAGCAGGTTGTCCGGGTGTACAAAGGTTTCACCGTGTCCGGCATAGGCGCCGCGCAGAGTGATTTCCCAGAAGCGGCGGACCATTTCCTGTCCGGTGATGTTGCCCCAGTCATGCTCAATGTTGCCCTCGTAGCGCAATTCGTCCACCACGATGGGCTTTTGATAAAGTTCACGCCATTGCGGGATTTTCTCCAGCGGCTGGAACTCCTGCAGCTGGACGCAGCAGTGCGTGATCCACGGACGGCTGTAATCATAGAGGGAATAAGCGTTGTGAATCGAGCGCAGATGATGGTAGGGATCCTTTTTACAGAGGAGATCCGCATACCGCTCCCAGTCACGCACGGTTTTTTTCTTCAAAAACTCCCATTCATTCGCCAGCGACCACCAGACGTTGCGATAAGCGGCAAAACGGGCGATGACATACTTCCAATAGAGATCGTCGCATTCTTCGTCCATCTCGCTGAAGCCCCAGCGATCGTAGGGGTGCATGATGATGAGGTCCGCTTCAACTCCCATGTCGCGCAGGTCGCGGATTCTGTTTTCAAAGAGACGGAAATGCTCGGGGTTAAAACGGTGGAAATCCCACTTGTTTTCCGGATTGGAGGGCAGATAGTCGTTGAAATTATACTTCGTCAGGCCGGAATTATCACAGGGCGTGCCCTCATAGGGGAAGGTGATCGGATCACGGAAGTTGAAATCATAGTGCTTCGGAAAGACACAGAAACGGATTTTGTTGAAATAGCCTTTGCGAAGCTCATCCAATGTTTTCTGCTGCAGTTCCTGCGGCTGATGCGTCCAGACATAGCAGGTTGTGCCGACCGGATAATACGGCGTGCCGTCCTCATAGGCAAAATGGAAGGTATTCGCGACTCTGACCGGACCGTGGTTTCCCGCGGCGGCCGGTGTGACGGTGAATGTACCGGTGTAGACCTCGTCGGAAAAGCTGCCGCTGACGGTAAACGTATAGTCCCCCTCAAAGGACGGCATGAAGCGAACCTTGTACACGCCGTCACCATCATAAAACCCATCTGCGGTGACGGTTTCGTTCGGACTTTGAAACACACCCTTGATATCGTAGTCAACGAAGGGGTTGCCTTCCTGCCGGCCCGGTGCGGCAAATTCAAAAATATCCCATTTTTCTACGGTTTTCGGAAACATATTGCTTCCTCCCTCTTTTGTTGTTCCTTGATTCTTATCTTAGCATGTGCGCAATTTCTCTGTCAAGCGCAGCGGCAAGACTGGACAAATATTCACAGGTTCTCTCCAATCGCGGAAGGCCGGAAGAAAAAATGGAAGGAAGCACAATTTGCTACTTGCAAAACAGAAGAGAATAGGCTATGATACATTTATACAAAATCCGTGTTTTATTACCGGGGAAGTTTTATCGCTTTTCCCAAAGCAGCGCAGTTGTGCCGTCTCTTGTGGAGATGAACTGTTCCTCTGCGGCAGGCGGAAAACTGTGATTTTTCTGCGGCGGAAGCCGAGAGCAAAGAAGGCCCCTGTCTGCGAACGGAATGAAGCGGGATACTGGTACGAAAAACCGTAACGTTACGGTTTTAAAAGCGAAATGAACCCCCCGGAACAAAACGTGCGGGAAAACGAGATGGAAAGGCATGATACCATGAAGAGGATGAAACTCTGCGCATTTGCGGACGAAGCGGATCCACAGCTTACGGGACAGATCAAGGCGCTGACGGAAAACCAGATTCCCTATATTGAACTGCGCGGGCTGGAAACCGGTTCGGTCATAGCGCTTTCTGATCGTGGTGCGCGGGAAGTTCGGGCGCGTCTGGATGAGTCCGGCGTTGCGGTCTGGTCGATTGGTTCGCCGATCGGCAAAATCGGGATAAAGGATCCGTTTGCCCCGCACGTGGAACAATTCCGCAGAACGCTGGAAATCGGTGAGATTCTGGGCGCCAAATGCGTGCGGATGTTCAGCTTTTATATGCCGGAGGAGGATCCGGACCGCGCCCGCTACCGCGATGAGGTGATGGAGCGGCTGAACGTGCTGGTGACGGAAGCCCGGGGCAGCGGTCTGGTGCTCTGCCATGAAAACGAAAAAGGAATTTACGGCGAAAAAGCGCCGGAATGTCTGGATATCATGCAGTCTGTGCCGGGAATGCGTGCCGTGTTTGACCCTGCCAATTTCGTGCAGTCGGGGCAGGAAACGCTGCCGGCATGGGAAATGCTGGCGCCGTATGTGGAGTATATGCACATCAAGGATGCCCTGGCGGACGGAAAAGTGGTGCCGCCGGGCCGCGGCGAGGGCCATGTGGCGGAAATTGTGCGCAGCTTCGGCGCGCAGGGCGGGGAAGTGCTCTCTGTCGAGCCGCATCTTGCCATTTTCGCGGGTCTTTCCCAGCTGGAACGCGAGCAGCGCAGCATCCGCGAGGACGTTTACCCCTCAAAACGCGCGGCGTTTGACGTGGCTGTACGGGCACTGAGAGAAATTCTGGATACCTGACAGAAAGGGAGTGCAGAGCAATGAAACTGGGCGCACAGCTTTACACCGTGCGGGATTTTACAAAAACGACGGATGATTTCGCGGAAACGCTGAAAAAAGTGGCGGATATCGGATACCGGACCGTTCAGGTTTCCGGCACCTGCGCCTTTGAGGCCGAATGGCTGGCGGAGCAGCTGGCGGCAAACGGTTTGACCTGTGCCATTACGCACACGGCGCCGCAGCGCATTGCGGAGGAAACGGAGACGGTGATCCGCGAGCATCAGATCTTTGGCTGCCGCCACATTGGGATCGGCATGGCGCCGAACGGAATGGAGCGCGCAGACTGGTGCGAGGCCTTTATCCGCAATTACCAGCCGGTGGCAAAGAAAATTGCCGCGTCCGGCGCACTGCTGATGTATCATAATCACAATATCGAGTTTGCCCGTGCCGGGGCAGGACGTGAGGTGCTGCTGGATCGCATTGCAGAGGCTTTTGCACCGGAGGAGCTGGGAATCACGCTGGATACGTATTGGGTACAGGCCGGCGGCGGCGATCCGGCGCAGTGGCTGAGAAAACTGCGCGGCCGCGTCCCGTGTATCCACCTGAAGGATATGGCGTTTGTGCCGGGCAGTGGCTTTGCCGGAACGCGCATGGCTCCGGTTTACGAGGGCAATATGAATTTTGACGCAATCCTTGCGGCTGCCGAAGAGGCGGGCACGGATTATTTGCTGGTGGAGCAGGATGACTGTTACGGCGAGGATCCGTTTGCGTGCCTCGCAAAGAGTTATGAGAATTTAAAGGCTGTGGGCCTTGCATAAAAGGAGGATACACCGTGGAAAAAGTGAAAATCGGCGTAATCGGCATTGGTAATATGGGTTCCGTACACTGTAAGAATATCCTCTCGGGGATGTGCCCGGATATTGAATTGGCGGCAGTGGCGGATATTTCGCCGGAGCGCCGTGCCTTTGCAAAGGAAAACTACCCGGAAAGCGTTGCCATATTCGATGACGCCATGAAAATGCTGGACAGCGGCCTGATCAACGCGGTGATCGTGGCGGTTCCGCACTATTTCCATCCGCAGTATGTCATCGCAGCGCTGGAACGCGGAATTCACGCCATGAGCGAGAAGCCCGCAGGCGTTTATACGAAGCAGGTACGTGAAATGAACGAGGCGGCAGCGAAGTCAGACGCGATCTTTGCCATGATGTTCAACCAGCGCACAGATCATATTTACCGCAAAATGCGCGAAATCGTCCAGTCGGGCGAACTGGGCGCCATTCGCCGCACCAGCCTCATCATCACGAACTGGTACCGTCCGCAGGCCTATTATGATTCCGGTGCGTGGCGTGCAACCTGGGCCGGTGAAGGCGGCGGCGTGCTGCTGAACCAGTGCCCGCACAACCTGGACTACTGGCAGTGGATCTGCGGTATGCCGGTGCGCGTGGAAGCCCATATGTCCTTTGGCAAGTGGCACGATATCGAGGTGGAGGACGACGTGACGGCGTATGTGGAATACGCAAACGGAGCGACAGGTACCTTTATCACGACAACGGGCGACTGTGCCGGTACGAACCGCTTTGAAATCAACTTTGATCAGGGCAAACTGGTCAGTGAAAACGGCAAGCTCTATATGTGGAAAGCGGAATGCAGCGAACAGGAGTGGTCGGCCAAGAATACCATCCCGTTCGGCGCACCGGAACTGACCTGTACGGAAGTGGAAACGGACGGCAAGAGCGAGCAGCACGTCGGCGTGCTGAATGCCTTTGCGGGCGCCATCCTGCGCGGTGAGCCGCTGGTTGCCCGCGGCGAGGAGGGTATCAATGGCCTGACGCTTTCAAACGCCATGCATCTCTCCGCGTGGCTCGGCCATGCAGTGGAAATCCCGTTTGACGAGGATCTCTATTACGAGGAACTGAAAAAGCGCATTGCAACCTCCCGCCTGAAAACAAACGTTACAACCTCCACGGTTGCAGATCTGGACAGTACCTATAACACCAAATGATTTCGGGAATGAGCCGGAAATCACGGATTGCCCGGATAAAAAACGCTTTTCCCCAATTGCTGATGAGAGGAGCATTTTATGACGAAAAAATTCGATGCAACCTTTGAATCCCTTTACCAGTATGAATGTCCGGAATGGTTCCGCGATGCGAAATTCGGTATCTGGAGCCACTGGGGCCCGCAGAGCGTGCCGATGTACGGCGACTGGTATGCCCGCAATATGTATATCGAGGGCTCGCCGCAATACCTGTATCACCTGCGCCATTATGGACATCCCTCCAAGTTTGGCTATAAGGACCTTGTGAAGCTTTGGAAAGCGGAGAATTTTGACCCTGAAGGACTGATGGACCTTTATTACAAGGCCGGCGCACGGTATTTCATGGGCCAGGCCATGCACCACGACCACTTCTATAACTATCCGTCCCGTATCAACCGCTTTAACTCCGCCGAGATGGGCCCGATGCGCGATATCTGCGGCGAGTGGCAGCGTGCCGCGCAGAAATATAACCTGCCGTTTGGCCTTTCTGAGCATCTGGGAGCGTCCTTCTCCTGGTGGCGCACAAACAAGCTGGCGGACAAGGAAGGCCCGTATGCCGGCGTACCGTATGACGGAAACGATCCGGAGTACCGCGACTTCTATTATGATAATTATGAGCACCTGGAAAACGAGAGGGACGGCCTCGATCCCTGGTACACACAGAATCCGGCTTTCCAGCAGTACTGGCTTGACAGTATCCGCGAGGTTGTCGATCTGTATCATCCTGATCTGTTGTATTCGGACGGCGGCGTTCCATTTGCTGTTTCGGAGTTCTCCAGTGCTGATCATGCGAATCAAGCAAATTCAGCTGCCTATCAGAAGGGCCTGGAGCTGATTGCCTACTATTATAATGAAATGGTGAAACTGCATGGAAAACAGGACTGCGTCTATCTGCAGAAGGATCCGCGTCCGGAAATTTACAGAGTCGGTACGCTGGACATCGAGAGATCGCAGCTGCCCTCCATCAATCCGGATCCGTGGCATACGGATACCTGCATCGGCGGTTGGTTCTATGATGTGCGCCAGCAGTACAAGTCCACACTCTTTGTATTGGAAACGCTGGTTGATATCGTATCCAAAAACGGTAATATGCTGTTGAATATCCTGCAGCGTCCGGATGGCACGTTGGATGACGAGGCGCTTTTCCTTCTGAAGGAACTGGGCGAATGGTTCTCAATCTGCGGAGAAGGCATTTACGGCACCCGTCCGTGGCGTACCTTCGGTGAAGGCGAGACGCGCGCGGTTATCAAGAAGCTCACGGAGGAACAGATCACGTGGGGCGAGTCTGATTATCGCTATACAGCAAAGGGCAACAATGTGTATGCCTTTATGATGCATGCACCGGAATCCCGCCGCGCTGTACTGCGTTCATTTGACGAGCGGGTGAAGGCTGTCGAGCTGTTGGGCTTCGGTAAAGTGGATTTTGAACAGCCGTTTGGCGTTTTGAATGTCCGCCTGCCGGAAAAACTGCCGACTCATCTCATCAACTGCCTGAAAATTACGTTATAAGAAGGGTACAGAATGCTGAAATTCAATCATTTTAACTTCAATGTGCTGGATCTGGACAAAAGCATTGCGTTTTATGAGAGCACGTTGGGTCTGAAGGTGATCCGGGAAAGCAATGCGGCGGATGGATCGTTCCGTATTGTCTTTCTGGGCGACGGCAGCAGCGATTTTTCTCTGGAACTGACCTGTCTGACTGACCGCACGGAGCCTTATGACCTCGGCGAACAGGAATACCACCTCGCATTCGTCACAGATGCGTACGATTCCCTGCATGAAAAGCACCGCGAGATGGGCGTCATCTGTTATGAAAACGAGAAAATGGGTCTTTATTTCCTGGAGGACCCGGACGGATACTGGATTGAAATCATTCCGGCAAAATAATCAGAAACCCGGTGTCGGGAGTTTCTCCCCGGCGCCGGGTTTCGGCATAGCAAAGCTCCCTCCTGCCGGCCGGGAGCTTTTATGTAAAAAATGATGTATTGAGCGTTGCAGCGCGTATGCAATAGCTGAGGATTTACCGGAACGATGCAGGAAAGCAGAAAGAAAGACCACTTGAATTCAAGCGGTCTTTCTTTGGTTCGAGTGTCATTATAGAATCTAAAAAATTCAGTCATTCCAATGGCTTTAGCGCAGCAAGCAAGAGATTTTTATCCATTCAGATTATATAGTCTGAATTGCTTTCAGTTTTTGTTGGATGTTTGAAAGGTTGTGCCGCAGCAATCGGAGCCATGCGTTTCTCGGTGCGTCAGCTTCAGTTGGCGCACTTTTCATTTTATAAGGAGGACTTAAGATGAAAAAGATTTTAGCACTGACACTTGCTTCGATTATGCTGATGTCGCTGTTTGGTTGCAGCGGTGGTGAAGATACTCAATCTCAGGCAGACAATAATCCAAGCAGCCAACAGGAAGAAAATGGAAGAATCAAAGCCACAGAATTCACATTTGAGCTGGCTGCAGAAGAAGAGCGTATCGTTGAAAATCTCGTTTTTGATGAAGATGTAACAATCAGCGGAGATTTTGGAATTATCGTTTTTGATAACTGCGAATTTAACGGTGATATTATCAATGCCGCAGAACAGTTTACCAGAGTAATTCTTCCCGATGGGACAACCGTAAACGGTAATTGTGTGTTCAAAAACACAACCAAAGAAGCAACAATGGACTCTCCTATGCCTAAGTTTGTCAGTCCTAATACATTGAACATTGTATGTGAGGACTGCATTGGTTCATGTGTCTTGGATGGCACAGAAGAGAACATTATATTCAACGGAGAAACATACTCCATGGCTGATGTGGAATTCTTTTACGATGCCAATACAAATGAACTTATTCCTTATGAAGGACAGGAGGCATCTGCACTCTTTGTTGGTCAATGGTGGGAAAATGGAGAAAAGATATTGCAAATGTTTTCTGAATGATTGGGAAATAGATACGATTGCTGTAAATACGCTTTTCCCCGACGCTGGACGGCATTCCATCCGTTTTCTATAATAACATATCTTGGGCAGAAATATCTCTGTTTACTTGTGAAAAAAGAATCCCACCCATTTCCTAAATGGGTGGGAAATTCTTTTTTGATTGTTGCTGTCCGAACAATGTCTGTGCATAGCCGAACAGCATCGGAAACTAATCCTCGCTCTTTTCCATCAAAGCACATTTTCAATAGAAAAGAAAAATCCGAACGCATCTCCCACCTGGAAGATACAGTTCGGATTATCCTTTTGTGGCAACAGTTGATAATATTGATACGGTTTCAGAGAGTTTCAAATGGTTTCACCCAAAAATGAAACCATAGCGGTGAAAGTGAAAGCATCTGAATAACAAAAAAGGCGGGGCTTATTCAGCCCCAACCTCAATGTCCGTTCCGTCCTTAAAGCGAAATGTTATTCTGTTGTCAGCGTGTACCGTTGCCGTTTCCAAAAGCGTGATCCATAGTCTTTCGTCCCAGGTCTCAAGGACGAGGGGCTTTTCTTTTATCGAGCCGATGAAAATCCTCAGTTCTCGGTCACGTTGCATTCGGCTTTCCCGATCGGCGGTTGCCTTTTTCAGCTGACTTAAGTAATCTGAACTGTAAATGGTAAACACGATTGCTTTGCACACAATGGACAGGCCGTTTGTGCAGACGGAGGCGTTCGTGCCGGTCTCACAGGCAGAGTATGAGGCGCTGCTTGCAGAGCTGATCGAGCAACTGGAAGAGCCAACGGACGAGATTCCGGACAGCGAAGCGCTGGCCATCATCACAGGAGGTGCGGTATGACGAGAGCACAGGCGGAGCGGATCCGCGCCGCGATTTTACAGGTATCCGGCGGGCTGGCGGACGAGGAGGCAGCCGGTGTGCCGGAATTATTCCCAGTATGGCACGCCGGACAGGCATACGAGGCGGGAGAGCGGGTGCAGTCGGGTGGTGTGCTGTACCGCTGTCTAACTGCGCACACGTCGCAGACGGACTGGACGCCGGAGGCTGCGGGCAGCCTGTGGGCACAGGTGCTGATTCCGGATCCGGGGGAAGTGCCTGCGTGGGTACAGCCGGACAGCACGAATCCGTACAGCGCGGGAGATCGCGTGACGCATGGCGGAAAAACGTGGGAATCCATGGTGGACAACAACGTGTGGGAGCCGGGCGTTTACGGCTGGCAGGAGGTAACAACATGAGGGCAACGGAAATCAAAAACGCAGTTTTTGCGGCGATTGCCGCGGCCGGCAGCGCAGTTGCGCAGGCGCTGGGCGGATGGGACACGGCGCTGGCCGTGCTGGTGGCGCTGATGGCGATTGACTATATCACGGGGCTGCTGCTTGCGCTGGTATGGCACCGCAGCGCAAAAAGTGAGAGCGGGGCTTTTACCTCTGCGGCCAGCATCAAGGGACTTTTGCGCAAGGGTGTGATGCTGGTGATTGTCTGGATTGGGGCTATGCTGGACTCCGTCATCGGCGCGGCATACGTCCGCACGGCGGTGGTGTTATTTTTTATCGCAAACGAGGGATTGAGTATTTTGGAGAATACGGCGGTAATGGGTGTGCCGTACCCCAAATTCCTGCGCGCGGCGCTGGAGGCCATGCGCGAGAAAAACGACGCGGCGGAGGAAAATTGAATTATATAACAAGACGTGCGTAAAAACAGGTGGTTTTTACGCACGTCGGCAATAAATCACGGAAGTATGTGCAAAAACGTGAACGATTTTAACAAAAGGAGGTACCATGGCAGAATTTCACATCATCGACGTATCAAAATGGCAGGGCGACATTGACTGGGAAAAGGTCAAGGCGTCCGGCATCGATGGGGCGATGCTGCGCGCCGGGTATGGCGCGGGCAACATCGACCCAAAATTCGTGCGCAATGCGAAAGAATGCACGCGGCTTGGCATCCCGTTCGGCGTCTACTGGTTTTCCTACGCCTGGACGCCCATGCAGGCAGAGGACGAAGCAAAATACTGCCTGGGCGCGATTGCGCCATACCGGATCACGCTGCCGGTGGCCTTTGACTGGGAATACGACAGCTATAACCGCGCCGTGCGCGCAGGCGTGAAGCCATCCCGTGCGCTGGCCGTATCCATGGCAAAACGATTTTTATCGGTCGTGGAGCAGGCCGGATATGTGCCGATGCTCTATACCAATCTGGATTACCAGAATCAGTTCTTCCCGCCGGAAGAACTTGCGGGCTACGACAGGTGGATCGCGGCATACCGCGCGACGCGGCCGGATACGCCGCTTGCCATGTGGCAGTATACCTCGCGCGGGCGCGTGGACGGCATTGACGGACTTGTGGACTGCAACCGGCTATACATAGACTATCCGGCAATCGCGGCGGAGAGAGAAAAAACGCCGGACTATGCCGCACTGGTCTGCGAAGAACTGGGATTGGCCGGGGAGACGCGGGAATATCTCGACGGTTATCGGTATGCCAACGACCTGTGGCGAAAAATCTGGGAGGGGCTTGCAAAATGAGACTTCCGGGGCTTTTATAATATGCAGATGAACGAAGAAGCGCGGCTAAAAAAGCCGCGCTTTCGTTTTACCAAAATTGCAGATAATCTGCAGATTCAATCGTTTTGTGTGTTCGAATCAACAAATTCAAGTAAATCTCCGGGCTGACACTTCAAAAGATGGCACAAAATTGAAAGCTTATCCCAAGTTACTTGTTGGCCTGTTCGGATGGCTTGAATTGTAGCTTCTCCAAGAATTTTGTCTTTTCGTAGTTTATAGGTGGAATAACCAACATTCTTCAAAGCTGCTAAAACGTCGATTTTATACACAATCACCTATGATCACCTCAATAAATATTATACCACAACATACACAAATAACAAGTGTACAATATGCACAAATATACACTATATAATTGTGCATATAAACAATAGACATACACAATAATATAGTGTATAATAATGACTGTCAGGAGGGAGGTGATAAGATGGACAAGACAAAAGAAGAAGCCCTGCGAGAACTTCTCAGGCTGTTGGCTGATGACTCCGACATAGCAGACCGGATAACGATCACCATCAGACCGAAAAAAGTCAAGCAGGGCAACACCGACAAACAGAAAAAGTAAGTCGGCAGACGGGGGGCGGTTGCCGCCGCCCCCCAACTCTAAATATTATAGTCGACTTTGATATAAAATTCAAGGAGGAAATAAAAATGACTATAAAAACACTGGAATAAATACACAAGTCTCTGAAAGAGGCCGAATACAAGGCCAAAACAGTATAACTGCACAAGGCGGATAGAAAATGAGCATGAGAAACACGACACAGATAGGAATTTAATTAAACAGCAGAGAGCAGCTGCAGACGAATATATGCACGAACACCTCGCAGCGCTGCACGCGCTGGAAGAGTTTGAAAATCACGAGTGCTAAGGCGGTCAACATGAACAAGGCAAGACGTAAACAGCTGGTAGCCCTCCGGGCCAAGATTGAAGAACTGCAGGAACTTCTGGAGGAAATCCGAGACGAGGAACAGGACGCCCTGGACAACCTGCCGGAGAGCTTGCAGGACTCTGGGCGCGGGAAGGACATGGAGCAGGCTATAGGTTGCATTGATGAGGCTATGGAGCAGTTAGAAGATGCTTGCGACAATATAGAAGAAGCGATGGGGAAATAGTAAAGCGTGATACAGCCGTGCTACAACTCAAAAAAACGCAAAAAAACACATGAAAACCGTAAAAAACAAAATCAGCCTGTGACCTAAAAATATAGGTAACAGGCTGATTTGTGGTCCGAGTGACGAGATTCGAACTCATGGCCCCTTGAACCCCATTCAAGTACTCTACCAAACTGAGCTACACCCGGACATCCACAGCTTTTACAGTATACAACCCAATGCTTCGCTTGTCAAGCCCTTTTTATACTTTTCTCATTTTACAGTTTTGCTGGTGTGATTGAAAAACGCATTGAAACGAGTTGGCC
Source organism: Clostridiaceae bacterium (assembly GCA_018384365.1). Classification (GTDB taxonomy): domain Bacteria; phylum Bacillota; class Clostridia; order Oscillospirales; family QAMX01; genus Allobutyricicoccus. The sequence goes on from JAHAYX010000033.1 coordinate 21,842, forward strand.
TGTATGCTATAATGTACGCGACCAATAAACCATGGGAGGGTATGTTTTATGGATCAGGACATCCAGGTGCTGCGCAAACTTGCCTCGCAATATTTCGAATACGCCATGAGCGATGAAAACCACCGGAAAATGGAACTTCACCGTGCTTCCAACGATTTGAAAAAGGGAACACGGCCGGTTGTACTGCTTTCCGAAATTCCGTGGCACGAACTGCAGCCCGCGGACGAACTGCAGCCTGTCTGTGAGGATCCGATCCTCCGGGCCGTTGAGTCCAAAATCCGCATGACGCTGTTTCAGAAGAAATATTTTCCGGGCGATATGGTTATTCCGCCCTATATCGGCGTGACCAAAATTGTTCTGAACGAAAATGACGGGTTGAAGCCCATCTACACGGAGGTTGACCGTAAAAGTCAAAACGATGTGCATGCACACCAGTTCGCAACGCAGTTCCATACGATGGAGGATGTGGAAAAGATCCCGTTTGATAAAGTATATTATGACCGCGATGCCACAATGCGCCAATATGAACGCGTGGCCGATGCAATCGGCGATATTATCCCGGTGAAACTGGTTGGCATGTATGCAGTCATGGGCATTGCCAACACCCCTTGGGATCTATTGGCAAGCTATATGAATATGGACGACCTCCTTTACAATATGGTGGACGAACCGGAACTGATGCATGCGTTGGTCTCCCGCTTTACGGACGTGTTCCTGGACCGTATGCGCCAGTATGAGGAACTCGGACTTTTAGAGGGTGATTCATACGACCTCCACTGTACGCCGGCGCTGACCAACGATCTGCATCCGGACCGCGACCATGTGAAGCTGAATCAGGTGTGGGGACGTGCTGCCGCTCAGATTCTCGGTGTTGTTTCGCCGGAAATGCACGATGAGTTTGATATTACGTACCAAATGCGCGCTATGGCGCCCTTTGGCCTGGTATACTATGGCTGCTGCGAGCCGCTGGACCGCAAAATCCATATCGTAGAGAAAATTCCCAACCTCCGGAAAGTCGGCGTAACGCCGTGGGCTGATCCGAACGTCGCAATCGAAGCGATCAACGGGCGTTTTGTCGTGTCCGCAAAGGCCAATCCCGGCCTGGTCGGTGTTTCCAGCCTGGATATGGATGCGATCGGAAAAGAAATCGAAACGATTGTGGATGCATGCCACCGTTATGACTGCACCTGCGACCTTGTTTTGAAGGATATTACAACGGTCTGCGGACGGACGGAAAACCTGGTCGAGTGGGAGCAGCTGGCCATGAAACTGGTCCATAAATATTGAGTAAATATTTATTGTATTGGCAGAAATTTTGGTGTATAATAACAATCGGATGAATTTGTTGCCGGAGGTGGAGACTTGACACAGACGATCGTTGTAGCCTCCGGAAAGGGCGGAACGGGCAAAACGTCCGTGACGGCCGGCGTGGGTTGTGCACTGGCGGAATTGGGCTGCCGTTGTTTGCTGATTGATGCAGATGTCGGTATGCAAAGCCTGGATATGGCGCTTGGTGTACATGATTTTGCAGCTTTTGACTTTGCAGATGCGGCGCGGGGGAATATTGCCCTGGCAGACGCAGCGGTGCCGCTTGCGGATTTTCCGCAGCTTGCCGTACTTGCGGCGCCTCCTGAGCTGGAGGAAAGCAGTACGACAATGCTCCGCACCATCACGCGGAATGTCCGGGAAATGGAACTTTACGATTTTGTATTGATTGACGCTCCTGCCGGACTCGGCACCGGTTTTCAAATGGCGGCCCGTGCCGCAGATTCCGGAATACTCGTGGCAACGGCTGATCCGATCTGCCTGCGCGGCTCGGAACGGACTGCGCGTGAACTGATGGCGTGCGGCGCTGCCAATCTGCGTCTGGTCGTCAACCGGGTGCGTCCGGAGCTGATGAGCCGCGGACTTCCCAATATTGACGATGCAATTGACCTGTCCGGCGCGCAGCTTTTGGGGTATGTGCCGGAAGATAAAGCTGTCATTGTGTCGGCAGCGCATGGGATTCCATCGCTTCTGGCCCCGCGAAGCCGAGCCGCACAAGCATACCGCAATATAGCAAGAAGGTTATTAGGGGAACAGGTGCCTGTGATGAAGCTGAGGCGCCGCTGATTGTTGAAGAAAGAGAGTGTTGACAAATGAATATTGCCCTTATTGCTCACGACAAAAAGAAGGAATTGATGGTTCAGTTCTGTATGGCTTACTGCGGTATACTTTCCAAACATAATTTATGCGCGACCGGTACGACAGGTAAATTGATTGCAAAGGAAACGGGCCTGGCTGTGGATCTTTTCCTCTCCGGAAAACAGGGCGGCGACCAGCAGATCGGCGCACGCGTTGCCTATAATGAGATTGACATGGTGATTTTCCTCCGCGATCCCATGACAGAGCTGCAGATCGAGCCGGATGTTGCGGCTATGCTGCGCCTTTGTGATTTACACAATATTCCGATTGCCACGAATATTGCGACTGCTGAGCTGTTGATTCTGGGTCTGGATAACGGCTATCTCAGCTGGCGTGATGTTGTGAACCCCAAAAACAGCAAAAAAGGCAGGATTATCTGACCTGATTATCATACGAGGTAAGGAATGGAACGAATCAAACCCCGGACCCTGTCCGGATTTATGGAACTGCTGCCTGCCAGGCAGATGCAGTTTGAACGTATTTTGAATACGTTGAAAGAAACCTATGCACTTTACGGTTTCACCCCTTTGGATACGCCGCTGATTGAATCCAGCGAGATTCTTTTGGCCAAGGGCGGCGGGGAAACGGAGAAGCAGATTTACCGTTTTCAGAAGGGTGACAGCGATTTGTCGCTTCGTTTTGACTTAACGGTGCCGCTTGCCAAATATGTGGCAATGAATTACGCCAATCTGTCCTTCCCGTTTAAGCGGTATCAGATCGGCAAGGTGTATCGCGGCGAGCGCGCACAGCGTGGCCGTTTCCGCGAGTTTTACCAGGCTGACATCGACATCATCGGCGATGGATCGCTGGATATTACCAATGAGGCAGAGATTCCGTCCATCATTTATCGCGCTTTTACTTCGCTGGGATTGCAGCGTTTTAAGATCCGCATCAATAACCGGAAGCTTTTGAATGGATTCTTCGAGCTGTTAGGCCTGAAGGATGCCTCCGCAGGCATTATGCGTGCGATTGACAAGCTGGATAAGATCGGGGCGGACAAGGTTCGTGCGATTCTGGTCGAGGATGAGGGCCTTTCGGCAGAATTGGCGGATGAAATCCTGCGCTTTATCACAAGCGAGGACAAGATTGGCACGCTTTCGCAGTATACCGGAAAGTGTGCGCTCTTTGACGAGGGCGCAGAAGAACTGCGAACGGTTGCTTCCTACATGACGGAATATGGCATCCCGGATGACCATTTTGAGATAGACTTCACGATTGCCCGCGGCCTTGACTATTATACCGGAACGGTTTACGAGACGATGATGCTCGATCATCCGGAAATCGGTTCCATCTGCTCCGGCGGCCGCTATGACCATCTGGCGGAGTATTATACGGAAAAAGCCCTGCCCGGCGTCGGTATTTCGATCGGTGTAACACGGCTTTTCTATGTGTTGGGGGAACAGGGTTACCTGAATGACGCTATTGTAACAGCTCCGGCGGATGTACTGATCCTCCCCATGATGGAGGATGGCAAAGCCGCTGCATCGCTTGCTACCTATCTGCGTGGCTGTGGCATCAGAACGCAGGTTTACAGCGAAAAGAAGAAGTTTAAAGCGAAAATTGGCTATGCCGATCGTTTGGGTATCCCATTTGCGGCAATCCTCGGAGAGGACGAGCTGCAGGCGGGAAAACTCTCCTTAAAAAATATGGCGACGGGTGAGCAGCAGCTTGTAACCCGCGAAGAAGCTGCGGAAATCGTTCGTCAGGCTATGGCTCTGAAAAACAACGAAAAACCGATCAAAGAATAACACAAAGAGAGGGAAACCTGGATATGTTTCAATCACGCACCAATACCTGCGGTGAGCTGCGTTTATCCGACGTTGGCAAACAGGTTACGTTAGTCGGCTGGATGGACAATGTTCGAGAGGTCTCTGCAAACCTCGTTTTCGTGGTACTCCGCGATTTTTACGGCACGACCCAGATCGTTGCAGAAAGCGACGAGATCATTCATCAAATAAAGGGCATCACGCGGGAATCCACGATCCGTGTGACCGGTGTGGTGCGCGAAAGAGCCAGCCGCAATCCCAAGCAGGACACCGGCGACATTGAAGTGGTGCCGGAGAGCATCAGTGTGCTTGGCCGCTGCCGCTATAATGAACTGCCTTTCCAGGTGAACCGCAGCCGTGAAGCGGACGAAGCGGTACGCCTGAAATACCGTTTTCTCGACCTGAGAAATCCGGACGTAAAACGCAACATTGTGCTGCGCTGCAACGTGGTGGCTGCGCTGCGTGCCAGCATGATCGAGCATGGATTCTTAGAAATCACCACGCCGATCCTTACGGCGTCTTCTCCGGAGGGCGCGCGCGACTATCTTGTCCCGGCCAGAAACCATCCGGGTAAGTTCTATGCGCTGCCGCAGGCTCCGCAGCAGTTCAAGCAGCTTTTGATGACGGCGGGCTTTGACCGCTACTTCCAGATTGCGCCCTGCTTCCGTGATGAGGATGCCCGCGCCGACCGTTCGCCGGGTGAATTCTATCAGCTCGATATGGAAATGGCCTTTGCCACGCAGGAAGACGTGTTTGCGGTGCTGGAGGATGTTCTTCCGCCGATTTTTGCGAAATACGGCACGTATAATCGTGCCTCAACCGCACCCTTCAAGCGGATTCCGTATCGTGAGGCCATGGAAAAGTACGGCTCCGACAAGCCGGATCTGCGTATTGACCTGACGGTTACCGACCTGACGGGTGTTGTGGCCGGCTGTGGCTTTGAGCCCTTTGCGCAGGGCAATGCAGTCAAGGCGGTCGTTGTTTCCGAATTCAAAGAAACGCGCAAATTCATTGATAAGGCCTGTGCAGACATCGAAGTACAGACCGGCAATAAGATGTACTGGTTCCGGCTCGACGAAAACGGCGAGTTGGTCGGCGGTATTTCCAAGTTCCTGGCAGACCGGAAGGATGCGGTACTGTCCGCCCTGGATCTGAAGCCGGGCAGCTTCGTTGGTCTGTCTGCAGGCCGTCTGGACGCAGCACAGAAAACGGCCGGTGCGATCGTGAAGATCCTGGGCAGCCGTGTTCCGGGCCATATGGACCGCGAACAGTATGCGTTCTGCTGGATTGTTGATTTCCCCATGTATGAGATTGGCGAGGAATCCGGTGAGCTGGAATTCTGCCACAATCCGTTCTCCATGCCCTCCGGCGGCCTTGCCGTGCTGGAGGCAGCCGAGCGCGGCGAGATCGACCCGCTTTCCATTACGGCAGATCAGTACGATCTGGTCTGCAACGGTGTGGAGCTTTCCTCCGGCGCTGTGCGTAACCACGATCCGGATATTATGGTCAAGGCCTTTGAAATGGTGCGTCTCGGGGAAGAGGATGTGAAGGCGAAGTTCCCGGCCATGTACAATGCGTTCTGTTATGGCGCACCGCCGCACGCGGGCATCGCCCCCGGCGTCGACCGTATGGTGATGCTGCTGGCAGGCGAGGATTCCATCCGTGAGATTATTCCGTTCCCGATGAACAAAAATGCACAGGATCTGATGATGGATGCGCCGGGCACGGTCACACAGAAGCAGCTGGATGAACTGCACATCAGTCTGAACCTTCCTGAGAAAGAATAAGCTTCATGAAAGATCAAATGAAAAAAATCCTGCCGCTGGCGTTCGTGGTTCTCGCGGGCGCCGCGGGCGGGATTTTGCGCGGTATGGAACTCACGGGATGTTATGACGACGTCACCGGTTTGTATACCTCCGGCCCGGTAACGTATGTATTACTGGGCTTTTCTGCCGTTATTGTGCTCCTCTGCCTGTTGCTGGCACTGGTGAAAAAGTCCGATGCACGGCCTTATACGCAACTGTATGCCTGCGGCGTTCCCGGTGCAATGCTTTGTATGCTGAGCGGTCTCGTCATGCTGGCTGCGGGCGCGATGCGTGTCCCTGCCTTTGCGCAGGATGGCAAATATTCAAACCTGCTCTTTGGTATTTTGACGATACTTTGCGGTATCTCTCTCATTGCACTGGCCGCGGCACGAAAGCAGCGCCGTATGCCGGAAATGACGGGCTTTGGCGCCGTTGTAACGGTTTTCTGGGGTTGTTTCATGCTGGTGCTGGTCTTTATGGAACATCCGGTGGAGCCGGTGGAGCTTTTGTATCTCTATGATCTGCTGGCTATGTGCTTTGCGCTGCTGTCCATTTATGGCGCGGCGGGGCAGATTTTTGGCCGCAGCCGTATGCGTTTGACGTTGTTTTCCTCGCTCAGTGCGGTATTTTTGCTGCTGGTAAGCGGTTTTGGCCGCTTTATGACGTTTCTTGATACCGGCAGCACGCATTATATCACGCAGGTGGCTTTCCGCATGGTCGTATATCTCGCGCTGCTTTTGTACTGCCTGTCCAATGCCGCGTCGCTGCTGATCAACGCAGGAGAAGAATCTGCGGATGATGCTGAGGATGAACCGAACGATGAGATTTGAACACTGTAAGGCGATTCTTTTTGATCTGGACAATACGTTGATCGTTCGCCGCATGACGCTGCAAAAATTGGCGCACTACGTGAACCGGTTTTATTTCAGCGACCGTCCGGCAGAGCACGAAACCATTGCCCGGATTTTCGGCGAATGCTTCCAAAGCGGCTATACGGACCTGCAGGACTGTTTTGCGGCGTTCCAACTGCGCACCGGCTGGCGACACGGTGCGGATTACGCGGAATTTCTGTCCATGTGGAACTTTTATTACCCTTATTGCACCTGCCGTGAGCCGAACGCCGAAAGTGTGCGGGAACTTTCCCGCATGGGTTACCGGCTTGGAATCCTGACGAACGGCCCGGCCGTGCTTCAGCAGGGAAAAGTGGATGTTGCGGGTATCCGGGACTGGTTTGAATTTGTCCTTGCAACCGGCGAAATCGGTCCGGATAAGCCGGATCCCTATCCGTTCCGTTATGTGATCGACAAAATGGGTCTTGCGCCCCAGGAAATCGTCTATGTGGGGGATTATCCGCCGAATGATATCGAGGCGCCCCGCCGGGTTGGTATGCATACCGTGTGGTTTTCCGCCTATGCGGAATGGGACGACCGCTTTGACCGCGCGGAAGCGGAAATAGCCTCGCTGAGGGAGCTCCCGGCGTTGTTTCCGGATTTGCGCGAATAAATATTATGTTAACAATAAAAATGGTAACCAAAAAGGTATCTGTGTCCGCACATGGATACCTTTTTTATCACCGTACAAACGATGCAGACTGCGTATCGCAGAGACTCTATGGCAGCGTCGTGGGAAAATGGAAGCGGGAGAAGCGGCGCGTGCAGCTCACCCTGTTTGAAGCGCTGGATAGACACGATAGGGACTTGGCGGCGGAAGCCGCATGGCGTCTGTTTGGCGAGAATGTGCAGCTGTGCTGGCAGGAATACGAATAAAAAACGGGCTGTGTGCCGGATTCCCGGCGTACAGCCCGTTTTGCAGCGCAAACAGAAGCGGAGTCAATCGTTTTCCAGCAGCTCAATGTCCACTTTCAACTTGTCAAAGGTGTTGAAATAGGCATAACGGCCGCCGTCGTATTCGCCCTTCATGGTCAGCGGGAATCCGGCATCCACAAGCTTCGCGGTAACGCTGCGCATTCCGTTTACAACGAAGGCAATGTGCTGAACGCCCTCGCCTTTATTCTCCAGAAAATCCCGCCAGACGGAATCGTGTTCATCCGGTTCAATCAATTCAATGTCCAGATTCTGATTGACACGCAGAAAGGCCAGCTTGGCACGGGCCTGCGTCGGTCTGCCATAGTATTGCGTCAGCGCTTTGTCATACGTGCCGGTCGGGTTGATCGACGGCATGGGCTGCCCCAAAAATTCCGCGTAGTCGCGTGCGGTTTTTTCAATATCGCGTACAATGATGCCGATCTGTGTGACAACATCGGTACCGAGCATGCCATTTTCCATAGAAAAACCTCCCTGTGATCAGCCGTGTTTCGGCCTAATGATGAAAATAGTGTATCACACGCCGCACGGTCTGACAAACTATTTCTTTTTTCAACTGTTCGTGCTATACTGAACGTTGGATTCTTGACATGAAAGTGTGAAATGGAGAAATTATGGAGTACGTATTCCAATTCAGCATCATCCTGCTTGTCACCTTCGTTGGTGAAATTCTGCATGCGCTCATACCGCTGCCCATCCCTGCGGGGATTTATGGCCTGGTCTTGATGTTTGTCTGCCTGAAAACCGGGATGATCCCGCTTGAGAAGATCCGGAAATCCGCAAATTTCCTGTTGGATGCCATGCCGGTAATGTTCATTGGTCCCTGTGTTGGGTTCATGGCCATCTATCGGGAACAGGGCATCGCGATTCTGTATATCGCGCTGATTTCCATCCTTACGACGGTGGTTGTAATGGCCATAACCGGACGGACGGCGCAATTTGTGATACGGCACGGACGAGGTGGGAAGAATGGTTGAATTTTTTGCGGAAAGCACCGCCTTTGGCGCGGTCATCAGCATTTTGGCCTACTGGATCGGCACATTGATTCAGAAAAGATGGAAATTTGCGATTTTCAACCCCATGCTGATCGCGATTATACTGATTATTCTGTTCCTGACGGTTCTGGGAATAGACTATGACGTATATAACAGGGGAGCAGAGTATATCACTTATTTCCTGACCCCCGCGACGGTCTGCTTTGCCATTCCGCTGTATGAACAGTATGAGCGTCTGAAGAAAAAATGGCGCGCCCTTTTGACAGGCTCCCTGGCAGGCGTCCTCGCCAGCCTGACGTCGATTCTGCTGCTCTCCATGCTTTTCGGCCTGACACACGAGCAGTATGTGTCGCTTCTGCCGAAGTCCATAACCACGGCGATTGGAATTGCGCTTTCCGGTGAGTTGGGCGGCATCCCGACGTTGACGGTTGCCGCAATTATGATTACAGGCGTCTTTGGCAATATCTGCGCCCGCGCTTTGTGCCGACTGTTCCGCATCTGCGAACCGGCGGCGGTCGGTCTGGCCATTGGCGCGGCAGCCCATGCGATCGGAACGGTTCTCGCCCGGGAAATCGGGGAGGAAGAGGGCGCAATCAGCAGTCTTTCTATTGTGGTCTGCGGCCTTCTGACTGTTTTGGCAGCCTCGGTTTTCGCCGGGTTGTACTGAGAAACCGCGGGGAAATACCATATCTGGTGCACCGTGAAAGGGAAGGGAAAATTCTGGTTTTTCGTCACCCGGGTGAGTGTCAAAAGTCGTCGGAATCTTGAAAATTGGCTTGCAAAATGGAGTAATTCTTATATAATAAATAGTGTACTATGTAAACTGGTGTTTTGTAAACATGGTGCATAGAAGCGCGCGAAACAGAAACGGAGATTTGCCCTGATGCAGAGGTTTTTTTGCAGGCTGCTGGCATTGATGCTCTTGGCGGCAGAACTGATCATTATGACCTGGATCCTCACGATGTCTGCACACGTGATTCAGATAAAAGAAGACAAGACCGGAAAAATTATAGACGACGGCCTGGCACACGCGGTGGGCGGAATGGAACTGCCGCATACGGTGGAACAGAAGGACGAAACGCCGGACCTGCCGGATCCTCCGCCGCCCGATCCGGACGAAACAGATCCGGACCTGCCGGATCCGAATGAAACCGGCGACCCGGATGACGGGACGGATCCGAATGAAGCAGACCCCGACGAGCCGGGGAACGATCCTGTGGAAATCATCCCGGGTGGACTTCCGGAATCCGAGCGGGTGGACACCTCCTATTTTGACGATGTGGTGTTCATCGGCGATTCTGTCAGTCTGAAATTGCAGTATTATGTCCGCGACCAGCGGAAATCCGATGAAAACTACCTGGGAAAGGCGCAGTTTTTGACGGCGGGAAGCTTTGGTTATATCAATGCCCTGAAGCCGGTCAGCGAGGAGTCGATTCACCCGACCTACCAGGGAACCAAAATGCTGCTGGAGGATGCCATTGCGGCCTGCGGCGCAAAGAAGCTCTATATCATGCTCGGCATGAACGATATTGCGGGCGGACGGTATGACGGCACGATCGCCAACCTGACAACGCTAATTTCCCGAATTCAGGCGAAAAGCCCGGATGTGGTGTTTTACTTCCAGTCCGTCACACCCCGTATGGAGGATTCGCAGACGACAAGTCTGAATAATGAAATTATTCGTACCTACAATGAACGTCTGCTTCAGTTCTGCGAGGACAATGGTTATTATTATATCGATGTTTACTCTGCCCTCTGCGATGAAAACGGAGATCTTCCTGCAGAATACTGCAGCGATCCCAAATCGCTTGGCGGTATGGGCATTCATTTCACCAATGCTGCGTGCGCGGCATGGGTTGAGTATCTTTATACACATACGGCATAAGGAGGCTTTCACGGTATGAAAAGAGTATGCGCGGCACTTTTGGTTTTGATCATGGTGCTGACTGTTTCCCTGACGGGCTGCTCCGGTTCCGGGGAGCCTGATACAACGCTGGAAGCCATTCTTGAGGAAATGGAAACGGCCTTTGCGCTGGATGCATCCTCCCGTATGTCCGAGGATGACCTCCTGGACTTTTACGGGATTCAGTCCGCGGATATTTCGGAACAGGCATCGCTGTCCGCGATGAACGGTATTTTTCCGGATGAAATCATTATGATAAAGGCAAAGGATGAGACCGCGCTGGCCCGTATTCAGGAAAAGCTGGCAAACCGCCTGCAGGAGGTCCTGAACCAGAGCAAGAGTTATGATGCGGCAAGCTATGCCGTTGCCCAGAAGTGCAAAGTGGATGTACGTGGGCTGTATGTTGCGCTTTTTGTGTCCCCAAATCACGAGAAAATGACAGAACTGTACAGCACACATTTTTAAGCCCTGTCATCCGGCCCGAAAAATCGAGGTGGATCAATGAATTCAACTGTGGAAATCAGAACCGTAGCATACGAGGAGCTCGATGCATTTGCAAAGGTAATCCGGGACAGTTTTCGGGATGTGGCCGAAGAGTTTGGCCTGACACGTGAAAACTGCCCGACGCATACCAGCTTTCTGGAGGCTGACCGCCTGCGGAAAGAGTATGAAAACGGCTATCATATGTTTGGCGCCTATGCCGGCGGCACACCGGTGGGGTATGTCGGCGTGAAGGAAATCGGGGACGGCGCGTGGGAGCTGGATCATCTGGCTGTCCTGCCTGCCTATCGCCATCACGGCGTGGGACGGCGCCTGATTGACCGCTGCGTTTCCGAGGTGAAGCAGTACGACGCTGCGATGATGAAAATCGGCATTATTGAAGAAAATACCAGGCTGAAGGACTGGTATATAAGCTATGGCTTCTGCCATAGCGGAGTCGCCAGATTCCCGCATCTTCCCTTCACGGTTGGATTTCTGGCATTGGAAATACAGTAATGGAAAAAACCCTGCTGCCAACGGTATGGCGGCAGGGTTTTTAACGTCCTGTGACGGTGCCGTGCAAGCGGGAAGGCAAATGCCGTGCATCCTTTGGAAAATCTATGTGAAAGCTTAGACAATCCGTAAATTTTTATGAAAGGTGTTCACATCGGGGCCTGTTTGTGATATCATTAACCTATGATATAGTGGCCATTTTGGATAGATTTATTGTTGATACAGTCGGGGTATTTGCATATGGAAAACATACTTGATACCGTATTTCACTATCTGCGGACATTTGCGTGGCTGGATGTTCTGGATATACTGATCACGGCGTTTCTGATATACCAGGTCTTGAAGCTTGTGCGCGGAACAAGCGTGGAAAGTGTCATCAAGGGCATTGTCATTCTGATTATTCTGTATTTCATTTCGTACTTCTTTGGGCTGAATGTGATTCACTTTGTGTTGAAAAACACCATGCAGATCGGTTTGGTTGCGGTGCTGATCGTGTTCCAACCGGAACTTCGCAAAATGCTGGAATCCCTGGGACGCAATAAGCTCTCCTCCCTGCTGCGCCGTGAGGAAAACGAAACGGACGTGCGTGTGATGATCCGGGAGGTTGTGGATGCCTGCAGCTCCATGTCCTGGTCCCGCACCGGTGCATTGATCGTATTTGAACGCAACAAGCCGCTCGACGAGATCCTGACAGCCGCAACAGAACTGGATGCCAAGGCGACGAGCGAACTGATTAAGAACATTTTCTTCGTGAAGGCGCCTCTACACGACGGCGCCATGATTATTCGACAGGCACGTATCAAAGCGGCGGGCTGCGTGCTGCCGCTGACGGAAAATGAAGCGCTGCCAAAAGAACTTGGCACGCGTCACCGCGCCGGTATTGGCATTACGGAGAGCGCAGATGCCGTATCGGTAATCGTTTCGGAGGAAACAGGCGTCATCTCGGCCGCACTGGGCGGCGCGATCCGCCGGAATCTTTCTCCCGAAGCCCTGGAAAACCTTTTGATCCATGAATTGATTGAAGTTCAGGAAAATAAGAACGAGGTTGTGGAAAAAACGAAGCATCTCTTCAGCCTGAGAAAGGGGAAGAGTAAATGAGAGAATTTTTCAGGAAACATCATATTTGGATGAAGCTGCTGGCACTTCTGATTGCCGTAACGCTGTGGGCCATTGTTATTTACAATGACAATCCGGAACGGTCCATGGATGTGACCAACATCCCGGTCGAACTGCTGGGGCAGACGTCGCTTTTGCAGAACAGCGGCTTGGTTGTCTCCAAAATTGAAAATCCAACCGTTTCTATTAAGCTGACCGGCACGTTCAGCGCGTTGGGAGCAGTGGATACGGACGATATCACCGTACGTGCGGATGTTTCCCACTATACGGAGGCGGGTAATTACACGCTTTCTTATGACGTCAGCCTTCCGGACGGTGTGACCATTGCTGAACGTACACCGCGCAGAATCCCGATTGTGATTGAAAAAATCGTGGAAAAGGAACTGCCGATCCGTGTGGAATACGAAGGAACACTTGCGGACGGCGTCCACCTGGATGAGGCAACTGTGGAACCCTCTCTGGTGACGGTTTCCGGCACGGAAAGCGTGATGGAATGTGCAGCTTATGCGGTTGTGAAGCTGGATGCCTCGGAGTTGACGAAGGATTATTCCGGCGAATGCGCCTATGTCATTGCCGACGTGGATGGAAACACACTGGAGTCCGAGTTTACCCGCTATATTGACAAAACCGTGCAGGTTGATATTCCGGTGTATCTGTCTAAAACGGTACCTGTCGAGGTCAATGTGACTGCAAGCGCCGGTGTGCCGAAAACCAGCATTGTCACGACCTATGAGCCGTCGGAAGTGACGGTATACGGCCGCTCCTCGGATATCAGTTCGCTGAAATCTCTGAAGCTCGGCGATGTGAGTGTGCGGGATTTCACGCTGACTTACGACAAGGATTTTGCACTTGCCCTGCCGGAAGGCGTCAGCTTCTATGACGAAGTGGTTGAGCAGGTGAATGTGCATATTTCATTCCGGGATATTGCCACCACGCAGATTACCGTTTCCAATATTCTGCTGGAAAATGTGCCGGAAAAGGCGGTAGTCGAGCTGGAAACGCCGAATTTGGAAATCATGATCCGCGGCCAGACGGACAAACTGAAAAATGTGGATGTGAACAACTTCCGCGTGTCTGTTGATCTGGCGGATATCGACCTGCAGGGAGGCCGCCAGCTGGTTCCCGCAGTGGTTAAAATCAGTATAGGCGGATATGATGTCTGTGGATCCTATTCCGTCATTGTCAACGTCAGCGAAGAGGAAGAAGGGTAAGATTTTTTTGAGGCAGGAAGCATTGGTGATTCACGGAGGAAAAATAGCCCGCATTATGGTACTGCGCGGCTCGGCCTGTACCGGGGACTGCGAGGCGTGCGGGTTCTGCGAAGCGGGACGCCCTCTTTACGCGGACGCATATAATGCTGCCAGAGCAGAAGAAGGACAGAAGGTGGTTGTGGAAACCGCAACAAATGTGGTAATGACCTCTGCCGTGCTGGTTTATCTGTTACCCCTGGTTGGTTTTTTGACCGTATACTTCCTGGCACAGGCAGTGGGCGCGGAAAATACTGTGTCCGTAATCTGTGCACTGATCGGCTGGGCGGCAGCGTTTGCAGGGGCTAAGGTGTATAATAAAAAACGTGCGGACAAACCGGCCTGCACGATTGTGGATGTCATGGATACGGAGGAACAGGAGTAACAGCATGTTCGGATATGTTCGTCCTTATAAGCCGGAAATGAAAGTGCGGGAATTTGAAAGCTTCCGCGCCATGTACTGCGGCCTGTGCCATACGCTCAAGGCGCGTTATGGATTCGGCAGCAGAATGCTTTTGAGTTATGATATGTGCTTTATGGCGCTTTTGATGTCCGGCGTGACAAGCTGCGGTATCAAAACCTGTTATAAGCGCTGCGTGGTGTCACCTTTCCGGAAACGTGCGTGTATCAACGAAAATCTTGCTCTGGATTTTGCGGCGGACTGTTCGGTGATTCTGACCTACTGGAAGCTGCGCGACAGCGCGCATGACGAAAAAGGCATGCGGGCAATGACAGCCCGTTTCACTGCCTGGCTGCTGAAACGGAAATACCGGAAGGCAAGCGCACAGCTGCCTGCTTTTGCGGGAGCAGTGGAGCAGGGGATCCGGCGGCTCGATGAACTGGAGCGGGAAAACACGCCGTCGCTGGACCGTGCGGCGGATGCCTTTGCCGCAATGATGAAAAAAGCGGCGGTCGGCATCGCGGAGGAGAAAGTCAGGCGTCCCGTGGAGCAGATTCTGTATCATGTCGGAAGATGGGTTTACATAACTGATGCATGGGATGATCTGCAGGACGACTTGAAAAGCGGCAGTTATAATGCTATAATAGCTCGTTTCGAAGTGAAAACCCCCGAGGGTATGGCAGAAGCCAGGGAAGCCGTGCGTCTGACGCTTTTACAGTCGGCGCAGACCGCCGCTGCGGCGTCGGAACTTCTGGACCTTGGCCGGAGCGAGCCGATTGTAAAGAATATTTTGTATATGGGACTCCCTGCAATGGCGGAGTCCGTGATGGAAGGTACAACGAAACAAAGGAGTTCGAGGCATGGATCCATATAGAGTATTGGGTGTCTCGCCCAATGCCAGTGATGATGAGGTAAAAAAGGCGTATCGCGAGCTGGCACGCAAATATCACCCCGATAATTATGTAAACAATCCGCTTGCGGATCTTGCACAGGAAAAGATGAAAGAGATCAACGAGGCATACGATCAGATTACCAAGCAGCGTGCCTCCGGCTCTTCCTCGGGCGGTTATCAGAATACGTATTCCTCCGGTTCGTACACGCAAAACACGGGCAGCCCAGCATTTGCACGTGTCCGCCAGCTGATAATGGCGGGCAATCTGGACGCCGCGGAACAGGAGCTGACGGCCTCTGCGGACCATGGCGCGGAATGGCACTTCTTAATGGGCAGCGTCTATCTGCGGCGCGGATGGTATGACGAGGCGCGCCGTTATTTCCAGAATGCGTGCAGCATGGATCCGAATAATATGGAATACCGCATGGCCCTGCAAAATATGAATCAAACATCGGCATATTATAACCAAAACCGGGGTGTCTCAAACGGCGGCGGATTCTGCGATGTCTGTTCCTCCCTGCTTGTAGCGGACTGCTGCTGTGAATGTATGGGCGGCGACCTGATTCCGTGCTGCTGACGTCCATGAACAAGAAAACAAAGCAAATGACTGCTGCGGCACTGATGACAGCCGTGGCGGTGGCATTGATTTGCCTGGCACAGGTCGTGCCAACGATGAAACTCTCACTCACGGCAGTTGCGGGCATTGCCGCGGCATTGCTTGTAGCGGAATATGGACCGGTTTCCGGTCTTTTGTGCTATGCTGCCTCGGCTGTTTTGTCGATGCTGCTGGCGCCGGCCTCCGGCTGGATATATGTGGTGTTTTTTGGCTGGTATCCGGTTGTGAAATGCCTGATTGAACGGATCAACCGGCAGATAATTGAGTGGCCGCTGAAGCTGGCTACTTTTAACGCAGCATTTTTCGTTCTCTGGTTTTTCCTGCCGGCAGTGCTTGCCGATCTGATTCCGAAGCTTGCCGGTGTGTTTTGGCCCCTGTTTTTATGCGCCAATGCGGCGTTTGTGCTGTTCGACATTGGTTTATCCCAGCTTTTGAACTATTATATCCGCGTAATACTCCCTAAAATACGGAAGAAGTAAGAGGGTTTGACATGATAAAGAGCATGACGGGTTATGGACGGGCTGTCGAGGAATTGCATGGCAGAACCATTACAGTTGAAGTGAAAAGCGTAAACCACCGGTACTTTGATTGTACGGTGAAGTCCGCCAGGATGTATTCCTTCCTGGAGGATGCCGTGAAAAAAACTGCGCAGGCCTGTGTCTCGCGCGGGAAACTCGATGTATATGTTTCCGTTGACGATTCTCACTCCGATGATGTGCAGGTTGTTTTTAACGAGCATATTTTCGAGGCATATTACCGTTCCATGAAGGAAATGGCGGAACGCTATTCCCTGCGCGACGATATTTCCGTGACTTCGCTGGGACGGTATCCCGAGGTTTTTTCCATTGAAAAGAAGGAAGCCGACGCAGACGAACTGCGCGCAGACGTGATCACAGTGACGCAGAAGGCTTTGTTGGACTTCGGCGCCATGCGCGCACGCGAAGGCGAGCGGATGTATGACGACATTTCCTCCCGCGGGAAGGAAATCGATCGGATGGTGGACGAAATTGCGGCCCGTGCGCCGCAGCTGGTGGAAGAGTACCGCGAGCGCATTACACAGCGTATCCGCGAGATTCTGGACGGTGTCCAGCCGGACGAAGGCCGGCTTTTGACGGAGGCAGCGCTGTTTGCCGACCGCACTGCAATTGACGAGGAACTGGTGCGTTTGAAGAGCCATCTTGCCCAGCTTGAGGATATGCTCCGTGATGATGTACCGGTGGGACGCAAGCTCGATTTCCTGGTACAGGAGCTGAACCGTGAGACCAATACGATCGGCTCCAAGGCAAATGATCTCGAAATCACACGGACTGTTGTGGACATAAAGGCTGAAATCGAAAAAATCCGCGAACAGGTTCAGAATATTGAATGAGGTGCGGGAATGAAGCTGATTAATATTGGTTTTGGCAACATGGTTTCGGCGAACCGGCTGGTTGCAATCGTCAGTCCGGAATCGGCCCCGATTAAGCGTATCATTCAGGAGGCAAAGGATCGCGGCGTGTGCATAGACGCAACTTATGGACGCCGGACGCGCGCAGTTATCGTCACGGACTCCGGCCATGTCATTCTTTCTGCAATACAGCCGGAAACGGTGGCGAACCGCCTGTATGACCGCACGGATGCACAGGATGACGATCCTGAGGAATTTGAAGAAGAATAACGCGAAATTGTGGCAAAATACGAAAAACAGCCCTGCTTTGCGGCAGGCGTAACGCTGAATATCGAAGTACTGTTTGAAGGAGCAGATAGAATATGAAACACAACGGCAGCATGCTGGATCCCTCCATGGGCGAACTGAAGGCGCATATCAATAATCGTTATCTCCTCGTGAATGTCACTGCGCAGCTTGCAAGAGAAATCTCACAGAAAGCAGAGGATGAAGAAATTTCTCTGGATAATAAGCCGGTCACGATTGCCCTGCATGAAATTGCAGACGGCGAAGTGGTGCTGGTGAAGGATCAGCCCGCACAGGCAGAAGCAGCGGAAGCAACGGCGGAAGCGCCTGACGAGACTGCGGCAGACGCGGAAGAGGAGCAGCTGTAAGCTTGCCGAAGGAGATGATCGTCCGCGTTGCGGTTGACGTTGCCCTGCCGGCAATTGACCGGCTGTATGACTATACGGTGCCGAACGAACTGCGCGGCGAGATCAACCGCGGAGTTCGTGTTTCCGTCCCCTTTGGGCGCGGAAACCGCCGCGAAGAGGGCATCATTCTGGCGGTGACGGACACCTCGGACTATAAGAAACTGAAACAAATTGATTCGGTCCTGGATCGTACGCCTGTGCTTTCCGAGGAGATGCTGAAGCTTGCCGTTCACATGCGTGAGCGGCTCAACTGCACTTTTTACGCAATCGTGCGCTCCATGCTGCCGGCCGGTTTGTGGTTTCGCAGAGAAATTCGTTACGCGCTGTCCGTACAGCCGGCTGACGAAGGCCCTTTTATGGAGCCGGAGCTGAGGCAGCTGTCCGCATATTTCGCGGAACATCCCGCACCCATACCGGAACGGAAACTGCGTGCTGTTCTGGGCGCGGACTGCGATGTGCAGGCGCTTCTGCGCCGCGGTGTTCTCCGTCGCGTGGAGGATTTTTGTCCCGCTGCCTCCGAAAAAACGGACTTTGTCTATTTCCTGACGGAAATGGGGGCGTCGGCGATGTCCGGCGGCACGTGTACGCTGAAAGGTCCTGTGCGCTGTGAGGTGCTCGCCTTTTTGGCGCATACCGAGCGTGCCGGCCTGAACGAAATTGAATATTACACCGGCGCTTCCCGCACAACGGTCGTCTCTCTTTTTAAAGATGGCTACCTCGGGCGCGAGGAACGGCGTATTCTGCGGCGTCCGGAAACGGACGTTTATATGGGCACGCCGGCTGTGTTGAATGAGGAACAAAAACAGGTGGCGGACGGTGTCTCGGCGCTTTTAGATGCGCAAACCTATGCACCCGCTCTGTTGTTTGGCGTGACGGGAAGCGGAAAGACAGAAGTTTACATAAAACTGATCGATCATGCGCTGAAAAAGCGCCGCGGTGTCATTGTCCTGGTGCCCGAGATTGCTCTGACGCCGCAGATGACCGCACGGTTTTATCATGATTTCGGCGATGAAATCGCCGTGATGCACAGCGGACTGTCCGTAGGAGAACGCTATGACGAATGGCAGCGTATTCGCCGGGGAGAGGTCCACGTTGTGGTGGGAACGCGCAGTGCGGTGTTTGCGCCGGTTGCCGATCTCGGCATGATCATCATTGACGAGGAGCACGAGCACACCTTCCGCTCGGAAAACGATCCGCGTTATCATGCAAGGGACGTTGCCAAATACCGCTGCCGGGAGGCGGGCGCCGTCCTGCTTTTGGGCTCTGCCACGCCCTCGGTGGATTCCGCCTATGCAGCCAAAAGCGGCGAATATGCCTATTTCGAACTGCCGCACCGTGCGGTTCCTGCCGGACTGCCGCAGGTTGTGGTGTCCGACCGCCGGGAGTCCTATCGCGCGGGGTATCGCGGCTGCCTGGGCATGGAATTGACGGAGATGCTTGCACAAACGCTGGATAACCATGAGCAGGCCATTCTCTTTTTAAACAGGCGCGGCGCCTCCCGCAGCCTGTCCTGCATGGCGTGCGGCCACGTGCCGCAGTGCGTGAACTGCTCCACGGCGCTGGCTTATCATCGCGAGAACGGCCGGCTGCTTTGTCATCAGTGTGGCTATTCCATCCGGGCGCCACAGGAATGTCCGGCGTGCGGCAGCCCGTATCTGGAACCGGTCGGCTTTGGTACACAGGCGCTGGAAGAGGAACTGCATATCCGGTTCCCGGAGGCCCGCGTGCTCCGAATGGACTCGGATACGACTTCCGGGCGCGGTGCGCATATGGAACTGCTTGGAACGTTTGCGGCCGGGGAGGCCGACATCCTGATCGGTACGCAGATGATCGCAAAGGGGTTGAATTTCCCGAATGTGACGCTGTCGGCCGTCGTGGATGCGGATATGAGCCTGTATACAGGTGATTTCCGCAGCGCAGAACGAACGTTTTCCCTCATCACGCAGGTGGCGGGACGCGCGGGACGCGCGGAAAAGCCCGGGTTTGCCGTGATTCAAACGCTTTCGCCGCAAAACGATGTGATCGAAGCGGCCGCGAATCAGGATTACTGGGCTTTTTACGAAAATGAAATCGTATTGCGAAAAGCATTGAATCAGCCTCCGTTCTGCCGGATGGTTCTGCTTACGCTTTCTTCTCCGCTGGAGGACGAAGCCAGACAGGCCGCGCGCCGTCTGGCAGTCAGAATCCGGTCGCTGCTCGGGGGACCATATGCGGATCTCGATGCACAGCTGCTCGGACCAGCGGAAGCACCGATTTATAAACTGAACAACCGATACCGGTATACCCTTACGCTGCGGTGCCGTGATTCACGGCGCCAGCGTGCATTTCTAACCGGTATTCTTTTAGAATTCGAAAGAGACCGCGCCAACCGGGCGGTCACGGTATATTCTGATATCAATTTATAGAGAAAGGGATGGATGATATGGCTATTCGGAATGTTGTAACGCGCGGTGACGCGCTTTTGGCAAAAAAATCCCGCGTTGTTGAGAAATTTGATGACCGCCTTCATACGCTGATTGATGATATGATCGAAACCATGCACAAAAAAGAGGGCGTTGGCATTGCCGCACCGCAGGTGGGCGTTCTGCGCCGTGTTGTCATTGTGGAGCCCGACCCGGAAACCACCATGACGCTGGTTAACCCGGAAATCCTGGAACGTTCCGGCGCGGTGGAGGGCATGGAAGGCTGTCTCAGTGTCCCGGATGTCTGGGGCATTGTTGTGCGTCCCGACCATGTGGTGGTAAAGGCACAGGACCGTGACGGCCGGGAGTTTCAATTCAGCGCGGACGGATATGCCGCCCGGATTGTTTGCCATGAGGTGGATCATCTCGACGGCGTTTTGTTTACCGATAAGGCCATTCGCTTTGTGGATCCCGATGCGGATGATGGGGAGTAATACATGAAAATACTGTACATGGGAACGCCGGACTTCGCCGTTGCACCGATGCGCGCTCTGCGGGAAGCGGGGCATGAGCTTGTCGGCGTTGTCACGCAGCCGGACCGCCCGAAGGGACGCGGCATGAAGATGCTGGCGCCTCCTGTGAAGGAAGCGGCGCTTGCCTGGGGGATCCCGGTTTCTCAGCCGGAAACACTGCGCGGCTATGCCATAAAACCGCTGCTGGAGGAACGGAAGCCGGAGCTGATTGTGGTTGCGGCCTATGGAAAACTCCTGCCGCCTTACGTGTTAAAGGCTGCTCCATACGGCTGCATCAATGTCCATGCTTCGCTTTTGCCCAAATATCGCGGCGCAGCCCCGATTCAGCACGCCATTCTGGCGGGCGAACGGGAAACCGGCGTGACGATCATGTATATGGCGAAGGAACTCGATGCCGGGGATATCATTCTGACGGAATCGACGCCGATTGGCGAACAGGAGACGGCAGGCGAATTAACGGAACGTCTTTCCGGAATCGGTGCCGCATTACTCCTGCGCGCCGTGGCACAGCTGCGGGACGGCACTGCCGTACGGACGCCGCAGCAGCACGAACTTTCCACTTACGCGCACATGATTACGCGGGAGGACGCACGCCTGGACTGGACGCGCCCCGCCCGCGAAGTGGCTGACCGCATCCGCGCCATGCTGCCGGCACCCGGCGCTTTTGCGCTTTGTGGTGATCAGACCTATAAATTCGCCGATGCCGTCGTGACGGAGGGCAGCGGCACGCCCGGTACGGTTCTGGACGTCCGGGAGGGCCGCATGATCGTGGCCTGCGGCGCCGGCGCCGTTGCTGTCGGTCAGATTCAGGCACCCGGAAGCCGGCGTATGCCGGTCCCGGACTATGCAAGAGGACACGAACTGCCCGAAAAATTTGACTGCGAGGGAGCACAGCATGGCTGATGCAAGAGAAACCGCCGTTCGCGCGCTGATGGCGGTGGACAGAGGCGCGTGGAGCGATCTGACGCTTGCGGCGTCCATCCGGAAAGCCGGACTGGATGCGCGCGATGCGGCGCTCTGCACGGCAATTTGCGCGGGCGTTTTACAGAATCGCGCGCTGCTGGATTACCAGATCGCAGCATATTCCTCCCTGCGGCTGAATAAAATTTCCCCCTTTGTCCTGAATGTCCTGCGTGCGGCGGCCTGCCAGATTCTTTTTCTGGATCGTGTGCCGGATTCCGCTGCGGTGAACACGGCGGTTGCCATGATACGCCGCTCCGCCAATCCAAAGGCGGCGGGCTTTGCAAACGCTGTTTTGCGCCGGATCAGCGAGCATGCAGACGATTGGAAGCTGCCGGATGTGCAGGATCGTACGAATTACCTTTCTGTCCGGTACAGTCACCCTGCGTGGCTTGTGGAATATCTGGAAAAACGGCTTGGCCCGGAAGCTGAGGAGGCTTTGGCGGCCAACAATGCCGCCCCGCCTGTGACCGCCCGGGTGAATACGTTGAAAACGAACCGGGAGGAAGCTATGCAGGCGCTGACGGCGGAGGGCGTGGAAGTCCGGGATCATCCATTTTTGCAGGATGCGCTGATTCTGGCGCACAGCGGCAGCATAGAAACACTTTCGGCATTCCGAACAGGCATGATTGCCATTCAGGATGCTGCTTCCCAGCTAGATGTGCTGGCGCTGGACCCGCAGCCCGGCGAGCAGCTGCTCGATATGTGCGCTGCGCCCGGCGGGAAAACCTTTGCCGCTGCCGCCCGGATGCAAAACCGCGGCGGTATCACCGCGTGCGATATTTACGAACAGCGTCTGGGCCTGATACAAAAGGACGCCCTGCGTCTGGGCGCGGAGATTGTCACTGCGGCGCTTTCTGACGGTACCGTGCCGAACCCGGCTTTTGCGGGCCGGTTTGACCGCGTACTGGTGGATGCGCCCTGTTCCGGTATGGGCGTGATACGCCGCAAGCCGGAAATCCGGTATAAAAGTCCGGAGGAGATTGCCGGACTGCCTGCCGTACAGAACGAAATTTTGAAGAATGCGGCATCTGCTTTAAAAAAAGGCGGAATTATGGTATACTCGACGTGCAGCGTCATGGAAGACGAAAATGAGTCCGTTATCCGGAACTTCCTGGCACAGCAGGAGGACTTTACCGCCGTGCCTTTCACGCTGCCTGGTGGGATTCAGGCGCCGGAAGGAATGCTGACGCTCTGGCCGCACCGGAATGGCACGGACGGCTTCTTTATTTCAAAACTGATGAAGAGGAACTGATATGCAGAATCTGCGCGATTTGATGGAACAGGAAATTGGGGAGCTTGTGCGCGAAGCGGGTCAGCCCGCCTACCGCGCGGGGCAGATTTTCAAATGGGCTCAGTCCGGTGCGCGCAGTTTTGACGATATGACGGATGTCCCCAAGTCATTGCGGGCCTTCCTGGCGGAGCGCTGTACGGTGGCGCCCCCGGCTCTTTTAAAACGGCAGATTGCGCGCGACGGAACGCGCAAATACCTTTGGGGACTTTCGGACGGAAATTGCATTGAAACGGTTCTGATGGAATATAAACACGGATACAGCGTGTGTGTTTCCACGCAGGCGGGCTGCCGGATGGGCTGCGTGTTCTGCGCCTCCACGAAAGGAGGCCTTGTCCGGAACCTGACGCCGGGCGAAATCCTGGAGCAGGTACTGTTTGCCGGACTGGATGCCGGCGTCCGTATCTCAAACATTGTGCTGATGGGTACGGGTGAACCGCTGGATAATATGGATGCTGTTTTGAAATTCCTGCAGCTTGTCAATAATGAAAAGGGATTGGGCATTGGAGAACGCCACATCTCCCTTTCTACCAGCGGCCTTGTTGACCGGATTTACGCGCTGGAAAAAGAGGCCCTTCAGATCACGCTTTCGGTTTCTCTCCATGCGCCGAACAATGCGCTTCGCTCGCAGATTATGCCGGTGAACCGGCGCTGGCCGGTTGAGGAACTGCTGGCAGCGTGCCGGTCCTATACGGCTGCAACGCACCGCCGTATTTCCTATGAATATGCGTTGATTCGCGGTTTCAATGATACGGAGGCCTGCGCCCGTGAGCTTGCCGGGCTTCTGCACGGCCAACTTGCGCACGTGAACCTGATCCGTCTCAATGAAATTGAAGAAAGCCCGCTGAAACCGTCCTCGACGGAGGCGACGCAGCGGTTTTGTGATATTTTGAATAAAAGCGGGGTGACGGCGACCGTTCGCCGCCGCCTGGGATTTGATATAGATGCTTCCTGCGGGCAATTACGCAGGAAATACGAGCAAAACGGAGGGGTGTGAACCGATGAAAATCTTTGGGTTGAGCGATGTGGGCCTCGCCCGTGAGAACAATGAGGACACCTGCCTGTATGAACTGCGGGACGATGGAACGCAGGCTATTTTTGTTGTATGCGACGGTATGGGCGGCGCCCGTGCCGGCAACGTGGCAAGCAATATTGCCGCCAATGTTTTTGTGGAACAGCTTGAGCATCAGATCCGACCCAGTATGAGCGCGAGATATATGGAATCCATCATCCGGACGGCGGTAGATTTTGCCAATTATGATACATACCGCACGGCACATTCGTCCAATGAATACCAGGGCATGGGAACCACGCTGGTCGGCGGTTTTGCAAACGGGGAACGCGTGATGCTGGCAAATGTGGGAGACAGCCGTGCGTATCTTTATACGCCGGAGGGAATCCAGCGTGTGACGCGGGATCATTCTCTTGTGGAGGAACTTGTCCAGCGCGGTGAAATTACGGAGGAGCAGGCCCGGGAACATCCGCGCCGCAACCTGATCACCCGTGCGCTTGGCACAAGCCGGAAGGTGGGCGCGGATTATTATCCGCTGACGCTGGAGGCCGGACAGAAGCTTCTGCTGTGTTCCGATGGGCTTTCTTCTATGCTGCGGGATGCGGAGATGGCCGAAATCCTGCAGGAAGAAGACATCAAACTCTGCTGCGAGCGCTTGATTGACACGGCAAACGCGCATGGCGGGCACGATAACGTCACCGTGCTCATTCTGACTCTCTGAAAGGGGGCGAAACCATGGATAGATATTTGGGAAAACTTCTGGACAACCGGTATGAAATCCTTGAAATCATCGGAACCGGCGGTATGGCCGTGGTGTATCGTGCCAGAGACCGGCTGCTGAACCGTTTTGTTGCCGTAAAAATCTTAAAAGACGAGTTTGCCCGCGACCTTGATTTCCGCCGCCGTTTCCATATGGAAAGCCAGGCAGTTGCCATGCTGTCGCATCCGAATATTGTCTCCGTTTACGATGTGAACCGCTCCGATAATATCGAGTATATTGTCATGGAACTGGTGGAAGGCGTGACGCTGAAGGAATATATGGAGCGCAAAGGTGCACTCAGTGCGGCCGAAACGCTGCACTTTGTCCCGCAGATTGCCTCCGCACTGGAGCACGCCCATTCCCGCGGCATTATCCACCGGGATATCAAACCGCAAAACATCATTATCCTGCGTGACGGAAGCCTGAAGGTCACGGATTTCGGCATTGCGCGCATGACGGAGGCGCAGCAGGAGACGATGACGGGCGACGCACTGGGCTCCGTCCATTATGTTTCGCCGGAACAGGCGCGCGGCAGCAATATCGACGCACGCTCGGATATTTATTCTCTTGGCGTTGTCATGTACGAAATGCTGACGGGGCGTTTGCCGTTTGAGGGCGACACGCCTGTTGCCGTTGTTTTGCAGCACATCAATTCCATTCCGCTCCTGCCGTCGGAGATCCGGCCTGACGTTCCGACAGGACTGGAAGAAATCACGATGAAAGCGATGAGCCCCGCACCGGAGAATCGCTATGCTTCTGCGGCGGAAATGCTGATTGATCTGGATTTGTGCAAAAACGATCCGAATATTGTATTTGATTACGGTGTGGTGAAAAGCGTGCCGCACGTGGCGGCAGAGCCGGAACCGGAGCCCGAACCGCTTCCCGAGGAGGAAGAAGATGCCACAATGCTCTTTGACCCGGTGCAGGAAGACCGTGCGCCCGTGAAACACCGCGCACAGCAGGTGGAATCCCGGAGCTCGAGCCGTACAAGAACCCGTCAGGATAACCGCCGGAAGGCCTATCGCGACTACTCTGATTTTGATGACGATTATGACGACTTCCGGCCGCGTGCCAGAACGCCGGTTTTTGTGTTCCTGATCACAGGTATTTTAACGGCAGCCATCTTCTTTGGCGGCGCTGCGTTCATTATCTCCACGATCTTTGGCGCGGAGAATACTGCGGGAATTGACGACATTACTGCGCCGAACCTGGTCGGAAAAAACTATTCCGAGGTGCTGTCAAGCATTCAGTATGCTGAGTATAACATCGTGGAGGATGAAAGCGTATATTCCGATTCGATTGAGGAAGGCGTGATTATCTCGCAGGAGCCTCCGGCAGGACGTACGATCAAGGCTACTACGGAAATTTACGTAACCGTCAGCCTGGGACCGCGCAAGATAACGCTGGTGGATCTCGTTGGCGTGGAGGCGCGAGCCGCGCGGCTGCGTCTGGAATCCATGAAACTGCTTGTTTCCATGGAATACGAGGTGTCCGATACAGTTGCCGAAGGGTATGTGATCAGTATGGATCCCGCTCCCTATTCGGAGCTGGTGGAAGACGATATTGTCACGCTGGTAATCAGCCTGGGACCGGAGGAGCGCTTTACCCGCGTGCCGGACCTCTACGATATGACGGAGAGCGAAGCGGAGCGTGCGCTGGAGATCAAGAATCTGGTGCTGGGCAGCGTTATTCCGAAGGAAACCGATGTGCCGGAGGATGACGGAAGAATTTATGACCAGAGCATCGCGCCGGACACCGAAGTGGCGGAAAAGACTGCCGTGGACATCTATGTGTATGAATATGTGGAACCCGATGTGCCGGACTATCCGGACGGCGGCGAGTCCGGCAGCGGCAACTTGCCTGCTTCCGGAACGGCTGTGATCTGGGTGCCGCTTGATGAAACGGATACGTATTCCATCGTTGTAATCATGTCCATGGGCGAAGTGATCTTTGAACAGACCTATCTCTCCGAGTATGGGACCGTTCCTGTCACTCTGGAGGGCAGCGGGTCAGCCATGGTCAGTGTTTACGTGAACGGAACGCTTGTGGATGAGCAGATCGCGGTATATGACTGAGAAATTCCAGGAAGGTTTGATAGTCCGCAGCATCGGCGGCCTGTATACCGTTGCGTGCGGCGATGAACTCGTCGACTGCCGGGCACGCGGTAAGTTCCGGCTGGATGAAATAAAGCCAATGGTTGGCGACAGAGTTCGGATCCAGCGTCCGGAGGTGGGCGAAGCGGTCATCCGCGAGCTTTGTGAAAGAAAAAACAGCCTGATCCGACCGGCTGTGGCCAATATCGGTACACTGGTTGTCATTGCGTCGGAAGCCCCTCCCGTTACACAGCCTTTCCTGATTGACCGCGTGAGCGCGATTGCGGGACACAAGGGCATTGACATGATTGTCTGTGTCAACAAATGCGATCAAAAGCGCGGCGACAGCCTGATTGACATCTATACGAAGGCGGGCTTTCGCGTCATCCCCATGAGCGCCAAAACAGGCGAAGGGATTGACGAACTGCGTGCCGCCATGACGGAAGGCATTTTCGTACTGACGGGAAATTCCGGTGTGGGAAAATCGAGCATTCTCAATCAGATTGACCCCGCGTGGCCCGTGACGGTCGGTGCTTTGAGCGAACGCATCGGCCGGGGGCGCCAGACCACACGGCACGTGGAACTTTTCAAATTGCCGACCGGGGCCTATATTGCCGACACGCCGGGGTTCCAGTCCTTTGACGTGGAACGCATGGATCTGGTACTGAAGGACGATCTGGCGCACGCTTTCCGGGAATTTGCCGACTATATTCCCGCGTGCCGTTATGCAGATTGCCGTCATATCAAGGAACAGGGCTGTGCCGTGCTGGAGGCTGTCCGGGAAGGGAAGATTCCCGAAAGCCGCTATGAAAGTTATCGGATGCTTTATGAGAGCATGAAGGATTTCCACGAATGGGAACTGAAAAAAATGGGTATCCGCACCTGATGCGGTAGCAAAAACCGGGCTGCGCGCTATGATGATGTTGTGTAGACATGATCGGCGCACGGTCCGGTTTTTTGTATCAGGAGGTTGCTGTTGTGTGCAGACGCTATAAAAACTTTGGATGCCTCATTCTGGCGGTCACGGTCGGCGCGGTGGCAGCACTGCTTTTTCCCGTATGGCTGATCGCGTCTTTACTGGCCATCCTTGTTATTTTGCTTGGTATCCTGTTAATCTGCGGTTAATCTGGCGGAATAGGAGGAATTTTACGGATATGCGTATTATCGTATGGAAATCGCCGGCTTTCTTACGCGGCCTGCTGAAGCTGCTCTTCCGGGCAGGATAAAACGGCCGCCTCCCGGAACATCCCTCCGACTGTTTCGGGAAAATTCCACGCAGAAACGGTCCCACCCTTCTTTAAGGGTGGGACTGTTTCTTTTCTTGCATAAAAAACAGCGGGCGGAATAACGACGGCGCAATTCCCTTTGCCAAATGTTCTGAACAGGCTGTGCTTCACATATAAATGGAACATCAATTGGCGGGCTGCGGCCGGCTGAAACAGGGAGGACTGCTCGGTGGAGTTACTGAAAAACACATTGCGATATCAGCGGCAGGTCGCGCGGCAGACCGTATACCGCGAAGAGAGCGCAGAAAGCATCGTGCCGGACACGCTGCCGGATATTGCACGCATTGTTGACGCGACGGGAACAGCCTGCATCCGGGATTGGGAGCTGGGGACGGACGAAGTGACCGTGAAATGCACGGTACGGACGTCCGTGCTGTACATGGCAGAGGATGACCGGAAGCTCTATAAGCTGGAAATGCCGGTTTCCTTCACGCAGCGCGTGGAATTGCGCGGCGCAGAACCAAGCTGTGATCTTTTGTGTTCCTGCGCCCTTGTTTCGGCGGATGCACGCGCTGTAAATCCACGCAAAGTGTCCGTTCGCGTCAACACGGCGATCACACCAAGGCTGTATGCCAAAACGGAGGAGTCTTTTACGACCGGCGCAGACGATATGCGCGAGTGCTGTGTGAAAACCGAAGAGGTTTCTTTTACGACAGTATCGGCCGTGACCTATAAAAACTTCACATTGGTGGAGGATATCGATCTTCCGGAAAGCGCAGGTTCCATCAGCGAAGTGCTGCGCGCGGAACTGCGGATCAGACCGGTAGACGTCAAGCTCATGACAAACCGCGTGGTAGTTAGGGCGGAGGCAGCCGTTTCGGCCCTGTGCGCAAATGCGGACAACGAACCTGTCCGCGTGGAGCGGAATTTCTGCTTTACCCAGATGGCGGATGTCCCGGGCGCTGAGGAGGATCTTATGGCCTGTGTGGATTTTGGTCTGCGCAGTTTTGAATTGGATCCGGCTCTGGATATGTCCGGAGACTCCAGATATTTGTCGCTCAGCGCCGGTGTGATCCTGAATATGGAGCTTTCCCGGAACAGCAGCATGCATGTTTTGACCGATCTATACGGCACGCGGCGGGATTCCACTCTGCAAATGCGGGAAGTGACGCTGACGAGTCCTGCGGAACCCCGTTCCTATCAAGCGGCTGCGTCTGAACACATGGACACGGCTATACCGGTCAGACGCATTGTCGACCAGCGCCTGCAAACGGACGAAGCGGTGGAATATATGCAGGGAGAAACAGAAGCTTCGGTTGGTGCAATGGTATCTGTTCTGTGCGAGGGTGATGA
>JAHAYX010000034.1 GCA_018384365.1 Clostridiaceae bacterium
GGCAGACGGGCAATCTGAGAGGGAATAAAAGGTGAAGAAGATCTATGTTCAGGTTGACAGTGAGCGGCAGGAAAGCGGGGAGGTTATTCCGCTGACGGTCTCCTGGCAGGATGGCCGGATATGGAACATTGACAGGGTGCTCCATTCCTGCATTTCTCACGATGGAGAGTATGAAGGAATTCGCTACACGGTGATTATCGGTAGTGCGGAAAAATACATTTACAGAGCTGGTCACGCTTGGTACGTGATGGCTTGACAGGAGGTGCAGGCAGTGAAGAGATTCACGTCCTATGACGAGATCGAAACCCTCTGTGAAGCCATGATCAAAGACTTTTTTCGAAGCAGACACTATACCAATTCTCTCTGCGTAGATATCGAAGCCTTTGTGAAGGAATACTTGGGTCTTCCGATCGTCTATGATACGTTTGCAGAGCCTGACCCCGGAAGGGTGGGGTTCTTCTCAGACGGTGAACGACCCTTATGGGTCAGAAGGGGGAGTCAGAAGGAGCAGATCGTCTATCCGGCAAGAACGATAGTCATTGAGAAGTTCCTGCTGAATCCCAGGGAAAGCGCCAGAAAGAGATTTACTATCTCCCATGAAGGCGCACATGATGTGCTGGATCGGCACATTCCAATCCAGGCCAGTCCGGTGGCGGCTTTTCACAGCGAATATGATCCGGATATGACCTATACCACGGACATGCTTCATGAGATGCTGTCCATCAACGAATGCTTTACGAACCGGGCAGCTGCGTGCCTGCTGATGCCTGAGTTCCTGGTGAAGCGAGTATTGAAACGTCACAACAACTCAAAGAAGGTTGTGCTGTATTACGAAGAAAGCGGAAGCGTTCTTTCTCAGGATCAGAAGCTGCTGATTATGAGAATGGCAGATACAATGGGTGCTTCCTATACTGCTTTCAGCAATCGTCTGCGTGAGCTTGATCTGTTCGAGCAGAAGCCGCTGGAAGAGTATCTGCACACAGAGCTCTGTTATGGAGGTGAGAGCTATGCAGGCGGTCATTGAACGGCATGTGAATGCCGGTCCGGACCTTCAGCAGAAGCTTGCCGCTTCCAGAGCAGGTGCTCAGAACTTTCAGCTTCGGACGATCCGTTGCCCGTGCTGCGGCTTTTATCTTCTGGATGTGTACGGAAGGGAGCACTATTTCATTCGGGTCAAATGCCGAAAGTGCAAGTTCGACGAGACAATCGACACGGCACTCTTCAGAACCATGAAGCGCAGGAGCAGCAGAAGACTTGGGCCGCTTAAGCGCAGAGGAAGGGTGTGAGCTGATTGACTGCGGAACGGACCTACATATCCACGGAATGCCGTGGAACATAGTCAAGTTCAGTAAAAAGTTTCATCTGACCGAAGACGATGTCATCGTTATCCTGGGAGATGTGGGTGCAAACTATTACTGTGATGATCGAGACAGAGAGTGCAAAGCTGCTCTTAATAAGGTTAAGCCCACGATTCTCTGTATACATGGCAATCACGAAGCCCGCCCATCCACGCTGGCGCAGTATCAGCTGAAAGAATGGAAAGGCGGGCTTGTCTGGTACGAAAAGGACTACCCGAATCTTCTGTTTGCAAAAGACGGGGAGATCTTTGAACTGGAAGGCCTGAAGCACCTGGTCATCGGCGGCGCGTACAGCGTGGATAAGTTCTATCGCCTGGCACATGGAGCCAATTGGTTCCCGGATGAGCAGCCTTCCAAAGAAATCAAAGTGTATGTAGAAAAGCAGATCAGGGAGAAACCATTTGATATCGTCCTGTCTCATACTTGCCCGTACAAATATGAGCCGACCGAGGTGTTCCTTCCTATGATTGATCAGGACAGTGTTGACGCAAGTACGGAACACTGGCTGGACAGGATTGAGGAGCAGATCCGGTACATCGCCTGGTTCTGCGGGCATTGGCACATAGATAAACGGATTGACCGGATGCACTTTCTTTTTCATTCCTTCGAAAGCAATGAACAGTTCAACAGGGAGGAGGGAGCACAGTGAGTACCTATTACAGTATTTACGCGGAAGCCAACGTGGATGGGAAATGGTACAGCCTCTGCCCGTATTTCAAGAATGATAAGGGCGAGGCCAAAACCCACTCCATTTTCTGGGCTCAGTCTGCGTTCTGGGATGTAAACAACGAGCTTGAAGACCATTCTCTTGGCTGCGGGATCCCGGACGATATGTCCGACGGGCTTCGAGAGATCTTCCACGAAAACCTTCAGGATGAGATGGAAAGCTGGGGAGGAGCGATCACCTGGGATAAGTACTATAAGGGATCTATTTACTACGTAAACTTTGCCCACGCCATTGTCCCGAAAGTAAATAAGGACAAGCCCTACAAGTACGAAGGGTTTGTCCTGAAGAAGGAACTGGCTGAGTTCGAGGTTTATGAGAGGGAAGAGTTCTCTGAATGGCTGACCCAGGATGAATATAACGCCCTGACCGAAAAGCAGAAGAGGCAATACATCTTTCATCGCTGGAATGATTCTTATGGAGACTACTGGATCTATCGTACGATCGCAGACAGGATCTGGACGCTCAAGGGCCTGTTCGCGGAGGCATGTGATTCTGATATCGGAGGGAGCCTGTATCAGGGCATTGAAGATTCTCAGATCCGAGTGTATGTTTACAGGAGCTGATAGACCGCTGCCACGGATCTCTTCCGTGCTTATAAGAAAAAATAATTCGGGATAGTATTTCTTGGAGAAATACATCTTACATATGGTGTGTTTGAAAAGGGTATGTCCGTAAGTATACTTACTAACAGTAAGACTACTGCCTGTTAGGAGGATGCTTGTGGACTCTCAAAAAGTGGGCAGACGGATCCAGGAGGTGCGGAAGTCTCGCGGGATTACCCAGTCAGAGCTGGCACAGAGGGTTGATCTGTCTACGAAATACATCAGCAACATAGAGTGTGGGTTCAAGACCCCTACTTTGGAGACATTCATTGCCATCGCCAACGCGCTGCAGAGCGATGCCAATTCACTCTTATCTGACGTCCTCGATGTTACCACCAGTCAGGAGAGCGGGCTTGTTTCCAAAAAACTGCTTGGTTTGCCTGCAGAAGAGCAGAGACGCCTTCTCCGGATGCTTGAGGTCATGATCGACGAGACCGGATCAAAATGAATCGCCACACAACATGAATCCCTACGTCAATTTACAGATGTAGGGATCTTTTTTTATTCTCCGACGAGATTCGACAGGATTTGTGTTTTCGCCGTGGTAGCATATGTATAGCCAACAGAAAGACAACCAACGGCAAGAAATACAATTCAAAGGAGATAGAAACATGTACACGAAAAAGGAACTGGAGTATGCCGCAAATATAATCAGAAGGATCGCACAGGAACACCATGTTCCGGAAGCAGAGGTTCGGTCTGAAATGTATGAGGCGATGAGAGCGGGAAGAAATAACTCCGACCCCGAGGTGCAAGTCAGATGGCGAACATTCCACTACGCTGGAGACGAACCGACAGTAGAAGAGTTTATCCTTTGGACAAGCTCCCAGATCCTGGCATCTTGACAGACGTGGTATAATAATATAAAAAAGTAGCTGATTTGAGGGCTATCCTTTTTCGGCAATTTGCTGAAACAAGCCAAATGAGTCAATTCATATGCCGAAATAACTATTCGCTATAGAATTGGTTCGGGCTGTCTAAAGAGCGCCTGTAAGAGCGTGGGCGTTATTAGGGCTTTCCTGGAATGGTTGGGAGTGCTTAATAATGTCGTTTTAGTAATCCCGACGATGAAATCCTTGTCGAACGACAAATAAGAAATCCGGTATTTCTGCGGGATTTGGGACTTTCCAACCGAATAAATTTTCCTCTTTCTTTTCGATCACATCACGCGCGTCTGACAACGCCTTACAAAAGACAAATCCAGCCGTATTGACGGCGAGCCCCCGGCGCTTGTTCCTTTGTCAGTAAGAGAAACGTAACCGTTTCGTGTGATACCATTGTGATATCAATATTCGTAATTGGATGAGCGGAGAAAATTATGAAAGGAAGTCATCATAATGGATAAGAAAATCATACTTCTTGTGATTGGAGGATTCTTGATGCTTGGATTATTTGGCTGTAGTAAAGTGCCAAATGTGAAGAATAAGGAACTGATATCCTATGTATATTCAAGCGGCGGTGGTATGACCGGAGGCGGTAATTCCACAAAGATCAGCATGATTGATGGCGAGGTTATCCTGACATACTCCAACGCTGAATGGTGGTATGATGATAATGACATCACTGAATATAAGCTGGATAAGGCTGTCCTTACCGATATAGAAAGTGTGTTCAGACAATATAAGATGCAGAACTGGAATGGCAAGAAGTTCACCAATATGTTCGTGGCCGATGGCCCCAGTTACAGCTATTCATTCAGATTTGAGGATAATACCGGGGTATTCTTTTCGTCGCAGGTCTATCCGGCGTCATATAGCAAGAAGCTGGCTGAGATTGATAAGGTGATAGAACAATATCAGGCGAGAGGAACTTTAGAGCCGGGGCTTGTTACAAAGGAGAGAACCGCTGAGGAGCTTGCAGGCAAGAATACGCCTGACAATGGACTGGTAGAGATTGCAGTCTATGAATATAGTCAGGACAGAATCTGTTTTCGTATATTAAACGGTACAGACGAAGACGTGACAGTACACGATTCTGTGAGGCTTGTACGAAACAGCGACGGAGAAATTCTGTATAACGAGAGCAGTGAATATTCCATAACGGTAAATGCTGCGTCTGCAAATGAAGAATCTCTGGTATCCGGCAGATTAGAGGAAGGCATTTATACGCTATATGTAGGAGACTATTCCGCTGAGTTCGAGATCAGGCTTCCAAGCGATGAATAAAGTACATATTGTTTACTGGATAAGAAACAATCGTGTTTTATTCAGGTGACGGATTGTATTGAAACGATGTCCTCAATTGCCCGGACAGGGAAAATACAGGAATATGTCAAAATCATCGTGGATACCTTATAAATTTAGATCGGGCGATCATCACTCCAAAACAACAAGGATGAACCTTGGGAAGTGATATTGAGAAAACCCGGTATTGAGGCGGTTTTTGGAACTTGATATTCCGAATGAGCCTGTCTTTTTGCACTGAGCGGTGCCCCAAAGCGCTGCCGAAACGGAAAATGGCATCCTTTTCATGAACGGGCAGTCTCCGGCGGGAGATGCCCGTTTTCAGTTTGACATCACGGAATTCACAATAAAAGTGTGAAGACTGGGATGATTTCTGCACAGGAGGTGAGAACATGCTGCTTGCGATTGATGATGCTCCATGCAAAGTTTGAGGACAATGCATGGAGGATTGATCTGGTCCTCAGGCTTTGCCATTTTGATAAATAAGAATCAAAGGAGCAAAGTCAAATGAAAAAAGAATATCAAAAACTGCGTTCTTATCTCCTGCTTTGGAGTACACAGTCGCTGTCGGGACTCGGCAGCGCCATGACAAACTTCGCCCTGGTCATCTGGCTATATCAAAAGAGCGGCTCGGCACTGGAAACTGCACTGCTGTCCATCTGCTCGTATGCGCCCTATGTGTTGATGAGCATTTTTGCCGGCGCACTCAGCGATCGATGGGATAAAAAACGCACCATGCTTGTGTGCGACTTTTTCGCAGCAATGTGTACGGTCTGCGTTCTGGTTCTCTTGAAGGCGGATCTGCTGCAGCCGTGGCATATGTATGTACTCAACGCCATCAACGGCCTGATGAATACGGTACAGCAGCCGGCGGGTGACGTGGCGGCAACACTGCTGATTCCCCGGGAGTATTATCAAAAGACCTCCGGCCTGCGGTCGTTCTCGCAATCGCTGATTACCATTCTGACGCCGGTATTTGCCACACTTCTGTTTACTTTTGCCGGCATGGATCTGGTGA
Organism: Clostridiaceae bacterium; assembly: GCA_018384365.1. Lineage (GTDB taxonomy): Bacteria > Bacillota > Clostridia > Oscillospirales > QAMX01 > Allobutyricicoccus. The sequence continues at coordinate 5,889 of JAHAYX010000034.1, forward strand.
TTCTGGTGGATCTTGCCACGTTCGTCATTGCGTTTGTGGTTCTGCGTTTCTTCATCACCATCCCCCAGGCGCCGAACAAGGAAGAAACGGGAGAAACACTCCTGCAATCCGCGAAAATGGGTCTGCGCTGGCTGAAGGAAAACCCACTGGTGCTGAAGCTGATCTTCTTCCTGGCCTTTATCAATCTGGTGGCCTCTGCCTATGACGCCACACTGCCTGCCATGCTTCTGACCAGAGAACACGGCAGCGAAACCGTGCTGGGGCTTGTCAATGCCTGCGCAGGTGCGGCAACGTTGGCGGGCAGCGTGATCGTGACGATGCTGCCCACGCCGAAAAACCGGATCAGAATGGTCTGTTTGACGATGTGGTTTTCCATGAGCACGGAGAACTTTCTGCTGGCGTTTGGACGCACGCCGTTAGTCTGGTGCATTGGCAGCGTTTTGGGCTGGATCGTGATCCCGTTAATGAACGCCAACCTGGATGTCATCATGCGCACTTCCATTCCTGCGGATATGCAGGGACGTGTGTTCTCCTGCCGGAATACCTTGCAGTTTTTTACAATACCCGTTGGATTTTTCCTGGGCGGCCTGTTAGTCGATGAGCTTTTTGAACCGCTGATGGCCGCCGTCTCTCCGGCTGGCCTGCTGGTGCAGCTTTTCGGCGCAGAGAAGGGCTCCGGCGCGGCACTGATGTTTTTCGTGCTCGGCATCGCGGGCGTTCTCGTGTGCCTGATCTTTTGCTGGATTCTGCGGCACTATTTACGCGGCGGCCGGAATTCGGATAGCGCAATACCTGCGGAAAAAGAATAACGAAGCGCTTGCTTTCACGAAGCGGCGGTTCATGAAGGGCTCCTGTCAAAGGCAGGGGCCCTTTTTGCACACAACCTGCGTTTTATAGAATAATTTTGCCCCTGTACTGACCAATAAGCCGGAAAAACCGGCGGTTTGCTTCTCCCTTTTTATGCAGAAGTGGAAAAGCGTATAAAAATATCCGGTGGGATTTGACAGGGAGCAAACTCCGAGATATAATAAAAAAGAGTTTACCGTTTGATACTTTTTTCAGTGAATAGCGGTGCTTTCACCGGTTTATCCTTTCCTGAGGGGCGTACTTGCAGGAAAGACAGCCGCCCGCGCGGTAACGCCGAACCTTTAGGCTGTGCAGAGAACCGGTCTTTTCGCAAAGAGGGCTTTACGGATCAGGGAGGATAGCAATGAGCAATTCCAATCGAAAAAAAACGGAAATGGGAGGCCAGACCAGCACCAATCCGATTATGCGGATCATATACTGGTTTAAAAATTACTGGTATTATTATAAAATCCCCATGCTGTGCGTGTTGGCAGGCGTTGTTTTGTTGGGGTCAATCCTTTGCACGGTGGTTTTTAAGGAAAAAACAGACTATACGGTGGTCATTGTCAGCCAGCTGGGCGTAGATACGGAAGACCATGAGCGGCTGCGCCAAAATTTTGAGTCGCACCTGACCGATATTGACGGAAACGGCAAGGTAAAGGTGAATCTTTCCTGCATTCAGCTTGACGTCGACCTGACGGACGAATTTTCAGTTGCGGCTTACGAGGCGCTGACCGGTATGCTGGTATTTGACGAGGTGGTTTTCCTGATTGTGGACGACTACTGTGCACGGTATTTGCAGGATATTCAGGCGATCGAACCGCTCTCCGTTCTGGGAATTGAAGGCGGCGACGATGCGTATAAGATCAATATCATGGAGACGGACCTTTTGGAAGGCACCTCCGTCGGCAAATACCTGGATTATTACCTGGTTGTCAAGAAACTGTCCGATGTAGACAGCGATGATGCGCGCTATCTGGCGCGGCGTGACGCGATTGTCCCGATGCTGGCCGAGGTTTTGCCGTAAATGAACTGGGAAAACATCACATCTCGGGACAATAAGCTGATCCGCCATATTTCCCGGCTGGCGTCGGATGCAAAATATCGCCGCGCAAACGGCGAATACGTCTGCGAAGGCGAAAAGCTGTTGTGGGAAGCGCTGCGGGACGGCGTGGAGCTGCATACCGTTTTGTGGGAGCAGCGCTCTTTTCTGGCGGCGCAGGCTGCGGATCCGGCGCGGATTGCGGCGCTGGAGCGCTTGGGCTGCCGCTGCGTCACGGCCCCTGCGCAGGTATTCGGCGCGGCAAGTTTTCTGGAGACATTTTCGGGCCCCTTATTTGTCTGTGCGGTCAGGGAGTATTCGCTTCCCGAAACGGGACGGCATTTTCTGGTGCTTGACGGTGTGCAGGATCCCGGAAATGTCGGCACCGTCATCCGCACGGCAGATGCCTTTTCCGTGGATGGAGTGTGGCTTTTGGAGGGGACGGCAGATCCGTTCCAGCCGAAGGCTGTGCGCGCCGCAATGGGCTCGATATTCCGCGTGCCGGTTTACCGTGCATCGGCGGAGCACTTTTTTGAAGCAATGCAGGCCTCCGGCCTGCCGGTATATGCCGCTGCCCTGACCGATCAGGCGGAAAGCGTGCGTTCGGTCCCGCTGGACCGCTGCGCCGTGCTGATTGGGAATGAGGGACGCGGTGTTCGCCCCGATTGTATCGCGCGTTGTGAGAAAACGATCATAATCCCGATGAGCGGGCAGGCGGAATCGTTGAATGCGGCGGTTGCAGCTGCAATTGTGATGTGGGAGATGAGTGGATGTCGTTAGAGCATTGGGTGTGGTTTTCCACGCTGCAGATCGATAAAAGAACCATGCACCGTCTTTTATACCGTTTTGCCGATCCGCAGCGGATCTATGAAGCGACGGAATCGGAGCTGCGCGAAACCGGGCTGGGAGAGACGGCACGAAAAGCCGTTTCCATGAAGCGGAATCTGAACTATGCGCGCGATGTCATCTCCTATTGCGGGAAGAATCATATCGGCATTGTTACGATGCAGGATGCGGCATATCCAAACCGCCTGCGGAATATAGAGGTACCGCCGGTACTTCTGTATGTGGGCGGTCATATGCCGTCTTTTGATGAAGAAGCCGCGGTGACTGTTGTCGGAACACGGAAATCCAGCGAACGCGCCAATGAAATCGCCTATCGTTTTGGATACGAACTGGCACAGCAGGGAATGCTTGTGGTGTCGGGCATGGCAGAAGGCATTGACGCGGCGGCAAATGCCGGCGCACTCGATGCCGGAGCAAGAACGGTTGCGGTTTTGGGCGGCGGCGTGGATGTCTGTTATCCGGCCTCCAGCCGCGGAATCTACGATCGTATTCTGGCCGGGAACGGCTGCCTGATTTCTGAATATCCGCCGGGTATGCGCCCGTATGCCAGCCATTTTCCGGAACGCAACCGCATACTGAGCGGACTTTCGGCCGGTGTGCTGGTCATTGCGGCGCCGGAAAAGTCCGGATCCCTGATTACGGCAAGCCGCGCGCTGGAGCAGGGACGCGAGATTTTTGCAGTGCCCGGCAGTGTCGATGACTATGAATTTGTTGGATCCAATCAACTGATCAAGCACGGCGCGATTCCGGTTACCACGCCGAAGGACGTCGTTGCCTATTATTACGCCCGTTTTCCGGATGCATTTGACGACGCCGGAATTGCGGCGTATATGCGGGATGAAGCGGATAATGCAAAGCTGATTCGCTTTAACCGTCGGGATCAGGAGTCCCGGCTGCACGTTGCAAGTGCACCCGTATACACTGCGCAGACCGAAAAACCGGAGCCGGTTCGGCAAAAAAGACCGTCCAGGAACTATGATTTCGGCCTTTTTTCACGGTTTTCATCCAAAGCAAAGCCAGATACGGCGCAAAAGGCCGTCGCGCCAGAGCCCGAAGCGGTCCTCCGGCGGCAGCCGGATCCGGTGCCGCAGCGTGCGCAGGCATCTGCCGTTTCGGAACTTTCGGAGGATTTGAAGAAAATTCTTGCGGCAATCGCGGAAAATGGCGAGGGCGCCGCACACATTGATACCATTGTAAATAAGTCCGGTTTTCCGGCCGCTCAGGCGCTTGCCATGCTCACAGAACTGGAGCTGGAGGGCATGGTGGAGGCGCTGCCGGGGAAACGGTTTCAGATTATAGAGTAGCAGGAGGAAAGAATGGCGAATCTTGTTATTGTGGAATCGCCCGCCAAGGCAAAAACCATTGCCAAATATCTGGGCAGCGGCTTTAAGGTCAAGGCGTCCATGGGGCACATCATCGACTTGCCCCGGAAGAGCCTGGGCGTGGATACCGCCGCAAATTTTGAACCGAATTATGTCCCGATTGAGGGAAAAGACGATATTATCCAGGATCTTTTGAAGGCTGCCGGAAACAGCGAGAAAGTGTATCTGGCAACCGACCCGGATCGTGAAGGAGAAGCGATTTCCTGGCATCTTGCAAGGCTTCTGGGACTGGACGAAGCCGAACCGAACCGCATTACTTTTAATGAAATCACCAAGCGCGCAGTAAGCGACGGCATTGCGCATCCGCGCACGATTGACCGCAATCTGGTAGACGCGCAGCAGGCGCGCCGTATCCTGGACCGGCTCGTGGGTTACCAGCTCTCGCCGTTTTTGTGGAAGAAAGTGCGGCGCGGACTCTCTGCCGGACGCGTGCAGAGCGTGGTCACGCGCATGGTTGTGGATCGCGAGCGGGAAATTCGCGCCTTCCAACCGACGGAGTATTGGAGCATTGACACGCTGCTGCTGAAAAACGGCGCCAAAAAGCCGTTCCTTGCGAAATTCTATGGCAAGGACGGGAAAAAGATGGAGCTTGCGGATGAGGAACAGGCTGCGTCTATCTGCAATGCGGTGCGCGAAGCGCCGTTTATTGTGCGCGGCGTCAAACTCTCGGAACGCAAGCGCAATCCACCGCCTCCCTTCATCACCTCCACCTTGCAGCAGGATGCCTCACGCCGTCTGGGTATGCAGTCGAAGCGCACGATGGCAGTGGCACAGCAGCTTTATGAGGGCATCGAGCTGGAGGGCCGCGGGATGACGGGTCTGATTACCTATATGCGTACCGACTCTGTCCGTCTTTCCGATGATGCGCTCAACGCCGTGCGGGGATATATCAAGGAGAGCTATGGCGCGGAGTATTGTCCGCGCAGCGCGCGTGTGTTTAAAACGCGCGGCGGTGCGCAGGACGCGCATGAGGCCATCCGTCCCTCGGACGTGACGTTGACGCCGGAACTTTTGAAAAATGATTTGTCCCGCGATCAGCTGCGGCTTTACCGGCTCATCTGGGAACGTTTCGTTGCCTGCCAGATGTCCGCAGCCACCTATCATGTGGTCAGCGCGGAGATCGAAAGCGCGGGCTATGACTTCCGCGCATCCGGCCAAACCGTGAAATTCAAGGGCTATACGGCTCTTTATGTCGAAAAAACAGACGAAGAAGAACCGGAAAACACGCCTGTTCCGGCGGATCTCGCCGCAGGCGAGGAACTGAAGCTGCAGGATCTGAAGCTGGAGCAGCATTTCACCCAGCCGCCGCCCCGCTACAATGAGGCGTCGCTGGTTAAGGCGATGGAAGAAAAAGGCATTGGCCGCCCCTCCACCTATGCGCCGACGATTTCCACGATTATTGATCGGGATTATGTCTGCCGGGAGGAAAAAGCACTGAAGCCGACGCCGCTCGGCGAGGCCGTGACGGATTTGATGATTGACAAATTCAACGATATTGTGGACATCAAATTCACGGCCGGCATGGAAAACCAGCTGGACCGCGTGGAATCCGGCGAGGAGAACTGGAAGGACGTATTGGCAGACTTTTACCGCGATTTTGACGGCGAACTCAAAAAAGCGGAAGAAGATATGAAAGAAAAGCGCGTGAAGATTGCCGAGGAGCCGACAGATGAGATCTGCGAAAACTGCGGAAAACCGATGGTGATCAAATACGGCCGCTTTGGCAAGTTTATGGCCTGCTCCGGTTATCCGGAATGCAAGACGACAAAGCCGCTTTTGGACTATACCGAGGGTACGTGCCCGCTCTGCGGCAGCCGCATGGTCAAGCGGAAGTCGAAAAAGGGCGTGACGTATTATAACTGCGAGCAGGGAACCCGGTGCGGCTTTATCACCTGGGATAAGCCGCTTTCCCGCACCTGCCCCAAGTGTGGAAAAACCCTGTTCCAGCACGCCTTCCGCGGTGAGCGCAGCATCAATTGCCTGAATCCTGCGTGTGACTATAAAGAGGAGCTTGCCGCTCCGAAATCGAAGAAGAGTACAAAGAAAGATGCAGAATAAAGTAATCGTGATTGGCGGCGGACTGGCCGGATGCGAAGCTGCGTGGCAGCTCGCCGCCCACCGGATTCCGGTGGAACTGTATGAAATGAAACCGGTGAAGTATACGCCGGCACATACCTATCAGGGGTTCGCGGAGCTGGTCTGTTCCAATTCCCTGCGCTCCGACCGGATGGAAAATGCGGTCGGCCTTTTGAAGGCAGAGCTGCGCGAATTGGGCTCCCTCGTTTTACAGTGCGCCGATGCCACCCGCGTGGAGGCGGGCGGCGCGCTGGCTGTGGACCGATATCAGTTTTCCGATCTGGTGACGGAGAAGATTCAGTCGAACCCATACATAACGGTCTGCCGGGAGGAAGTGAAAAAAATCCCGGAAGGCCGCGTGATTGTAGCCACCGGCCCGCTGACCTCCGATGTGCTGGCGGAGGAGATCGGCCGTCTGATCGGCGGCGGATACCTGCATTTTTACGATGCCTCCGCGCCGATTGTTTCGGCGGACAGCATTGATATGGACCGTGCGTTTTTTGCGTCACGCTACGGCAGAGGAAATGCTGATTACATCAACTGCCCGATGAACCAGGAAGAGTATGACCGTTTTGTGGACGAACTGGTGAAGGCAGAGGGCGCAGAAGTGCACGGTTTTGAGGATTCCCGGGTATTTGAGGGCTGCATGCCGATTGAAGTGATGGCGCGCCGCGGCCACGAAACGATTGCCCACGGTCCGCTGAAGCCTGTCGGTCTGACCGACCCACGCACGGGCCGGGAGCCGTATGCCTGCGTACAGCTCCGGCGTGACAATGCGGAGGGTACGGCATACAACCTTGTCGGGTTCCAGACCCATCTGCGCCACGGCGAGCAGAAACGGGTGTTTTCCATGATCCCCGGACTGGAACACGCGGAATTCCTGCGTTATGGTGTGATGCACCGCAACACGTTTCTCGCGTCACCCGGCGTGCTGGGAGAGAGCTATGAGCTGCTTGCCGATCCGCGCATTCGCTTTGCCGGTCAGATGACGGGCGTGGAGGGCTATGTGGAATCCACTTCGTCCGGCTTTGTTGCGGGCCTGTCGGCGGCACGGGAAATACTGGGACTGGAACCGATCGTATTCGGAAAGAAAACCGCCATCGGCGCACTGGCTTATTACATCAGCCACGGCGGTGAAGCCGAATTCCAGCCGATGAATGTAAATTTTGGCATACTTGCGCCGTATGAGGCGCGGATCCGTTCCAAAAAAGACCGGTACCATGCGATTGCGGAGCGGTCGCTGGATATCATCAAAGAGCGCCGCGCGGAAATGGAGCGCGGACAGGCATGGGAGGACGCAATATGAGGATCATTCTGGATGCAATGAGCGGTGACAGCGGCTGCGAAGAGGCGGTTCTCGGCGCAGCAATGGCGCGTGAGCGCGCAAAGGTCGAAATGACCCTGGTGGGCGACGAGCAGCAGATCAAAGATGTCTTTATCCGGAAAACCATCCCGATGGACGGGATCACGATCCTGCACGCCCCGCAGGTCATTACCATGGAGGATGATCCGGTGCGTGCGGTGCGCGAAAAACGCAATTCTTCCATGTCGATCGGTCTCAGCGCGCTGAAACGGGGCGAAGGCGACGCCTTTATCTCCTCCGGCAATACCGGCGCGCTCCTAACAGGCGCAACGCTGCTGGTGGGCCGTGTGCCCGGCGTACGCCGCGCGGCACTGGCCGTGATGCTGCCTTCTTCCGGGGAGCACGGTGCGCTTTTGATCGACTGCGGCGCGAATGCTGAGTGCAGCAGCGAGTATCTTCTGCAGTTTGCGCTGATGGGCAGCGCCTATATGGAGTCTGTCTATTGTTTGGACCGTCCCCGCGTGTGCCTGGTCAGCAATGGCACGGAGGAGCATAAGGGCAACCCGCTGACGCAGGAAACCCATGCGCGCCTCGCGCAGCTGCACGGGGAGGGCCGTTTGAATTTCTGCGGCAATATTGAGGGCCGCGATATTCTCTGGGATAAGGCGGACGTGATCGTCTGCGACGGATTTACAGGGAATGTGATCCTGAAAACGATCGAGGGCGCCGGTATGCTGCTGATGGCAAAGGTGCGCGAGGCAATGACCGCCACGCTGGCCACAAAGCTGGCTGCCGCCGTAATCAAGCCGCGGCTGCGTCCTTTGAAGAAGATGACGGATTATCGCGAAACGGGCGCAACACCGATTCTGGGCATCGCAAAACCGGTTTTCAAGGCGCACGGTTCTTCGGATGCGAAGGCTTATGCCAGCGCCATTACGGCAGCCGCCGCTTACTGCGAGTCGGGCGCGGGCGAAAAAATTGCTGCGCAGATTGCGCAGATCAAAGCTTGAACAGGGAGCGTGTTTTTATGACACTGGATGTACTGAAACGGATTTTGGCAGAGGAATTTGATGTGGATCCGGAAGAAATCACGGCGGAAACCAACTTCTATGACGATTTGTCTGCCGATTCCCTGGATATGGTCGAGCTTGCGCTGGCCTGTGAAGAGGAATTCGGTTTCGAGATCGAGGACAACGAGGAAAACTGGAATATCATGACCGTCGGGGAACTCGTGGATTACGTGGAATCCCATATGGAAGAGTAAGGACGCTATGGAAAAACTGGAAAAAAGAATCGGGTACCATTTTCATAACCGGGAGCTTTTGAAAACAGCCCTGACGCACAGTTCCTATGCAAATGAAGCGCGCGACCGGCATACGCAGTCAAACGAACGGCTGGAGTTTTTGGGCGACAGCGTGCTGGGCATGGTGACGTCGGACTATATTTTCAAGCTTTATACGGATATCCCGGAGGGCGAATTGACCAAACTGCGTGCCTCTGTTGTATGCGAGCAGGCGCTGCATGCGGTGGCACTGTCTTTGGGCCTCAGCGAGTTTCTGCTGCTCGGCCGGGGCGAGGAAGCCGGCGGCGGACGGGAGCGCTCCAGCATTCTGGCCGACGCTGTGGAGGCCGTGATCGGCGCAATTTACATGGATGGCGGCTTTGCGGCTGCACAGCCCTTTGTTTTGAGCTTTATCAAGCCTTCCGTGGCCAAAACGGCCGGACGGCATAATTTTAACGACTACAAGACCATGCTGCAGGAAATCGTGCAGAAGAACCGGGAGGAAGTGCTGAGCTATCGCGTTGCCTCACAGAGCGGACCGGACCATGACAAAACCTTTGTGATGGAAGTGCTGCTGAATTCCAATGTCGTGGCACGCGGCAGCGGCCACAGCAAGAAGGAAGCGGAGCAGGCTGCGGCGCACGAAGCACTAAAACTCATGGGGATCAAAGTCTGATGGCGCGGATACTGCCAATTTTTGTTCCGCATGAGGGCTGCCCGCATGACTGTGTGTTTTGCAATCAGCGGCGCATAGCCGCCCCCGTATCTCCCGAACCGGAGGAAATACGAGAGCGGGTTTGCGCGGCTTATCGCGCCGGCCTTGCCACGGAGGTCGCGTTCTACGGCGGCAGCTTTACCGCGATCCCGGTGGAGCGCCAGGAGGCATTTTTACAGGCCGTGTACGACACCGGCGTTTCCATACGTCTTTCCACACGGCCGGACTGTATTGACGAATACGTGATTGCGCGGCTGAAGCGTTACCATGTTGAGACGGTGGAGCTCGGTGCACAGTCGATGGATGATGAAGTTTTGCGCCGTGCGCGGCGCGGACATACCGCCGATGATGTCCGGCGCGCCGCCCGCCTGCTTCGCGAGGCGGGTTTTACCCTGATTTTGCAGGCGATGGCGGGACTTCCCGGAGACGAAGGAACCTGGCAGTACACAGCACAGGAGCTTGCCGCGCTGCGGCCGGATGGGGTGCGGATTTACCCCGTTGTGGTGGTGCGCGATACGGCACTTTATGAGATGTGGCAGCGCGGGGAATATCACGCGCTGACGGTTTCCGAGGGCGCGGATGCTGCGGCGGATATGCTGGAGGTTTTTCTGGCGCACGGGATCCCGGTGATCCGGATCGGCCTGAATCCGACGGAGGAACTCACGGGAGGCGCGGCCGCTGCGGGCGCCTATCACCCGGCGCTTGGTGAAATGACGCGCTCACGACTTTTTTTTCGGAATATCTTAAGAGATTTGAAAGAAACATCGCTCTCCGGAAAACGTCTAATCATCAGAGTCCCAAAAGGACGTGTTTCCCAGGCTGCCGGGGTTTCCAAAGAAATGATTCACAGGCTGGAGGCCATGGGCGCAGCCGGCGTTCGTATTCTTGAGGATGAGAGTCTGGACGGTTATGCTGTCCGGACGTTATTGGAGTGAAGTAAGTGGTATTAAAATGTCTTGATATCCAGGGGTTCAAATCGTTCCCGGACAGGACGCATATAGAATTCAACCGCGGCATTACGGCTGTTGTCGGCCCGAATGGCAGCGGAAAGTCGAATATTTCGGATGCAATCCGCTGGGTTCTGGGCGAACAGTCGTCCAAGACGCTGCGCGGCTCCAAAATGGAGGACGTTGTCTTTGCAGGCGCGGGCAACCGCCGCGCGATGGGCAGCGCTGAAGTGTCGCTGACGATTGACAATACCGATGGCGGCCTGCGCACGGAATACAGCGAAGTGACGGTGACCCGGCGCTATTACCGCAGCGGTGAAAGCGAGTTTTTCATCAACCGAAAGCTGGTTCGCCTGCGTGACATTCACGAACTATTTATGGATACCGGCCTGGGGCGCGACGGTTACTCTATGATTGGCCAGGGAAAGATTGACGAAATCCTCTCTGTCAAGAGCGAGGAACGCCGTGAGGTGTTTGACGAAGCGGCGGGTATCTCCAAATACCGCTACCGCCGCGAGGAGGCACAGCGGCGTCTGGCCGACGCACAGGAAAACCTGACCCGCATCGGGGATATCATTGCGGAACTGGAATCGCGCCTTGGCCCGCTTCAGAAGGAGGCGGAAAAGGAGCGCCGGTATAACGCTTTGCGCAGCGAACTGCGCGGGCTGGAAGTCAGCATGATCATGCTGACGCTGGACGGGATGAATGACCGGCTGACTGCGGCACGTGCGGCCGCAGAAACGCTGGCATCGGATCTGGAAGCGTGCCATGTGCATGCGGACGAGCTCTCCGCGCGTGCGGACGACCTGATGCGCCAAACGGCAGAGCTGCAGCATGAAATTGAAGAACTCCGCGCCGCGTCGCGGCAGTCGGAGATGGAGGCTTCCCGCGCGGAAAGCGATATTGCGCTGCTTTCTGCCGAATTGGAGCATAATGCCCGTGATCGGGAACGGATTGGCCGGGAACGCGAGGACCAGGAAAAGCGTCAGCGCGAAACGGAAGAGAAAATTGCCGCGGCTGAGCAGCAGTATCAGGAATTGCTTGGCGCGGAGGAAGAAAAACGCCGTCTGGCTGCGGAAATCGAGGAAGGACGCAGCAAGCTGCGGCAGGAATCGGAGTCGCTTGCGGCAAAACGTCTGGAGCTGGAGCGCCGGGATCACGCAATTCGTGAGAAGGCCGGGGAGGCCATGCAGGCCGTCAGCGCCGCGCAGGCGTCCATCGAGGAACTGAACCGCCAGCTGGCCCTGCTCTCCGGTGACGACGCAGACCGCACTGCCGCACTGGAAAAGGCACGCGCAGATCTGGCGGATGCACAGGCGCGTCTTGCGGAAAAAAAGGAGCAGATCCCGTCCTTAGAGAACGTGGTTGGCGGATTCCGTCTGAAAAAAGAGACACGCGAGCGCCGGACGGCGCAGCTTTCTGCGCAGATCCAGTCGGCAACGATTGAACTGGCCGACGTCCGGAACCGTGTCCGGATGCTGCGGGAGCTGGAACGCGAATATGAAGGGTTTAACAAGGCGGTACGGCTTGTCATGCGCGAAAGTGCATCCGGCGGCCTGCGCGGCATACACGGCCCGGTTTCCACGCTGATGCACGTAGACGACCGTTATGTTGTGGCGACGGAAACGGCGCTTGGTGCTGCCATGCAGAACATCGTGACGGACAGTGAGGAAACGGCACGCCGGGCGATTGGCCTTTTGAAAAGCCGCGACGCCGGCCGTGCGACCTTCCTGCCGCTGACGGCAATCCGCGGCGGCAGGCTTTCCGAGCGCGGATTGGAAGATCAGCCGGGATTTCTCGGTATTTTAAGCGATATTCTCGAATATGACGAACAATATCGCGCAATTTTTCAAAACCTGCTGGGCCGGACGGTGTTGGTGGAAACAATAGACGACGCCATTGCCATCGCCCGAGCCTATTCCCATCGTTTTCGTATTGTCACACTGGACGGACAGGTGATGAATGCCGGCGGTTCCATGACAGGCGGCAGCCTGAACCGTTCCGCGGGTATCCTGTCGCGCGCGAATGAGCTGGCAAAGCTCTCATCGTCGATCTCCGGTATGGAGCAGAAGCTCCAGCAGCAGCAGTCGGCTTTTGAAGCGGCCAGCCGTGAAAATAACGCGCTGGGATATCAGCTGGAACTGGCAGAGACGGAACTGCGCACGGCGCAGAGCGATCATGCGCGGATTCTGACGGAAGTGGAGCATATGCGCACAATCTGCGCGAATCTTTCGTCCGATATGGAAGAACGGGAGTCACGGCGCGCGGATATGACGGCGCGTGTGGAGCAGGCGCAGGCGCAGCGTGCGGCAGCACAGCAAAACTGTGATGCCATGATGAAAGAGTCGGAGGCACTCGCCGGGAAAATCACGGAAGTGACGGATGAACAGACGGGGCTTTTGCAGCGCATTGCCGCGGCGGATGAGCGCATGACGCAGTGCCGCGAACACATCACGCGTATTGCGGCGGAGGGACGCGCCAGTCGGGACCAGGCGGCAAATCTGCGCGTGACGCTTGCCTCTGCGGCAGCGGATTCCGGCAGACGTGCGGCGGAGCTGACTGCGCTGGATGCGCGCGATGCGGAATGCCGTGCACGGATCGAAACACTTCAGGCACAGCTTGCAGCACAGAAGAAACAGGGGGCACAGCAGAACACGACGCTGGAAGCATATGCCGTACAGCGCGCGGAGCTGGAGCGCCTGCGCACGGAGAATGACCGTGCCATCCGGGACGAAAATAACCGTTCCCTTTCGCTGGAACGGGAAAAACTGCGCGCCGAATCCAATTTGAAGTCGATTGAGGACGAACAGCAGACGCTTGTCACGCGCCTGTGGGACAATTATGAATTAACCCGCACGACAGCGCGCGAGTTCTGTATGGAAATTGAAAATAAATCGGAGGCTTCGGCGCGGATTGACACGCTGAAGCGTCAGCTGCGCGCGATCGGCAATGTCTATCCGGGCGCGGAGGCAGAGTTTGCGGCGGTATCGGAACGCTATGCCTTTATGACCTCTCAGCGCGATGACGCGGAAACGTCAAAGCGGGAGATTGAGGAGATCATTGCGGATATCGGCGGACGCATGACGGAGCTTTTCCGGGAGCAATTCGCGATTATCGCGGCGGAATTTTCCAAAACCTTCACGGAGATCTTCGGCGGCGGCTCCGCCAGAGTGGAACTGAGCGATCCGAAGGACATACTGGGCAGCGGCATCGACATTCTGGTGCAGCCGCCGGGAAAAACGCTGAAGGTGCTGTCACTGCTCTCCGGCGGAGAGCGGGCGCTGGCGGCAATTTCCTTATATTTTGCCATTCTGAAGGTGCGTCCGGCGCCGTTTTGTGTGCTGGATGAGATTGAGTCGGCGCTGGATGAAGTGAATGTCCGCCGTTTTGCTAAATACCTGCGGAAACTGACGGACGATACGCAGTTCATCGTCATTTCGCACCGCCGCGGCACGATGGAGGAAGCCGATATGCTCTACGGCGTGACGATGCCGCAGCAGGGCGTTTCCCGGCTGCTTGCGCTGAACCTCAGCGAGGCGGAACGCGACTTTATAAAAGATTAGAGGTGCCTTATGGGATTTTTTGATAAGATTAAGCAGGGCCTGGCCAAAACGCGGGATAAACTCGGCGGGTTTGTGGAAAATGTGCTGAGTTCCTTCCGGGAAGTGGACGAAGACCTGCTGGAGGAACTGGAAGAAGCGCTCATCCTCTCCGATGTCGGCGTGGATACCGCTGCGCAGACGATTGAGCGGCTGCGTGCGGACGTGAAAGCCGGCCGCCTGCATGAGGTGGACGAGGTGAAAAACCGTCTGGCCGAAATTCTGGCTGAAATCGTGACGGACGGCGGTAATTACAGCTCCGAAGGAAAAACGCTGGGTTTGAAGCTGGATACCAAACCGTCCATTATTCTCGTCGTGGGTGTCAACGGTGTCGGCAAGACAACGACGATCGGAAAACTGGCGTATTTGCTCAAAAACGAGGGCAGAAAAGTGATGCTGGCGGCAGGAGACACCTTCCGTGCGGCCGCAGCGGACCAGCTTGAAATCTGGGCGGAGCGCGCGGGCGTGGATATCGTGCGCCACGAGGAGGGGTCAGACCCTGCCTCCGTGGTTTTTGACGCGATTTCGGCGGCAAAGGCGCGCGGCTGTGATGTGATCATCTGCGACACGGCGGGGCGCCTGCACAATAAGGCCAACCTGATGCGCGAACTGGAAAAAATCAGCCGCGTGATCGACCGGGAACTGCCGGGCGCAGACCGGGAAAACCTGCTCGTGCTGGATTCCACAACCGGTCAGAACGCCATGATGCAGGCCAAGAGCTTCAGCGAGACGGCCGGAATCACCGGTATTGCGCTGACGAAGCTGGACGGAACGGCAAAGGGCGGTATTGTGCTGGCGATTTGCAGTGAACTGAAAGTGCCTGTCCGCTTTGTCTGCGTGGGTGAGGGGATCGACGATCTGCTGCCCTTTGACGCGGATTCCTTTGTACGGGCTTTGTTTTGATTAAGGAGTATATTTATGGCAAGAATAGATGGCAGAAACTATGACGAACTGCGCCCTATGCGCATGACGCCGGACTTTACCAAATATGCGGAGGGCAGCGTGCTTGTGGAGCACGGCAACACCATGGTGCTCTGCAATGCGTCCTTCACGGAGGGTGTGCCGCGCTTTTTAAAGGACTCCGGCCGCGGCTGGCTGACTGCGGAGTATGACATGCTGCCGCGCGCAAACCGCGAACGCAGCCCGCGCGACATTTCCAAGCTGAAGGTTTCCGGCCGCAGCGCCGAGATCCAGCGCTTGATCGGCCGCAGCCTGCGCAGCGTCATTGATATGTCGCTTTTGGGCGAGAATACCATTGTAATCGACTGCGATGTGCTGCAGGGCGACGGCGGTACACGCTGTGCGTCCATCACGGGCGGTTTTGTCGCACTGTATATGGCCTGCGCCCGCATGGTGAAGGCCGGCGTTTTGAAAAAAATGCCGATCCGCGATTATATTGCGGCGCTTGGGACGGGTATCCTGCACATCGACGGGGAAGACCGTGTGGTGGTGGATATGTGCTATGAGGAAGATTCCGCCTCCATTGCGGACTTTAACGTGATTGGCACCGGCTCCGGCAAGATTGCCGAGGTGCAGGGCACGGGCGAGGGACGTCCGTATACCATGGACGAGCTGATGGCGGTGCTGAAGGTGACCATGCCGGCACTGGCGTGCGTGATTGCGGAGCAGCGGAAAATCACGGATACGCTGGGGGTGGCACTGTGAAGTGGGTGATTGCAAGCTCCAACCCCGGAAAACTGCGCGAATTCCGCGCCATATTCGATGCTTATGGGTTTGAATTGATTACAAAGGCCGAAGCCGGCGTTTTGGACGACCCGGAGGAAAACGGCACGACATTTGAGGAAAACGCACTGATCAAGGCGCGCGCCTGCGCGGCGGCCTGCGGTCTGCCGTCGATCGCGGATGATTCCGGCCTGACAGTGGACGCTCTGGGCGGCGCACCGGGCATTTACTCTGCGCGCTATGCACAGCCGGGCCATCGTAAGGAGCGCGTGCTGCGTGAACTGGAAGCAGTGCCGGACAAACAGCGCGGCGGAGCGTTTTACTGTGCAATTGCCTGTGTGATTCCGGGCGAATGCGAGTTTACGGTCAGCGGCGAGTGCCGCGGCTATCTGACGCGTGAAGTGATCGGCACGGGCGGCTTTGGTTATGATCCGATTTTTTATGTGCCGGAATACGGAACCACTTTCGGTGAGATCCCGCAGGAAATCAAGAACCGGATCTCGCATCGCGCGCTGGCGCTGGCCGCGCTGCGGAAGAAATTAGAGGAAATGGGGTATGTGCATGCTGACAAGTAAGGAAAGAGCCTATCTGCGCAAGCTGGCCAATGAACTTCGCACGATCTTTCAGGTCGGCAAGGGCGATATATCGGAAAATCTGATTGATCAGGTATCCGGTGCGTTGGATACCCGCGAGCTGATTAAGCTGCGCGTGCTGGAAACCTCCGGACTGACCGCGCGGGAGGCTGCCGCAGAGATTGCGGACGCAACCGGCAGCGAGGTAGTGCAGGTGATCGGAACGCGGTTTGTGCTGTACCGGGAGAGCCGCGAGCTTGCCCCGGAGCGCCGGATTCAGTTGAAAGTCAAATGACAAGACGGCTTGCCATGTTCGGCGGAACCTTCAATCCGCCGCATATCGGACACGTACACGCTGCCCTTGCAGCCTCGCAGGCGCTGGATCTGGAGGTGCTCTTCATACCGGACAATATTCCGCCGCATAAGGAACTGCCGTACGGCAGCGCCTCGGCGGAGGATCGCCTTGCCATGACGCGGATTGCCGCGCGCAGCGTGCCCGGCGCGATGGTTTCCGATATGGAACTGCGGCGCGGCGAACGAAGCTATACGGCCGATACACTGGAGGAACTGCACCGCTGTTATCCGGATGCAGCGCTGTGGCTGATCGTCGGCACGGATATGCTTTGCACGCTGGAGCACTGGTACCATCCGGAGCGGATTCTGGCGCTGTGCCGTGTGGCCGCGCTTGCGCGGGACCCGGGCGATACCGACCGGATTGCCCGTCATGCGGAAAGCCTGGCGGCCCGGTTTGGAGCGGGAATTGATCTGGTTGAAACGGAGCCGATTCCCATTTCGTCCTCCCAGATCCGGGAAGGTCTCTATCACGGAACGGAAAAATGGCTGCCGGAGGGCGTTTTTGCGTATATTAAGGAAAAGGGGTTATATCGTGAAACCTGATTTGGATGCTCTGCGCCGCATGATCGGGGAAAAACTGCCCGGACGTGCGGCCCATATCCTCGGCTGCGAAAAAACAGCCGCAAAACTTGCCTGCTGTTGGGGCGAGGATGAGGAAAAAGCGCGTTTTGCCGCACTTTTACATGATATCACCAAGCAATATTCACATATTGAACAGTTGAAATTTGTCCAAAAGTACGATATACTTGTAGACAGTGATTTCGATCGTTTTCCGGCGCTTGCCCATGCGGTTACAGGCGCCGCGGTTGCCCGCGCGGAATACGGCGCGGACGAGGACGTTGTGCACGCAATCCGGTATCACACGACCGGGCGTCCCGGCATGACGAAATTGGAAAAGATCCTCTATCTTGCCGATTATATCGAGCCCTCGCGTGACTTTAAGGGCCTGGAAGAGACCCGGGAGCTTGCTTACCGCGATTTGGATGCAGCCGTGCTGCGCGCAACGGCGGAATGTGTGATCTATAATCTGAAAAAATCGAGGCCGATCCATCCGATCACCATTGCGGCATATAACGACATGGTGGAATCGGCCGCGCGTTCTGATAATTGAAAGGCAATTCCATGGATAATCATCAGCATGAGCACGGCGGCGAAAACCGTCGTGTAGTGGGGCCGTATATCCCCCCGAAACGTAAAAAGCGCAGATCCTACCGGGGACTGCTTGTGTTTCTCTGTGTATTGGCCGTGTTTGCAATTCTGGGCTCTGCGGGTGCGATTTACTGGAAGGTGTTCGTCAAACCGCCCGAGGCTGCTGCACCGGAGGACGACGGCACGGCGGATACGCCGGTCGTGATAGAAAACAACTTGCCCGCCAATCTGGATGCAGAGGATTTGACCGAGGAGGAACTGGAACAGCTGCAGGCTATGATTGCGGAACAGGCGCAGGAGATTGATTTAACCGGCGTTGCCCAGCGGGACGGTGTATTCACCGTTTTGGTCGTCGGAACGGATGTCTCCGGCCAGCTGACGGATACCATCGTCGTAGCTACCTTTGATACGAATCAAAAATCCGTTGCCATACTGAATATCCCGCGCGATACCATTTCCCGTGCGGCCAACGGTGAAACGCATAAAATCAATTCCGCATATGGCCGGGGCGGCATGGACAGACTGATCACAGAAGTGAAAAACCTGGTAGGCTATGAAGTCAACCGCTATGTGATCGTGAATTTCTCGGCGTTCACGCGAATTGTGGATGCCATTGGCGGCATTGAAGTGGATGTGCCGGAGGATATGTATAAAAACACCGGCGATATGCTGATCGACCTGAAAGCAGGCCGTCAGCTGCTCGATGGCGAGCATGCCCTGATGCTGATGCGCTACCGCGGCTATGCAAACGCGGATATTGACCGCATTGGCGTGCAGCAGCAGGTGTACAAGGCTGTGATTGAGCAGCTTGCAACGCCGGCGACCATCCTGAAGCTGCCTTCGCTGACGTCGATTATCGCGCAGAATGTCCAGACGGACATGACAGTTGGCGAACTGATCTGGATCGGCACCAACTATGTCACGATGAATACGGATGATGTTGTGACCAACACCATTCCGCATACGGCAAGCTACATCAATAATATTTCCTATGTCCTGCCCAGCGAAAGTGAAATTTTAGAGCTTGTGAACGAATACTATAACCCTTATACGGAAAAAATCACCCGTCTGAATCTGGCGGAAGTCCCTGTTGAAGAGGTCTCCGTCAGCACGCAGCAGTCGGCCGTCACCGATGCGGAAGACGATTCCACAGAGCCGGACGAAGCGGAGGATACCGAAACGCAGGTACCGGGCTGGATATCCGGTTCCGGCAGTGATTCGGACGAGGATGATTCCGCGTCCAATGGTTGAGCAGTTATGAGTAAGGGAAGACACACCAGACATACGATGTCTGCGGGCTATCGCTTTTTTCTGACCTTTTGCGTGACACTTTGCATTTTAACGGTGCTGAGCGTTGTGTTTGTCTCGTTCGTGTACCGTCCGGAAATCGGTGAAACGATGCTTTCGGGGATACGGGACAAGCTGGCCTCCGGCGGCGATACCGAAAACGGTACTGCGCCGGATGTTTCCGGCAAGGATCGGCGCGACGGTGTGTACACGGTGCTCGTAGCCGGCACGGACTACGACGGCACGCGTACGGATACCATCCTGCTTGCGGCAATTGACACAAAAAACGGCACGGTCAATGTGCTCAGTATCCCGCGTGACACGCGGGCCTATATGGCAGACGGTTCCGTGCATAAAATCAACGCCGCGCATAACCGCGGAAGCGAGCGGATGCTGACCGAAATCACCAACACGATCGGCTTCACCCCGGATAATTACGTGGTACTCGATTACGGTGACTTTAAAAACATCATCGACGCCATTGACGGCGTGGATGTGTATGTGCCGATGGATATGTACTATGTGGCCGATGATATGGTGATAGATCTGAAGGAGGGCCAGCAGACCCTGAACGGAGAACAGGCGCTGATGTTTATGCGCTATCGCGCGGGGTATCCGGACGCGGACCTGGGCCGTATCCGCGCACAGCAGACCGTATTTCTGTCGCTTGCGAACAAACTGATGTCCGCACAGACACTTTGGAACGTGCCGAAGCTGGCGAAGATCTTTTATGATGATCTGGAAACAGATTTCAAGCTTTCCGAAATCGTCTGGCTGGGCATCCAATGCATCGGCATGGATTTTGAAGGGTTTTCCGTCGATATGATCCCCGGCCACATCAGCGGCGCGGATTACGTAGTGGACGAAGAAGAGGCTTTGGCGCTCATCAATGAAAAGTATAACCCGTATACAAAGCCGATAACGGCCTTGAATACCGCAGAATAGAGTGGGGGCTATGATATGAGTAAAAATGAGAACATGACTGAGCAGGAAATCGAACAGTATGTGAAATCTGCGGCAGTAACGCTGGAAGATCAGCGCGCAACGGAGATTGAGATCCTGCATGTTGCAAAGCTGACCACGATGGCGGACTATTTTATCCTTTGCACCGGCGGCTCCACAACGCATATCCGCTCGCTTTCCGAGGCAGTGGAGCATGATATGGAGACGAAGTACGGCCTGCGCCCGCATCATATCGAGGGTTACAGCGCAGCAAACTGGATTCTGATGGATTATGGATTTATGGTTGTCCATATTTTCCATAGAGATACAAGACAATTCTATTCTCTGAACAGACTGTGGTCGGATGCTGACCGGACTGCTGCGGAGGGGACGGAGAGGTAATATGAAGTACGAAAGCCAACCGATTGAAAGCAAATGGCAGAAAAAATGGGAAGAAACCAAGGCCTTCCACGCCGAAACCGGCGGAGATAAGCCAAAGTATTATGCGCTGATTGAGTTCCCGTATCCGTCAGGCCAGGGACTCCACATCGGACATCCGAGACCCTATACGGCGCTGGATATCGTTGCGCGTAAGCGCAGAATGCAGGGCTATAATGTGCTCTTCCCGATAGGCTGGGACGCTTTTGGCCTGCCGACAGAGAACTATGCCATTAAGACGCATACGCACCCGGCAAAAGTGACGCACGACAACATTGCCCACTTTACCGAGCAGACCAAGGCAATCGGTTTTTCCTTTGACTGGGATCGTGAGATTTCCACCGCGGACCCGGAATACTACAAGTGGACGCAGTGGATTTTCCTGCAGATGTATAAAAACGGTCTGGCCTATAAGCAGAACATGACCGTAAACTGGTGCACCTCCTGTAAAATCGTACTGGCGAACGAAGAAGTGGTCGAAGGCCACTGCGAGCGCTGCGGCGGCGAAGTGATTCACAAGGAAAAGAGCCAGTGGATGCTGCGCATCACCAAATATGCACAGCGCCTGCTCGACGGTCTGGACACTGTGGATTATATCGAGCGCGTGAAGCTGGCGGAACGCAACTGGATCGGCCGCTCCGAAGGCGCAGAGGTGGATTTCGAGACGACTGCGGGCGATAAGCTCCGCGTGTATACCACGCGTCCGGATACCCTCTTCGGTGCGACCTATATGGTCATGTCGCCGGAGCATCCGTACATCAAAAAGTGGGAAGACCGGCTTTCCAATATGGACGCGATCCGTGCTTATCAGGCGGAAGCTGCGCGTAAATCCGACTTTGAGCGTGCGGAACTGGACCATGACAAGACCGGCGTGCGCCTGGAGGGCGTTGCCGCGTTTAACCCGGTCACCGGCCGCGAGATTCCGATTTACATTTCCGACTATGTACTTATGAACTACGGTACCGGCGCCATCATGGCCGTTCCGGCGCATGACACGCGCGACTGGGAGTTTGCAAAGAAGTTTGGCCTGCCGATTATTGAGGTGGTCGCGGGCGGCGACGTGCAGAATGAAGCCTTCACCGATGTTGCGACCGGCAAGATGGTCAATTCCGGCTTCCTGGACGGTATGGAGGTTGCGGACGCCAAAAAGGCGATCACTGCCTACCTGAAGGAAAAGGGCATCGGTGAGCCGAAGGTCAATTATAAGCTGCGTGACTGGGTGTTTGCGCGTCAGCGCTACTGGGGCGAGCCGATCCCGATCGTGATCTGCCCGAAGTGCGGCTTCGTACCGCTGTCCGAGGAGGATCTGCCGCTGCGTCTGCCGGACGTGGAGAGCTATGAACCGACTGACAATGGCGAGAGCCCCCTTGCCAAGGTTCGTGATTGGGTGGAAGTCACCTGCCCGCACTGCGGCGGCCCTGCCGAGCGTGAAACGGACACCATGCCGAACTGGGCGGGTTCTTCCTGGTATTTCCTGCGCTATATGGATCCGCATAATGATAAGGAACTTGCCTCGCCCGAAGCAATCAAATATTGGGGCCAGGTGGACTGGTACAACGGCGGCATGGAGCACGCAACGCTGCATATGCTCTATTCCCGCTTCTGGAATATGTTCCTGCATGATATTGGCGTAGTCCCGAACGACGAGCCGTATGCCAAGCGCACAAGCCACGGTATGATTCTGGGCGAAAACGGCGAAAAAATGTCCAAGTCCCGCGGCAACGTCATCGACCCGATGGTCGTAATCGGGGAGTACGGCGCGGACACGCTGCGTCTTTACGAAATGTTCATCGGCGACTTTGAAAAGACCGCACCGTGGTCAACGGCTGCGATCAAGGGCTGCCGCCGCTTCCTCGACCGTGTCTGGACGCTTTACGACCAGGTTCAGCCGGGCGACGAGTACGGCGCAAATGTGCATCTCATGCACGAGACGATCAAGAAAGTCTCCGAAGACATTGAGAATATGAAGTTCAACACCGCGATTGCGGCGATGATGGCACTGGTCAACGACTTCTATGAAAAGGGCTGCAACCGTGCAGAGTACGGGACGCTGGTCAAGCTCCTGAATCCGTTTGCACCGCATATCACGGAGGAACTCTGGGAGATGCTGGGCAACAAGGAAATGCTGGTGTTCGAACCCTGGCCGGAATATGATGAAGCCAAGATGGTTCGCGACACAGTGGAGCTGCCTGTGCAGGTAAACGGCCGTCTCCGCGGAACGGTTACGCTCCCGCGTGACGTGTCCCGTGAGGACGCACTTGCCGCCGCGCTTGCGGATGACCGCATCTCGGCTGCCATCGCAGGCAAGGAAATTGTGAAAAAAATTGTCGTGCCTGGGAAAATTATAAATATTGTTGTGAAATAATTGATTCTGTGCTTGACAATTCATGTGCGTATAGCTATAATATATTTGGTGATTCTTGCGGGAATCGCAATTGCGGTTTCTTGCCGCAGCGGGGGGAGGGAAGTTAAGTGTCGGAAGTCCGAGTAAAAGAGAATGAATCTTTAGACAGTGCGCTCCGCAGATTCAAACGTTCTTGCGCTAAGTCTGGTGTTATGTCTGAACTCCGCAAGAGGGAGCATTACGAAAGCCCCAGCGTTAAAAGACGTAAAAAGTCCGAAGCGGCTCGCGCGAAGAAGAAAAAGTTTAAGTATTAAAAGAATAGGGCCGGCCGGTTGTAACCGCCGGTCCTTTCTTCTAATATTTACTCGAAAATTGTGGCAGTTTGTACGTGTAACAGCCTGAATTTTGACGGATAAGGAGTTCCTATGGACATCCTGACAATTTTTATGTTCCTCGGGGGGCTGGGCCTCTTTCTGTTCGGTATGCAGATTATGCAGGAAGGTCTTGAAAAGACCGCCGGCGACAATTTGCGCACTCTGCTTGAAAAAACAACAACAAATCCGCTTTCCGGCATCTGCATTGGCACCGGTGTGACGATGTTGATACAGAGTTCCTCTGCAACAACGGTCATGGTCGTCAGTTTTGTCAGTGCGGGACTCATGACGCTGCCGCAGGCGATGAATGTAATCATTGGCGCGAATATCGGTACAACCATTACGGCGCAGATTATTGCGTTCAAAATTGACTCCGTTGCGCCGCTGATCCTGTTTATCGGTATGCTGCCGGTTGTTTTCGGAAAAAAGAAGATCATGAAGAATGTCGGCATGATCATTCTGGGGTTTGGCATTATTTTCCTCGGGATGCGGCTGATGAGCGAGTCTGTCGAACCGCTTCGTACGAACGAAGTATTGACAGATTTCCTTGTGAGCTTTGATAACCCTGTTCTGGCCATCCTGGCGGGTACGATTTTTACCGCCGTGGTGCAAAGCTCTTCTGCCAGCATCGCGATTATGCAGGCTTTTGCTTCTGAGGGACTGATCGGCTTCCATGCCGCGGCCTTTATCGTGATCGGTATGAACCTGGGCACATGTATCACAGGTATTCTGGCTTCACTTTCTTCCGGACGAAACGGAAAGTGCGCGGCTTTTTTGAACCTCTTCTATAACATCATCAAGATCACGCTGGCAACGCTTGTAATTGTCCTGCTGCCGGTAACGCTGACGTGGATTGAGAATCTGTCGCCCGGCAATGTGGCGCGTCAGATTGCAAACCTGCACATGATTATGAACATCGTGGCGGCACTGCTTCTTACGCCGGGTTCCAAGCTGATTGTGCGTATCACGGAGCGTTTGATCGGCGGAAAGGACGAAAATGCCGCACTCAATCAGCTGATGTACCTCGACCGCAACGTCCTGCAGACGCCGGCGCTTGCCGCGCCGCTGGCACGCCGTGAGATTTGCCGCATGGGCGATTTGGTTCGGTCCAACCTGCGTCTGTCGATGGAAGCGTTCTTTGAATTGGACGCAGACAAAGCCAAACGCGTTTTAGAGGTGGAACAGACCATCAACTACTTGAACCATGCAATCACAGGCTGGCTGGTGGAACTGCGTGCGCTGGATGTTTCTCAGCCAGATCGGGAGAAGCTGGGCATGATGTTCCACGTGGTCAACGACATTGAACGGATTGGCGACCATGCGGAGAATATATCCGAATATGCCTCAATTGCCATCGACCGCAATTCCGATATTTCAGAGGAAGGCATTGCGGAACTGCGCGAGATTTCCGCAAAAACGCTGGATGTGGTGGAACTTTCCCTGGATATTTACGAACACGAGTCCTTTGACCGTCTGAACATCGCTTCTGCGGAGGAGGAGGAAGTGGACGAGCTTCAGGATACGATGATTGAAAACCATGTCAAGCGCCTGATGGCAGGAAAGTGCGATCCGCGCGGCGGCATCATGTTCACCGATATGGTGACGGACCTGGAGCGCTGTGCCGACCATGCAATCAATATTGCCTATTCAATCGAAGGAGAGCATAAATCCTTTGAAAATGCACTGAAAGCCAAGCAGGAACGTCAGGACAGAGAACATAACAATTAAATTCCGAAAAGCAAACCCGTCAAACAATTTCGTTTGACGGGTTTTTTCCGTATATCCGGGGTCAGCTCAGATTGTCCAGCTGAGAAAGCCAAACGGCCGCGGAGGCGTCCGACGGCATTCGCCAGTCTCCGCGTGGGGAAAGCGCCACAGAACCGACCTTGGGACCATCCGGCAGGCAGGAACGCTTGAATTGCTGTGCAAAGAAACGGCGGATAAATATTTTCAGCCAGCGGAGTATCGTGGCATGATCAAAAGTCCCGGAAAATGCCCGGTCGGCCAGCCGGAGGATCTTCGCCGGTTCATCGCCGCAGCGCACCAGGTGATAGAGGAAGAAGTCGTGCAGTTCATACGGCCCGACCAGATCTTCCGTCCGCTGGGAGATTTCTCCGTCTTTGGCGGGAAGCAGCTCCGGCGACACAGGCGTTGCCAGAATGTCTTCCAAAACAGCCTGCAGCGTGCCGCCGCCGGCGGCAGCATAATAACCGACAATGTGGCGGACCAGCGTTTTCGGTACGGAACAGTTCACGGCATACATGGACATATGATCGCCGTTGTAGGTTGCCCAGCCGAGCGCCAGTTCCGACAGATCGCCGGTGCCGATGACGAGACCACCGCTGCCGTTTGCAAGATCCATCAGAATCTGTGTCCGCTCGCGTGCCTGTGCGTTTTCATACACAACGTTTGTGTTGGATTCCTCGTGCGAAATATCCGTGAAATGCTGGCGCACGGCTTTTGTAATGTTGATCTCCCGCAGCGTGACACCCAGTTCCTCGCACAGACGCACAGCGTTGGATTTCGTGCGGGAGGTGGTGCCGAAGCAGGGCATGGTGACGGCGATGATATCCGTACGCGGCCGCTTGAGAAGGTCGAATGCACGCACGGTGACAAGAAGCGCCAGCGTGGAGTCCAGACCGCCGGATATGCCGAGCACGGCGGTGCGGCTGCCGGTATGTTCCAGTCGTTTGCGCAGTCCCTGTGACTGAATTGCCAGAATGAGTTCGCAGCGTGCGTCGCGATCCGCCATGCCGGAAGGCACAAAGGGGTGCGGATCCACCATCCGTGTAAGCGTCAGATCGGTCACCGGCAGCGAAAACGGTGTGGTGGTATACTCAGACGTCGCTGCCGGATAAGTCGTCATACGGCGGCGCTCAAAGGCCAGACGGGCCACATCAATTTCCGTACACAGCAGCTGCGTTTCCGAAAACGTCGAGGACTCGGCAAGCACAATGCCGTTTTCCGCGATCAGGCTGTGGCCCGCAAAGACAACGTCGGCCGTGGATTCGCCGTTTCCTATGCAGGCATAGGCATAGGCGCAAATGGCCTGTGCCGAGACGGAGGAAACCAGCGTGCGCCGGTAGTCCATTTTGCCGATGGCTTCAGGTGACGCGGACAGATTGACGATCAGCGTGGCGCCGTTTTTGCAAAGCGACAGGGAGGGCGGCGTGAGATTCCACAGGTCTTCGCAGATCTCCACGCCAACCGTCAGCTTCGGTAGGGTTGTACAGTGAAACAGCTGGTGTGTGCCGAATGGCACGGTCTGTCCGTCCAGAAGAAGAGTGGACATCTCCGCCGGAGCGGGGCAAAAGTGGCGGACTTCATAAAACTCCGCGTAATTTGGCAGATGGGATTTTGGTACGACACCGAGTAGTTTTCCGTTACAGACCGCGGCGCAGCAGTTATACAGTTTTCCGTTGTGTTCCAGCGGGAGGCCAAGCAGAATCAGCATGGAAGAAGCGCTGCTGACATGCACAATTTCAAGTAAAGCAGCTTCGGCTGCGCGAATCAGCGCGTCCTGCAGAAAAAGGTCGCCGCAGGTATAGCCTGTGATGCAAAGCTCCGGAAAGGCAAGAACGCCCACTCCTTCCTTTGCGGCACGGTCAATCAGGGCAATGATTTGCGCGGCGTTGTATGAACAATCGGCAACACGGATGTCCGGCCGCCCGACTGCAATTTTGACAAATCCATCTTTCATAACAGTTGAGTCCTTTATTTGGTTTTTTCAGAAAAAGGAAAACTTTTCTGAAACGCTTAGGAGAATACCACAAATGGTTGGATTTTTCAAGCGTCTGCGGCGTATTTACTGCGGCGCAGCAAGAAAATGATTGATTTTTGCGGGTGATTCCGTATTTTTCAGGCAGACACAGTTGAATTCCCGCACAATTTGCGTGCCGCAGAGCGTGAAGGTGCACAGTTGCGGATATCTGTCCGCTACGGCCTGGTAAACAAACGAAATACCGGCATTCGCGGCCGCAAGTGCTGCAATCAGGGAAAAATCGCTGAGCACAATGGTGCGTGCAAATTGTGCGCAGGAGGCGTTTTGCTCCTGCAGGACCTGTTCCAGTATGGCGCGCGTACCGCTTCCTGGCTCCCGCAGCAGCAGCGTTTCTGAAAACAGGGATTCCAGCGGAACTTCACGGCCCGCAAAGGGATGCGTCTGCGCACAAATGCCAACAAAGGGTTCCCGCCGGAAAAGCTGGCAATGATAAGCCGTTTTTTCAAAAAAACCCTCAATAAATGCAAAATCGAGCCGGTTATGATCCAGCATATCCAGTAAGACTGCCGTGTTGTCCACATAAACCTCCGCCCGGTGTGTGGGATCGGCCAAAAAAGGGACGAGCAGGCTGTCCAGCACGTACGCGCCGATTGTTTTTGTTGCGCCGATGTGCAAAACCACTTCCTCCGGCGGCAGCAGTGCTTCCCGCAGATCCTTTTCACGTCGAAAGGCCTCCTGCGCATAGCGGCGGAGCAGACCGCCTTCACGGGTCAGAGTTAAAACGCGCCCCTGATAGCGGAAAAGCTGGCAGTGATACTCGGATTCCAGTGCTTTTATGTGCTGCGTGACAGCGGGCTGCGTAATATGCAAGCGTTCTGCGGCCGTTCGGTAATGCAGTGTATCGCAGAGCATGAGAAAGGTCTGAAGCCGGGGATCCATCTGCTGTTCCCTCCTTGCTATAAATGATTGTGATGGAAACATCGGAAACGATAACTGAATTTTATCACATACGCGCACCGGGATCAACGCCGGAAATGCCGGAAACACAGAAAGCTTGCGGCTGCGGGGAAGGAACTTGTTTCAGGCCCAGTGCGTTATTTTACGGAGCTACTGTGAAAAAATACACCGGTCAAACTGCTGCGTCAGGCAGTCCAAACGCACAAATATGCGCTGAAAAGGCCGGCTGATTTTTCATCAGCCGGCCTTTTTATTCGTTTTTGAAAGCGAATCAAGCTCTTGCGCGGTAATGCTCCGCCAGAACCTTGGGCTCTGTCACGGTTTTTTCTCCCTTCAGATAGTAGCGCAGAAATTCGTCCATGACCGCATACAACAGCTCGCCACCCATGGAGTGTAGGCCGCCCGGTACGTAGTACAGATGCACGGCATCCCCGGCTGCTTCCAGCGCATTGCGCAGCTTTCTGGCCTGCGCTACGGCGACAATAGGATCTTCGGAGCCGTGAACGATGAGCACAGGCGGCTCGCCGCCGCGGATATATGTGAGCGGACTGGCCGCTGCCGCAGCTGCATAAAAGGCCTTCGAGTCACAGGGAGCGTCCAGCAATTTTTCGATGGAGCCGAGATCGCCGGCCTTTGCCTCCGGCGGAACAACGTCACCGAGAGAAGCCGGTCCGCTGATGTCAATGATGGCCTGCACGCTGTAATCTTCGCCCGGCTTTTCCCATGCGCCGTTTCCTTCCGACAAACCGGCCAGACAGGCCAGGTGTGCGCCCGCGGAATCCCCGGAGAGGACCAGTTTGCTGCCGTCATAGCCATATTCGCCGGCGTGCCGGCGGAGATAGACGATGGCGTCCTTCAGATCCAGCATCTGAGCAGGGAAGGGCGCTTCGTCGCAATAGCGATAGTCCACCGATGCGATGGCGTAGCCCTTTTCCAACATGGGCATGACGAGGCTCCAGGTGCGATTCAGCTCGTTCCAGCCGCCGCCGTGTACCCACATGATGATGGGCGGCGTGACGGCATTCTCCGGCATGAAGAGATCCAGATAAAGCCGGCGTTCCTCCACAGTTTTAAACAGGATGTTTTTCCATTCTTTCATGCTGTATCCTCCCAATTCATAAATTGTTTTATTTTCGGCATTTGCGCGCGAAAACCTTATTTTTCGGTCATGATTCCCCAGCGGATGCCAAATTTATCGACAAATACCACACGGCAGGTGCTGTATGGCGTTTCCTGTATCGGATAAATGGTCTGGCTTCCTTCCCGCAGCACTTCATAGGCCCGCTCGACCTCCTCTTTTGTATCATACATGACCGTGAGGAAGTTGGTATAGCAGGTGGTGAAGTCGATATCCACGTGATCGCTCATGATGATCCGTATATCGCCCAGAAGAAGCTCGGCATGGTAAATCCAATCCTTCTGGTCTTCTGTCAGAAGCGGATTGTATGCGGGATCGTCGGCTTCCCGATAGGAAAGCAGGCAGTTGATTTTCCCACCGAACGCCTTTTCATACAGATGAATGGCCTCCCGGCAGCCGCCGGCAAAGTTCAAAGTCGGCACAATTTCCATTTTATTCCCTCATTTCCCATATTTTTCACTCGCTGAAAGGACGAACCCTCGCGACACTGACAGTATATCGGAAGAAACACGACAGCTGCTTGTCCTGTTTGCGTGCGAGAAGGAAAAACCTGTGCCATGTTGTTCCTGACAAAACACAGTATAACAAAAAAATTGGCTAATTGCACGTGTTTCGGGAAAAAACGATATTCCGGTATCTTTGTACACAGCGATGTTACATACAGCTCAGGAGATAACAGATGATTGCCTGCTGCACCTCCAGCAGGTGCTTTTTGAATTCGTACCCCACAAAATAGCTGCTGTCGATCACATCTGCCGCGACCTCTTCGCCCCTGAAAAACGGCGGACACGGATTGACGCAGACACCTGCATTTGCATGTTTCAGCCGTTCCAACGTTACCTGACAGCCTTTAAAATTTTCACTGGCTGCCGAAGGAATGGAATCCGTACAAATAATATCCTGTCCTGTGAAAGCCCGGTCTATCTCATAACAGACGTTTGCACCCTCAATTTCATATCCCTTCGGACAACACTGCGTAAAAGGGAAGCCCATCCATTCTGACGCCGCTTTCCAGGTGTTGCCGATGTTCCCTTTTGGTCCCACAAAAAGGTAGTGCTTTTCGAGATAATCATCATAGCGCTTCGAGAGGGAATACAGGTCAGATAAGATCTCGCACGGATGATTGACGGCGGTCATGGCATTGATGATGGGAATATGCGAATATTGTGCCATGTGCGTCAGTAACGACAAATCGGGATGACGGACAATGAGCATATCCGCCCAGTTCTCAAGGTAGCCTATGACGTCGCGAAGGTCTTCCTTTTTATCCAAAGCAACCGGTGGAAATAAAATGGTGTTTCCGCCCAACTGTTGGATGCCTTTTTCAAACGAAACGCGTGTTCTGATACTGCTCTCTGGGAAGAACAGGACGATTGTCTTTCCTGAAAGGAGTCTTGCTGCCCCTGCGTTCTGCCTCAGTTTGTCAGCCAAGGCAAAAATATGTACTGCTTCCTGTCGGGTAAAGTCATTCAAATGTATGAAATGTTTCATGGCACAACTTCCTGAGGTTTTTCTGTTGGGATGTCTATTTTATGGAACAGGAACGATTCTGTCAAGTGGGCTGGGATCAAAAAAGGTGAGAACTGTATCGCGTTGCCATGACTTATCGTACTAAGCTTACAAAATTGGTCCACTTTCTCTAACAAGAAATCAGTCAGACAAACCGGAAGCAGTTCTTTTACCAAGCTTTCAGTACGCCGAGCGCAAAACTATTTGTATGGAAAGACAAACGAATTCACGCCGAACAAAAAATGGCCTCTCTTAAGAGCGTTGACATAAGAAAACAAGCAAGAATCCAGTAAAATCAACGCTTTTAAGGGCAGTGGGCAAACAGGTTAGCTCAAAAATTGAATAACCGAGCGACAAAAGGGATGTTACCGCAAGGCAGCATCCCTTTTCGCATCCCGCAACGCCGCAGATTTTGAAAGAAGTCTGCGGCGTTTTTTCTGCCCAAATCCAGAAAGGAGGCGCAGCCGGAATGTACTTTATGAGCGGTAAAAGCCGCGCATTTGAAACGCTCATGCAGGGAAAGCCCGGATTTGACCGGTACGAGAACGGCTGCACCGAGCATGAGGACTGTAACACCTGCCACTTCTACCGTCCGCACTGGAAATATCGGTTTTGTGTATATGCCGAGTGTCCGTATGAACCGGGCAGAC
>JAHAYX010000042.1 GCA_018384365.1 Clostridiaceae bacterium
CCGCCGCAAAGCCTGAAAATCCATATCGTTACCAAGACCGTCTACTGAAAACGTAGGCGGTCTTTTTGTATCCATTTTTATATCAGTCAGGAGGTTGTAATCATGCACGAAAAAGAATTTGAGAAGCTGCAAGCCGAGAAAGAGAAAATCGAACAGCAGCTTGCGCAGGAGCAGCACAAGGTCCAGCGGCTTGAAAACCGCGCCGCCTACTACGAAAAGGGAGAACGGCGCAAGCGGGCGCACCGGCTTATCACCCGTGGTGCAGCCATCGAGAGCGTCGCACCGCAGACAAAGGATTTGAGCGAAAGCGCGTTTTATGCTTTTGCCGAACAGGTCTTTGCGCTGACAGACACGCAAAGATTGCTCACAAAAACCGTCAGAGATCATGCGGGAGGTGACTGAGTATCGCGTTATTTCATTTTCATGTGACGCAGATCAAGCGCAGCGCGGGGCAATCTGCTGTGGCTGCTGCCGCCTACCGTGCCGGGGAAAAGCTGCACAGTGAATACTACGGCGAGATCAGCGACTACACCCGAAAAGGCGGCGTGATCTGCTCCGACATTCTCCTGCCGTCCCATGCACCGCCCGAATACGCAGACCGCCAGACCCTATGGAACGCCGTAGAGAAAGCCGAGCGTGGGAAGAAAGCGCAGCTTGCCTACAGCTTTGACATTGC
Organism: Clostridiaceae bacterium; assembly: GCA_018384365.1. GTDB lineage: Bacteria > Bacillota > Clostridia > Oscillospirales > QAMX01 > Allobutyricicoccus. The sequence continues at coordinate 677 of JAHAYX010000042.1, forward strand.
CTTGCAGAATGAGTTTTCCATGCAGGAGAACATCGCTCTGGCAAGGCAATTTTTGTTGGAGAACTTTGTGAGCCGTGGCATAATAGTGGACTTCGCCGTTCACTCGCCCGATAAGGAGGACGGCGGCATTTCTAATCCGCATTTTCATGTCATGTGTCCCATCCGTCCCATTGAGCCGAACGGTAGGTGGGGCAATAAGCAGCGGCGGGAATATGTGCTGGACGAACACGGCGAGCGTGTTCTGGACGAGGCGGGCAATTATGTGTTCAACGCCGTTTCTACGACGGACTGGGGCAAACCCGAAACGCTGGAAGCATGGCGGCAGGCATGGGCTGAGATGTGCAATGCCAAGTTTGCCGAAAAGGGCTTTGACTGTCGCATCGACCATCGCAGCTTTGCCCGTCAGGGTGTGGAGCAGATTCCAACCCAGCACGAAGGTCCCACCGTCCGGGCAATGGAGGCAAAGGGCATCCGCACCGACAAGGGCGATCTCAACCGCTTCATTCGGAAAACCAACGCGCTGCTGCGGGAAGCAAAAGAGAAAATCGCCGCGCTGATCGGTTGGCTGAAGGACGTAAAAGCTGAGCTTGCCAGGCCCCAGCCGCCCACGCTGAACGATCTGCTGGCGCTGCATTGCGCCAATCGCAACAAGGGCGCGTACAGCAATAAGGCGAAGAACGCCAATTTGCAGCGCTATGCCGAGGCGTTTAGCTTTCTGCAATCCAAAAACCTTTACACTGTGGACGATCTGGATAACGCACTTCACGCCATGCAGGACAAGATCGACACGCTGAAAAAGTTGGCATCGTCAAAGCAAGCCCGTATCAAAGAAGTGGACGAACTGCTGCGGATGGTGGATTACTACAAAACCGGGAAGCATGTTGCCGACAAGCTGAAAAACATCCGATTTGAGAAATCCCGGCAGAAATACAAATCCGAACACGACGATGAACTGCGGACGTTCTACATGGCAGAGCGCAAATTAAAGTCGTATTTCAAGGATGGCAAGCTGCCCATCACCGCATGGCGTAGGGAGCGCGTGCAGTTGGAGCAGGAATACAAAGACATTCAGACGGAGCTTTCGCCGCTCCATGCCGACGCGAAAAAGCTCTGGGCGATTCACTACAACATCTACGAGGTGCAGCATGAGCAGGAGCGTCAAAACACCGCGACGCGGCAGAAAAAGCAGGAAATTGAACGCTAATTTGAATAGAAAATCAGGAGGTACTTATGAACGAGAACAAACCATTTGAACACGAGATCGACCCTGATCTGCTGGCAGAAATCGAGGAATGGGAAAAGGCGGATCACGACGAGCCAGCGGAATATTACTTCTCCAATCCAGACCCGTATCTCAAACCGCAGCCCTTACCGTCCGATCATCCCCGGCGCAACTGCTGCTTTAACGAGGACGGGCATCTCTGCGCGAAAAACCTGTCCGCTTTCTGGGTTCCCGAATTGACCGTCACCGAGATCATTCACGGCACGGTTTACACCGTCACGGGCAGCTATGAGGGAACAGAGAGCTTTGTCCGCAAGTTAGAGCGTATTACCAGCAAAAAGTTTGCAGAAAAGATGGAGGATTCCGAATGACAAATACAGAGTCTCTTGGTACAATAAAAGCAACCAATCCTGTACTGACAGTTGCTCCACCAAAGGAGGATTCAGAAATGAACGGAGCAACAAACAAAATCACAGCACTCTACTGCCGTCTTTCGCAAGAGGATGAACGAGCCGGAGAGTCTTTGTCCATTGAAAATCAAGAGTTACTATGTAGAGGGTGGTTTCTCCCACCTAATACATATGACTGCGGCTCATTTGTGGTGAATGGAACAGCAGTTGTAGGAAAGGAGCCAAAAAAGCCTTATAACCGCTGCAAATCAA
>JAHAYX010000043.1 GCA_018384365.1 Clostridiaceae bacterium
TGCGTATCAAACGGCTATTTTTTATCTTTTTCGATGGGTACTCCGGGTATACAGCCTTCTTACTTTTTGAAAGGATGGCGTGACGAATGCGGACAACTGTTGACGGTGTGTATTTTGAAATCGGAGAACCCTTTGATTTTTCATTTTTATCTGCCTATGGGCGCGTTTTCAAGGTGTTTGACGATCAGGACTCGGGAAATATCTGTTTCGGAGTGGAAAACGGCAAAGAACGGCTGTTTATCAAGTTCGCCGGCGCGGTGACTGCGCGCGGCGGGGCTTCCCCCGCCGAGAGTATGGCGCGTGCGCGCCGCAACACGCAGATTTACCGTGATTTACGGCATGACGATCTGCTCAATTTGATTTCCTGCGACGAGGTGGGCGGCGGTATTGCGCTTGTATTCCCCTGGACGGATGCGATTTGCTGGGGCAGGATGTATCCGGAGCAGCACGCGCAGTTTGCCGCATTGCCGGACCACGAAAAATGCGCGATTTATGATGCGGTTTTGCGCTTTCATGCGCATGTGCTGGCCTGTGGCTATGTGCCGGTCGATTTTTACGACGGTTCTGTATTATATGATGTGCAGGCCAAAAAAACATATATCTGCGACATTGAATTTTATCAGAAACAGCCCTGCGTCAATCGAATGGGACGGATGTGGGGCTCTTCCCGCTTTATGTCGCCGGAGGAATTTACCCTTGGCGCGACAATTGATGAACGTACCTGTGTATTTGGCATGGGCGCCGCGGCATTCGAGATGTTTGGGAGCGGGAAAGATTCCTGCAGCCGGGAAAACTGGAGACTCTCGACCCGGCAGTATGAGGCGGCATACCGCGCCATACGCCCGGAACGCGGGCAGCGCTGGCCGTCGCTGCAGGAATTTGCCGATGCATGGCACGATGCATAAACAGACGGATTAGAAAAGAGGTGCAGGATTGCAGACGACAGAGAATTTTACGAAACAGGACGTGGCAGTGCTTGCCGGACTTGCCTCCCCGGTTCTGCCGATTGACGAAAATGCAAGCGATGAGACGCTGGATGAGCTGGAAGAGCTGCTGAAAACGGCAGGCGGACTCTGCGCGGCAAAGGTGCTGCAGCGCCGTCCTTCTCCGGAGCCCCGGACGCTTTTGGGTGAGGGAAAACTGCTGGAAATTGCGGAACTGGCAAAGCTGCATGACGCAAACTTGCTGATTATTGATAATGAGCTCTCCCCTGCGCAGTCCACAGCGATAGAAAAGCTGACCGGCCTGCGTGTAATGGACCGTGCGGCGTTGATTCTGGATATTTTTGCACACCGTGCACGTTCATCGGAAGGTAAATTGCAGGTGGAACTGGCGCAGTACCGCTATCTGCTTCCCCGTCTGACCGGTATGTGGACGCACCTGGTCCGCCAGACGGCCTCCGGCGGTTCCAGCCCGATCGGTACCCGAGGTCCCGGCGAAACGCAGCTGGAAACGGACCGCCGCCATATCCGCCGCAGGATACAGAAATTAGAGTCCGAGCTGGAAAACGTGCGGCGCGAACGCGCGGTGCGGCGTCATCGCCGCGAAAACACCGAAATCCCCGTTGCGGCGCTGGTGGGATATACAAACGCAGGAAAATCCACACTTTTGAATGCACTCACGGACGCCGGTATCCAGGCGGAAAACCGTCTGTTTGATACGCTTGATCCGACAATTCGTAAACTGAAAGTCTCTGACACGCTGGAAATCCTGATTTCCGATACGGTTGGATTTATTCATAAACTGCCGCATAACCTGATCGATGCGTTCCGTGCCACATTGGAGGAACTGGAGTATGCGGATCTGCTACTTCATGTGATTGACCTTTCTAATCCGCGCTGGCAGGAGCAGGCGGAGGTTGTCCGCCGTCAGATCCGCGATCTGGGCATTGAAACAACACCGGTCATTGAAGTTTTCAACAAGGCGGATCTTGTGGAAGTGGAATTGATGCCGCACGGCAGCGATATGGTTGTGATTTCTGCGCGGACGGGCGCGGGGCTCTCTGATCTTTGCACGCTGATTGCCCGGCATCTTGGCGCAGGACGCCGCAGAGTGTTGGTGGAACTGCCGTACAGCGAGGCAAAACGACTGGATGTCTTATATAAAGATGCGCGTGTGGAAAACGTGGAATATCTGCCGGATGTGATTTCCGTTCTGGCAGTCTGCGAGCCGAGAACGCTTGGATGGATCCGGTTTTATATCAAAGAGGACCGAGGAGCGGTGACATGAGTACGAAACTCCCCTATCAGGCCAGCGAAATCGAATTTGTGGAGCGCAAGTCGCGGTTCATCGGCAACGTATTTACCGTGTATTCCGAGGCGGAAGCACGGGAAATGATCGCCATGGTGCGCGAGCTGCATGATGAGGCAAGCCATGTCGTGTACGCATATGATATTGCATCGGAAAATGCCACCCGTTTTTCCGATGACGGCGAGCCGAAGGGAACTGCCGGGATGCCGGTTTACGAAATCTTTCGACGCGAGGAGCTCACCTGCTATTGCTGTACGGTGACGCGCTACTTCGGCGGGATCCTGCTGGGCGCGGGCGGGCTCATCCGTGCCTATGCGAATACGGCCAAGCTGGCGCTGGAAGCCGCGGGAATTGCTGTGCTGATGCCCTATGCAGCTGTTCGGATTGTCTGCGCGTATCCGCATTACGATATCATCCGCGCGTTTCTGCGCGACTTCGAGCATACGGTGGAGCAAACGGAGTTTTTGCAGGATGTCACACTGGATATCCTGATCCCCGAAGGAATTTTTGAGGATATCCGGCATGGTGTTCTGAATATCACATCCGGGCGCGCGACCGTCACGCAGACGGAAACGCGGATGCGTCCGCAGCGTTTGCAGAAGGAATGATGCCTGTATGAAACATCTGATTTTGATTGGCGGCGCAATGGGTGTCGGTAAGACGGCGGTGAGCCTTGTTCTCAAAAAATTGCTGCCCAATGCGGTTTTTCTGGATGGAGACTGGTGCTGGGATGCCGACCCGTTTGTTGTGACGGACGAGACAAAGACCATGGTGGAGAAGAATATTACCTACCTGTTGAACAGCTTCCTGCACTGCTCAGCCTATGAAAATGTGATTTTTTGCTGGGTGATGCACCAGCAGAAGATCCTTGACGATCTGTTATCACGGCTCGACCTGTCTGTGTGCAAGGTTCATCTGTTTTCGCTTGTCTGTTCGGCCGAAACCCTGACGAATCGGATAGAAGGCGATATCGCAGCCGGAAAGCGGATGCCGGATGTGCTGGAACGTGCGCTTGCCCGACTCCCGCTCTATGACGATCTGAATACCGTAAAGATAACTACGGACGATTTGACGCCGCTTGAAACGGCGGAGCGGATCGAAAAGCTGCTGATGTAAAAAAGAAGATGCTGATATGAAATTTACTATACTGATGGGCAGCCCACGCCTGCAAGGCAACACTGCGGTGCTGTGCCGTCCGTTTGTGGAAGAATTGAAACGATGCGGTGCGCAGGTGCGCTATATCACGCTGGCAGATAAGCAGATTCTTCCCTGTCGCGGCTGCTATGCCTGCCAGAACGTACAGGGCCAATATGGCTGTGTGCTGCACGATGATATGCAGCAGATAGCCGATGATCTGATCTGGTCAGACTGCATTGTGCTTGCAGCACCGATTTATGCCTGGTATTGTCCGACGTCGATGAAGCTGGTTCTCGACCGGCACTATGGTTTGAATAAATTTTATGGAACGGCCCAGGGCTCTCTTTGGGCGGGAAAGCGTCTTGCACTGCTTTTGACGCACGGTTACGAGCGGGAGTATGCAACGCAGCCCTTCGTACTGGGGATGCAGCGTCTGTGTGAACATTCCAATCTGCAATACTGCGGGATGTATTCCGTTCGGGATACCGATGGGCCGGAAGTGTTTCGCTCGCCGGAGGCAGAACGCGGCGCACGTGAGTTTGCCAGGACATTGGCCGAAAATCGCAGAGTGACAGGATGAAAAGATTAAAACTCCCCATATGAGTTTAACATACGGGGAGTTTTTTGTTATCTATGTAGTTCCTGCCGGTAGAAAGCGGCATTTTGCTCTGACTGACGCAGAAAACCAGTCGAAAAGAGTCTTTTTTCCGGAAAGCTTACAGATAATCCTGCGGGAGCCAGCACAGAGGCAGCGGGAACCAGGACGCAGCCAGATTTTGCACAGATCCGGGAAGATCCCGGACAAAAACTGCCGGGAATTGTCCGAACAGGATGCGCATGGCAGTAAAGGGATCCAGCTGAACGTCCGGGGCCGCTGTGCTGTGCAGGCATTCAACCTGTCCGCCGGCAACATGGATCTCCAGAGTGCCGTATCCGTCAATGCCGATGGCAAGGGAACCGTCGGAAAGCGGCTGCATTTCATTTTTGATACGCAGAAGCGGCGCGGTAACTCTGTCCCAATGATAAATACGCCAGTTTCCGCAGTCGGCGATCTGAAAAGATTCTGCGAAGGAGCCGGCACGTCGTGCGAAGTCGGTTTTCCACGGCGCGAGAGACAGCCTCGCTGCAAATATACCGCGCTGTTCAAACCATTGCCGGATCATATCGGTGAAATCCTCGACGCTGTCGGCAAAAATTTCGGTGATGCGATCCTGCTTGTCATTGGTAACCAGATAACCGGCCATAGAGCCGTCCTGACGGCGGGCAACCCAGGGCTTCATGCCGTTTGACAGCAGGAAATTATGAAATTCGGAAGCCGGACGGACGCAGTAGAAGGGCTGTGTTTCGTGCATTTTTTTAGCCTTTTCGAGAAATGCGGTGTCTGACGGTAAAAACGGTGCAAAAATCAGGTCAGACGCCGGAGCGGCATTTTGAAAAGTGTGGCGCAGGTTGGTTTTTTGTATCTGGTATTCCAGAATACCGCCGGTTTTTTCATACCCAAAATATTGATACCGCTGCCGCAGACCGGTCAGGAAGGAAAAGTCCACGTTATCCTGCTGCATTTCCTCGATGCAGCGCGCCATCAGCAGCTTCATCCAGCCTTTGCCGCGGTCATTGGGATGCGCGGAAACACCGCCGATTCCGGCCCAGGAAAGCGTTGTGCCTGCTGCCTGGACTTCCGCCGGAAAAAGGCCGACGATTGCGCGGATTCGGCCGTTTTCGCGGACAGCGAAATTACAGCGCATGGATTCATCCGTTGGCTGGTAACAGCGCGGGAGAAGTTTCGCAAAATGCATGGGACAATACGCGGAACTGAAAACCAGGTCCAGAAAATCGATTGCTTCCTCAAAATCGCGGGCTGTCAAGCGCACAAGTTCCATAATGTTTCTCCTCAAATAAAGGAATGATCGAAATTGGCATACCCCTACACGGTATTGCCGGACATGAAGAATCGCGAACGATGAAACGATGTGAAACAGGATTGTTTACATGGGCGATTTTTCATACGGAAGCGTGAAGCCTCGACGGATATCGCTATTCTATAAACAGTATAAAAGATAAAAGAAAATTTGTCCAGAATCTTTCGCTGTAAAAAAGTATTCGGCTTAACTTCCAAAGTCCTCCAAAAAGCGGATCAGGGCTTCCTCGGAATTCAGCTGCAGACCGGTTTCCAGCACTTCCCTGTCTGCTTCGCGCAGTGTACGTGGATCAATTCCGTCCAGAACGACATAAGTGCCGGGTGTGTCCGCTGATGTGAGACGAATTTCATTCCCCGACAACAAAATGGTGTAGCAGGAAGGATGGGAGGCCGATTGGTTCCCAGGCAGCGACACGGTTTTGCTTTGGGGTACGTCTAACTCAGTGGCGGCATCGACAGCCGGGCCCGGATCGTTTTTTTGCGGCATTTTGCCCGCAATCACGGAAATGGCAAGCAGGGTCAGAATCATTGCAGCAGTGGTGAGCAGAAGCGTAATATATTGCAGGGCTTTTCCGCCATGCACAGTGTCTTTTTTCATGCGAGACACCTCCTCGCATACAATCATTTCCATAATTGACGGGCTTATACGTGTTTACAATATACCGTTGGATTTTTCACAAAAACATGGTATACTAAACTATGCAACATATGCCTGCAACGCGGCTTTTTACAGATTTCAGCACGGGTTCCCGTGCTTGCCGCGCTGCGTTTCGGATGAGGAAAAGCGGGTACAATTCTCTTGCAGTACCCTTCCGCGGAAAGGAGACTCCAACTTGAAATATAGTTCTGTTAAAAAAGCATCCTGGTTTTTCACCGGCGCGCTTGGCTGGATCGTCAAGATTCTTGCGACGATTCTGGTCATAGGCGTTGTGACGGCGGCAATCTGCGCGACGGTGTTTGCACTTTATATTGATAACTATATCAGGCCGTATATTGATAACCTTTCCCTTTCTGACCTGACGCTGAACGCAACCAGCTTTGTTTATGCAACGGACAGTGAAACCGGAGAATATATCGAGCTGGAGCAGCTGCACAGCGAAGAAAACCGCATCTGGGTGGATTATGAGGATATCAGCGAAAATATGTTCAAAGCCCTGGTATCGGTCGAGGACTCCCGTTTCTATTCGCATCACGGTGTGGACTGGATCCGCACGATCGGCGCCATGGTGAATATGGTTGTGCCGATCCGCGATAATTATGGCGGCGGCTCCACGATTACCCAGCAGTTAATCAAGAATATCACGGGCGACGACGATGTAACAGTCCAGCGTAAGATTCAGGAAATTCTGCGTGCGCTGGAATTTGAGAAAAACTACACGAAGGAAGAAATTCTGGAGTATTATCTGAACACCGTTTATTTCGGACACGGCTGTTATGGCATTGAAACAGCCGCCAATACCTATTTTGGCGTCCACGCGTCGGAACTGACGGTGGCACAGGCGGCCTCCATCGCTGGAATTACCCGCTCCCCAACCTATTATGACCCGTTGAAATACCCGGAGCACAACAAATCCCGTCAGGAGCTGATCCTGAAGCTGATGTACGATCAGGGCGTGATCGAAACGGAGGAAGAGTACCTTGCCGCCGTCAACGAGGAACTGTATTACGGCGGAGAGGAAGATACATCGGATGATTCCTCCAGAATGCAGAGCTATTATGTCGATCAGGTGATCAACGACGTGATTGCGGATCTGATGGAGGAATACGGATATTCCGAGAAAGCCGCAACCCATCTTGTCTATTCGGGCGGTTATAAGATTTACGCCAATGTAGACCTCTCGGTGCAGGCTGTCATGGATGAGATCTATCAGGACGAATCGAGCTTCCCGGATACGGAAAGCGCCCAGATTCTGCAATCCGCTATGGTTGTGATGGATCCGTATACAGGGCGGGTGCTTGGCATGGTGGGCGGCGTCGGTGAAAAAACCGTCAATCGTGCCTGGAACCGTGCAACCATGACAAAACGTGCCCCCGGTTCCTCGATCAAACCGCTGACGGTCTATGCGCCGGCGCTGGAATACGGGCTGATTACCCCTGCGTCTGTATTTGATGACTCCCCGTTTGATGAGGAAACCTCCTGGCCGAAAAACCAGTCGCGCGGATACACCGGCCGTATGACCGTCAAGCGCGCTGTGCAGAACTCCACGAACACGGTTGCGGTGAAGATTCTGGATCTTGTCACGCCGGAACGCGCCTTTACCTTTGCAACCGTGAATCTGGGAATGGACCTTGTGCGTTCCGAAGAGATCAATGGCAGTGTCTTTTCCGACGTCGATTACGCGCCGCTTGCGCTCGGCGGCCTGACGAAGGGCGTGTCGGTCCTGGAAATGACGGCGGCCTACTGCGCATTCCCGAATCAGGGCATCTATGTGGAACCCACCACCTATTCCAAAGTGGTGGATTCTAACGGAAAGACCATCCTCTCGAACGATCCGGAATACACAGTTGCCATGAAGGAAAAAACTGCGTATTACATGAATAATCTGCTGAAAAACGCAGTGGATAACGGTACAGGCCGTATCGCCCAGATACCGGATATGGCGGTTGCGGGCAAAACCGGTACCACAACGAACGATTATGACCGCTGGTTTGTCGGCTATACGCCGTATTACTGCGCAGCGGTTTGGGTCGGCTACGACAATCAGGCGGAAATCAAGCTGTCGACCTCCGTAAACCCTGCGGCCAATGCCTGGAAACTTGTCATGGATAAGCTGCATGAGGGACTGGAATCCAGAAGCTTCTTCAGCATGGAAACGGTACAGGTACAGTATTGTCTGGACAGCGGTCTGGTGGCGACGGATGCGTGCCGGAATGATGCGCGCGGCTCCCGTGTGACGACAGGCACGTTCCTGCCTCAGGACGCACCCACCAAGCGCTGCGATGTGCACGTTGAGGTAAAAATCTGCGATGAGTCCGGTCAGCGTGCCTCCTCGAAATGTCAGCACACGCATACGATCTCTCTGATCAAAGTGGATCGAACCGGAAACATCAATATGAGCGACGATGCGTACCTTTATAAGGAGGCCGTGTATGCGGATCTCTTCGGCAACAGCACCGAATCCGACTATAACACGTATTGCACCTACCATTCCGGCTCCAGTCCGTATGACCCCAACCATCAGGAGGAATTCCCGACCGATCCGGAGGATGACGGTTCCGGCATCGATAATGGAGACTCGCCGCCCGATGAGAACAACGGCGCCGATGAAAACGGCGTGACGGAGAATCTCCCGCCCTGGTGGTCAGAGAATCCCAAACCGCCGGAGGAGGATGACGGACCGCCGGAAGATTGACAAACGCTGACGGTTTCAGGAGGAAATATGGCGCGTTTTCGCATCGCAGCAGCTGTAATATTGCTGGCGCTTCCGGTTTTGTTGTTCGGAGGATGTAAAAAAGAACTTCCTGCGGGTACAATCACGGGGATTCCAAGCCGCCCGGATGACGGCGGGAACGAGGATACGGTATTGCAGGCTCCTTCTGTGCTTGAAAAACTGCAAAACGGTGAAATCAGCATAGAGGAAGGCACTTTGCCGGAGATCCGCGTTAATCTTTGCGCAATTGGCGACATTATGGCGCATGACGGCACCTATGAAGCAGCCAAAACCGGCGATACCTATCAGTTCGACTATATGTTTGCGGATATTGCGCCCTATGCCGCAGAGGCCGATTATATTGTCGGCAACCTGGAAACCGTGTTTGCCGGCAGGGAGCGAACCTATTCCACCTATCCGGCCTTTAATACGCCGGAACAGATGGGCGAAGCGCTTGCGCGCGTTTTTGGTTTGGATTTGCTCTCGACAGCCAACAATCACTGCATGGACCGCGGTATTTCCGGACTGAAAACCACGCTGGACTATCTGGATTCCTATGGGATTGCCCATACGGGAACATATCGCAGCGAAGAGGACAGCCGGGAGCCGTTCATCGCGGATATCAACGGTGCACGCATCGCATTTCTAGCGTATACGTACGGGCTGAACGGTGCAAATCCGAATAGTTACAGCGTGAACATCATTTCAAAAGACGCGCTGCAGCGGGATGCTGAGGCGGCACGGGAGGAAGGCGCCGACTATGTGGTGGCGCTGCTCCATTGGGGTACGGAATATCAGCGTACCGCTTCGGAAAGCCAGCGGAGTCTGGCAAAATGGCTGTTTGAAAATACGGAGATTGATTTGATTATCGGCAATCATCCACACGTAACGCAGCCGATTGAGGAATTCCGTGTCACGGTTGACGGCCGCGAAAAAACGGGCTATGTGTTTTATGCGCTCGGCAATTTCACAAGCGAGCAATTGTTTAAATACAGCAACACCGGTATTATGGTGAATATTCATCTTGTGATCGACCGCGAGGATTACCGAAAAAACCGCGTGGAAGCGATTACCTACACGCCTGTTTTTGTCGATCCGAATCCCAAGGCGACCGGGAAGCGCTATCGCGTGATTTCGGTCAGCAAGGCTGTTGCAGATTATGAAGCCGGCAGGGACGATCTGATTTCCGAGAAGGAATATCGGCAGCTTTCCGGATATATAAAAGACTATGAAGAACAGCTTGCAACACTGGATATCGTAAGCGAATACCGCATTCCATAAGAAACAGGAGGAGATTTTGCATGAGAACGGTCAAAAAGATACTGCTGCTTTTGCTCTCTGCTGTACTGCTTGTCACGCCGTTTACCTCTGCTGCGGATGAAGGAGCATATGTATTTTTAGACGGCGAGGAGATCACTCTTTCCGGCGCTGCGGCTTATTTTGATACGGATATCGGTATCATCATGGCCTCGATGGATCTGTTTTCCGAAAAACTTGGTGTAGAAGTGAATTACAGCCCCGAAACCGGAACGGTTCTCCTCTCTCATAAGGATACGGTGCTGACGTTTACGGTGGACGATACGGAGGCGAAGCTGAACAGCCGCAATGTCACACTGGATACGCCTCCTGTTCTGAAGGAAGGAACCGTCTATGTCCCTCTGCGCTTTGCAGCTGAAAACCTGGGGTTTGAACTGACCTGGAACGCCGATGAAAAGCGCGTGGACCTTGCAACGATCTATGACTATGAACTGGGTATTCCCCGCGAAAAGATGGTGGAAATCTATGGAACGCCATCCGGAACCATGCCCTCCGAAAAGGGCTATGAATGGCAGGTTTACCAGACAGATTATACGGATTACCAATTGATTGGACTTGACGCAGAGCGCGTTGTTGCGTATTATGTAAGTAGTGAGACATGGAAGCTGCCTTTTGGCGTGCAGTATGGAACGAAGCTCTCGTCCTGCCAGGCAATCATGAATGGCCTTGGTTATCAATCGTCCTCCGGCTCCGGTTATACAACGTATACGTCAAAAGAGTCCACGCTGACTGTATATTATCAGGAAACCGGCGAAAAACCTATCTATGCGGCGCTTTTTGAGTATACCTCGTATGCGTCTAACTGCACAGTTACGCCCTCTGTGCTCTCCGCGATGGAACGCACGCTTGCAGACTTGACAAATGTGATGCGCGTCCGGGAGGGTCTTGAGCCGCTTATGCTTGACCGGAATGTCAGTGCCGTGGCAAAGGCACATTCAAACGACATGGCGGAGAACGATTTCTTCGCGCACACCGGCACGGACGGAATGGATAAAACCGGCCGGATGGAAGCGGCAGGATATGGCCCCTGTTATATCAGCGAGGCGCTTTCAAAGGCTTATCCGAACAGCTTTGCAGCCTTCGCGTCCTTCTATTCCAATGCGACGTATCAGGAAATTCTGTCCGCAAATTTTGATTTGCTGGGCATCGGATATTCCTATAACCCGGATTCCGAGGGTGTTTTGTATTGCGTTCAGCTTTTTTATGCAGAAAAGGATTAGAATCTTACAGATAAGAGGTGTCTTGAATGAATCTCAGTTTTTCCACTCTTGGCTGTCCCAACTGGACCTGGCGCGAAATCATTGCCGCTGCAATGGATCTGCATTATAACGGAATTGAACTTCGCGGTATCGGCGAAGATATCTTCCTGCCGAAAATCGATCTCTTCTCACCGGAACATATCCGCGCTACGCGGGAGGAACTGGCGGCGAAGAATCTGGTGATCCCCTGCGTAACGTCGGATGTCTGTCTGCACCTGAATGATAAGGACTATGTGGCGTCTGCACGTCTGTACATAGCACTGGCGGCGAATATCGGCGCGAAGTATGTGCGCCTTCTGGGCGATACAGGGCCTGCTCCCCTGCCTTTCGTGGACGATGCACTGGTTGCCTCCCGCTTAAAGGAGCTGGCACCGGTTGCCGAGGCCAGTGGGGTTACGCTGCTTGTCGAAACGAACGGTGTATTTGCCCAAACCGCGCGCCTGCGTAAGCTGATTCAGGAAGTAAACAGCCCGGCTGTCCAGGTTCTGTGGGATCTCCACCACCCGGTCCGCTATTTCAATGAACCTGTTGCGCTGACCTATCAGAATATCGGTGAGTTTGTGCGCCATGTCCATATCAAGGACAGTGTCATGGAAAACGGCGTGCTGCATTATAAGATGGTTGGCTATGGTGATCTGCCGATCAGCGAATGCTTCAAGACCCTCAAGGCCGGCGGCTATGACGGTTTTGTTTCTCTCGAATGGACAAAGCGCTGGAATATGGAGCTGGAGGACGCAGGCGTGGTGTTTTCCCACTTTGCACATACGGTCCGCCGGATCTGGGACAAGGCATGACCTCCCCTGCCAGCAAAACAAGATTCAAAATCGGCGACTATTTGATAGTCGCCGTTATTTTGCTGTCAGCAGCGTTGTTCTGGCTGGTTTTTGCCGGCGGAAGCACGCCGCGGGAACTGGTTGTCAGCGTTGACGGCGAAGCCGTCACGCGCTACATGCTGCCGCTCTCAGCCGAATACACGCTTGATGCGCTTCCCTACCCCTGTACGCTGGCCATTGACGGTTATACGGTTTTCCTGCGGGACACAAGCTGTCCGGGGCATGATTGCGAGCGGGACGGAGCCATTGACCAATCCGGTGAAAGCATTGTCTGTCTGCCCAATCGCCTGCTTTTGACATTGACAGGCGGCGGTGCGCCGGGCGTTGATGCGGTGACACAATGAAAACAAGGAAATTGGCGCTTTGTGCGCTTTTGACTGCTCTTGCTCTGGCACTGTCCTATGCGGAGAGCTTTCTGCCGCTGACCCTGTTGATTCCCGTCCCGGGTGTGAAACTGGGACTGCCAAATCTGGTTACGCTGGCGGCACTTTATTTACTGGGGCTTCCTTATGCTGCCGTAATTTCCTTTGCACGCTGTTTTTTGGGCGCATTTTATGCAAGCGGGCCGGTATCGCTCTGGTTTTCCCTCTGCGGGGCGGCACTGTCTCTGCTTGTCATGTGGGGATTGAAAGCCCGATGCACCAAACGTGTTTCGCTTTGGGGCGTATCGCTTGCGGGAGCGGCGGCACACAATCTGGGACAGGTGTGCGCTGCCTCGCTTATCCTGCGGACAACGGCGATTTTTACGTATCTGCCCGTGATGCTGCTGGCATCGCTGGTGACCGGCAGTGTGATCGCGGCAATTGCAGCGCCGGTGATCGCCCTTTTGGACAAACTGAGTGTTTTACGGTAAAAGATACAAAACGAGCCGGAGCATAAGCGCTCCGGCTCGTTTTCTGCCCGGCGGCCCTGTGGCTTCCGGGCGTTATTTCACTCAGGCAAGTATACCGGCAATCAACGTTTTCAGTTCGTCTGTTACGGTATAATATTCTCCGAGGACGCAGATCAGGGAAACGTCCGAATAATAGGTAAGCTCGCATACGGCATCTCTTTGAGAAGTGAAGGCAATGGTTTGGCCGGCTGTAACGGCGGCCTTTTCCCCGGCATTTTCACAGCCGGAAAGGAGGTCATAAAACTGCTGCACATTCTCCCCCGTCAACTGTTTGACGGTGCCGTCTGTCCCGGCGATCTGCGCGGAAGCAATATCCGAAACCGTGTTGAGACCGTACAGCGGGAAAATGACGTCAAGCGTCTGCGCCGCGGCATCACTTGTGAAGCCATCCAGAACGCAGAAAGAATAGGCGTCGTTTTTGCTGGCAATCAGCACAGCGCGGCATCCATAGGCAGGGTAAGCGTAAAGCGCAATTTTGTCATTGGCCGTAGCAAGATTACCGCCCAGAATGTCCTCTGTAACGGCCTCCGGGAGCCCCAGGGCCGCGAGTTCCTCCGCATCGGAAACCATGCGGTAGCGATAGTCGCCCTGGATGCAGTATTCTGCATCCAAAACGGCATAGGCATCATCGTCGGTTGTTTCTTCCTCCGGATCGGGCTGTGCAGCGACGTCAGACGTCTCGCCGGATACGGTGCTGTCTGCCTCAGCCGGAGTGGTATTCTGTATGCTGCGCTTGGCAAGCCAGAATTGCAGAACGAAAATGGCAATCAGGCAAATTGCCACAACAATATAGGATACCGCAACGCGGTGTTTCACTTCAGGTCTGTCCATAGATACTCCTGTCTCAGTTTTTGCTGCGGATATATTCGTCAATCGCCCGTGCGGACGTCTTCCCTGCGCCCATGGCAAGGATAACGGTTGCGGCGCCTGTCACGGCGTCGCCGCCGGCAAACACACCTTCGCGGGTGGTTTTTCCGTTTTCATCGGCCACCAAAACGCCGCCGCGCTTGGTTTCCAGATTTTCCGTGGTCGAGCTGATCAGCGGATTCGGGCGGGTTCCGAGAGCCATGATCACAAAATCGCACTCCAGTTCATATTCGGAACCGGGAATCTCGACGGGTCTGCGGCGTCCGGAAGCATCCGGTTCGCCCAGCTCCATCCGTACGCAGCGCATGGCACGCACGCGGCGGTCGCGGCCCTCGGTGCCGAGAATCTCAACCGGGTTTTGCAGGACACGCATGACAATGCCTTCCTCTTTGGCGTGCTCGATCTCTTCACGGCGCGCCGGCATTTCCGCCTCGCTGCGGCGATAGACAATGGAAACTTCCTCGGCGCCCAGACGCTTTGCACAGCGCGCTGCATCCATGGCAACGTTGCCGCCGCCGACAACAGCCACACGGCGTGCGTGGTAAATCGGTGTGTCGGTGTCGTCGCGGTAGGCTTTCATCAGGTTCACGCGGGTCAGGAACTCGTTTGCGGAGCAAACGCCATTCAGGCTTTCACCGGGGATGCCCATGAACATAGGCAAACCTGCGCCGGTGCCGAGGAATACGGCCTCAAAGCCGTCCTCAAAGAGTTCGTCGACCGTCTCGGAGCGGCCGATGACTGCGTTTGTGACAATTTCTACACCAAGCGCCTTCAGATTTTCGATTTCCGCGGCAACAATCTCCTTCGGCAGACGGAACTGCGGGATACCGTACACCAAAACGCCGCCGGCGATGTGCAGCGCTTCGAAAATCGTGACCTGATAGCCCATTTTCGCAAGATCGCCCGCGCAGGTCAGACCGGCAGGTCCTGCGCCGATCACAGCAACCTTATGGCCGTTGGATGCGGGCTTCTCAGCAGGTTTTCCGGGATGACTCAGATGATAGTCCGCCGTATAACGCTCCAGACGGCCGATGCCGACCGGTTCGCCCTTAATGCCGCGGACACATTTTGATTCGCACTGAGACTCCTGCGGGCAGACGCGTCCGCACACGGCAGGAAGCGCGTTGGAACCGGAAAGCACAACGTATGCGCCTTCCGGATCGCCCTCACGGAGCTTGGCAATAAAGCCGGGAATATTCACATGAACAGGGCATCCTGTGATACAGGGTGCATTTTTGCAGTTTAAGCAGCGCGCTGCTTCATCTGCGGCAAGTTCGGGGGTATAACCGAGCGCAACTTCTTCAAAGTTTTTGTTGCGCACGTCCGGTGCCTGGGACGGCATCTCGTTTTTCTTCGGGTTCATATTCGGCATTTTATTCTACCCCCTTGAAAAGATTGCAGGTGGCCTCATAGCTGTGGCGTTCCTGCTCACGGTACATGGCGCTGCGGGCCATGGCTTCGTCAAAATCAACCAGGTGTCCGTCGAATTCCGGACCATCCACGCAGGCAAACTTGGACTCTCCGCCAACGGTCAGGCGGCATCCACCGCACATTCCGGTACCGTCAATCATGATGGGGTTCATGCTGACAACAGTCTTAATGCCGTACTCCTTCGTAAGCAGGCTGACGAACTTCATCATGACAATCGGCCCGATGGCGATGACTTCGTCAAATTTTTCGCCGCGTTCAATCAATTCGCGCAGCGCATCTGTGACAAGACCTTTTGTTCCCCAGGTGCCATCGTCGGACATACGGACAAAATTGTCGCTGACTGCGTCAAATTCCTTTTCCAGAATGACAAGGTCATTGGAACGGAAGCCTGCAATGGTCGTGACGCGTGCGCCGGCCTCGTGCAGTGCCTTGGCAACCGGATAGGCAATGGCGTTTCCAACACCGCCGCCGATGACGGCTACGTTTTTCAGGCCTTCCACATGAGTGGGGCGTCCGAGCGGGCCGACAAACGCATAGACGCTGTCGCCAGCTTTCAGATGCTGGAGCTTCAGCGTGCTGGTGCCGACTACCTGGAAAATAACAGTGACGGTTCCCTGCTCACGGTTGTAATCGGCAATGGTAAGCGGGATGCGCTCGCCCTTTTCATCCGGAATGATGATGACGAACTGTCCGGCTTTTGCCCGGCGCGCCGCCATCGGCGCTTCCACTTCCATAAGGGAGACCGTCGGATTCAAATCCAACTTCTTTACGATTTTGTACATGATTAAGACTCCTGACTTCTTGGAAAATTCCACAGCCCCATACCGCATTTTACGGTATACGGCTGTTTTTTATACGTCAAATACGCGCAACACCCGTTTCACGTGCGGCCTTTGCAACGGCCTCGGCGACCGTTTTGGCCACACGCTTATCAAGCGCCGGCGCAATGATGTTCTGTTCGTTCAGTTCTGCATCCGGAATCAGTGCAGCAAGTGCGAAAGAGGTTGCCACCTTCATTTCCTCGTTGATGCAGGATGCGCGGCAGTCAAGTGCGCCGCGGAAAATGCCTGGGAAAGCCAGAACGTTATTGATCTGGTTCGGGAAGTCCGAACGGCCCGTTCCGACAACGCGTGCGCCTGCGGCAAGCGCCTCGTCCGGCATGATTTCCGGCGTGGGGTTGGCCATTGGGAATACAATGGCGTCTGCCGCCATGGAAGCGACCATTTCGCGGCTGACAATATTCGGCGCGGAAACGCCGATAAAGACATCTGCGCCTTTCATGGCATCCGCTAAAACGCCGTGGCGGCCTTCCAGATTCGTCACCTGTGCGATTTCGCGGTGTGCATCGTTCAGGCCCTCCATATCCGCGGCGATAATGCCGAAACGGTCAACCATCGTGAGGTTTTTCACGCCGATATTGAGCAGATGCTTGCCGATGGCAATGCCGGCGGAGCCGGCGCCGTTGATCACGACACGGATTTTGCCGATTTCCTTGCCCACGACCTTCAGCGCGTTGATCAGCGCCGCCGCCACCACGATCGCAGTGCCGTGCTGGTCGTCGTGGAACACCGGAATGTCGCAGACTTCCTTGAGCTTCCGCTCGACCTCGAAGCAGCGCGGCGCGCTGATGTCCTCCAAGTTGATGCCGCCGAAGCTGCCGGAAATGAGCTGGATGGTGCGGACAATTTCGTCCACATCCTTGGATTTGATGCAGATCGGGATGGCGTCCACATCAGCAAACGCCTTGAAAAGCGCGCATTTTCCCTCCATAACCGGCATGCCGGCCTCCGGGCCGATATCACCCAGTCCCAGAATTGCCGTTCCGTCTGTAATTACGGCGACGAGGTTGTGGCGGCGCGTCAGTTCATAAGATTTTTCGGGGTGCTTTTGAATTTCCAGGCAAGGCTCTGCAACGCCGGGCGTATAGGCCAGTGAGAGCTCCTCGCGTGTATTGATCGGGCAGCGGGTCACGATCTCAATCTTGCCGCCCCATTCTTCATGCTTTTTCAGGGATTCTTTTCTGATATCCACGCTGTGTCCTCCCTCATCAGGCTTCCCACGGGAAGCGGTATTGCGTCAGACCAAGACGATCGCGCACTTCGCAGATTTCCTTCTGCACGGGTTCCGTAACCGGAACGCCGGAGTTCCGGCGCTCCTGCCAGACGAGCCATTCTTTTTCACCGGCGGTGTAAATACGGTCCTGCCCGGGTGCCTTTTTGGAGGCACGGAGCTCGCGGAGGATATCGCCTGCGGTCTTGCGGAACGCATCGGCGCCCATAAAGGCCTCCGTATCAATTGCAATGAAGAAATGCCCCAGATGGAACGGCACCTTTTTGCCGTTTTCCAGGCCCAGCAGCATCTTCATATAGTTGCCCTGCTGCAGCGCTGCGGAGAGAATCTCCACAACGGCGGCATAACCATACCCCTTATAGCCTGCAAGCTCGTCGCCGATGCCGCCGAGCGGGGCAAGCGCGGCTTCGCCGGTATTGAAATCCTTCAGAATCTGTGCGGAGTCGGTTTTCGGCTTGCCGTCGTTGCCGACGACCATTCCTTCCGGTGTGGGCTGGCCCAGACGCTCGAAATACTCAATTTTGCCGCGCTGCGTGATGGATGTGGCGCAGTCAAGGACAAAGGGGAATTCTTCGTCCGTCGGCAGACTGAAGGTGAGCGGGTTTGTGCCCATCATCGGTTCGACGCCAAAGGTCGGCGCGATGGAGGGACGGGCGTTTGTGCCGGTGATGCCGATCATGCCCGCCTTGGTTGCCATGGTGGCATAGTAGCCGGCAATCCCGTAATGGCAGGAGTTGCGTGCGGCAACCATGCCCATGCCGTATTTCTTTGCTTTTTCAATGGCCATGGTCATGGATTTATAACCGATTACCTGCCCCATACCGTCATGACCGTCGACAACAGCGGTTGTGGGTGTTTCCCGGATGATTTCAAACTTGGTAACGGGTTGCTGGATGCCTGCGACGATACGGTCGATATAGATGGGTTTGAAGCGGTTGACGCCGTGCGATTCAATGCCGCGGCGGTCGGATTCAAGCAGGACGTCGGCACAGATTGCGGCGTCCTCACGCGGTACGCCGACACCGACGAAGGCATCGATCACAAAACGATTGATGGTATCCCAATCTACGATTACTCTCGGCATAAGTACCCTCCTTATTCGGCAGATGATTCTCCGCAAATTATGATACTATTTTGGTGTGGTAATGTCAATGGACAGGGATGACAGTTTCACCAGAATAAACTCGGATTTTATCATCAATATTCGCCTTTTGTGAAAAAACCGCCAGCTTTGGATATAAAAATGCCCGCCTGAAAGCGGGAGCATGGAAGGAAGAAAACGGTTTTCGCGAGGCGAAAGAGACTTTTCTTACATCGACATCAACTTTTTATTCATGTCGTTCATTTCAAAACAGTAAGATAATCCATTATAGCAGGAAATAGTATATCTGACAACATTCTTCCAGCTTTCAAGGGGTTGCTCCTCCATTCGAACACAAAAAGCAAGCTGTGCCGCGTATCTTATCAAGAATATTCACTTGCGAAAATATGTTCGGTGTGGTATAATAAAATGAATGATTAGGTATACGGCTGTAATGCCGTTTTGGACGAATGCTATGGAGAGGATATTGACGAAAAATGGATGCAAATAAACCATTCCGTACCATGATTGGCGGTCAGGCGCTGATCGAAGGGATTCTGATGCGCGGCCCCGGCCGCGTGGCAACTGTCGTGCGCAAGCCGGACGGCACAATGGACATCAAAGAAGAACCCTGCAAAGTGCGAAAGGGCGTGCTGACCTGGCCTTTTATCCGTGGTGTTGTTGGCCTGTGGGACTCGCTTTCCATGGGTATGTCCGCCCTCACCTATTCCAGTGAGGTGGCCTTTGAAGGCATCGAGGAAGAACCGGGCTGGCTGGAAAAGAAGATCGGCAAAGAAAAGGCCGATAAGCTCGCAATCGGAATCGCGCTGGTTGTGGGCTGCGCACTGCCGGTTGCGCTGTTTATCCTGCTTCCCACCCTGCTGGCCGGTACGCTTGATCATGTGATTGGCTCCGGCATCTGGCGTAACCTGCTGGAAGGCGCGCTGCGGCTGTTGATTTTCTTCCTGTTCCTGTTTGCTGTTTCACGCATGAACGATATCAAGCGCACATTTTCCTATCACGGGGCGGAACATAAAAGCATCCACTGTTATGAGCACGGCCTGCCGCTCACGGTGGAAAATGTGCAGAAGTTCCCGAAGGAACATCCGCGCTGCGGGACAAGCTTCCTGTTCGTGGTGATGATTGTTTCGATTCTGGTGTTCAGTCTGGTGACCTGGACGAATCCCCTGATTCGTATGCTGCTGCGGCTTGTGCTGCTTCCGGTGGTTATTTCGATCAGCTATGAGATAAACCGCGCTGTGGGACGGCATGACAATCTGCTGACGCGTATTCTGCGCGCGCCGGGCCTTTGGATGCAGCATCTGACGACAAACGAGCCGGATGACTCCATGGTGGAGGTCGCCGTGACCGCGCTGGAGCGCGTGATTCCCGAGCACAAGGGGGACGATACCTGGTGACTTACGCTGAGGCATTGAAATATACGATTGAGGCACTGCGGCCGATGGATCTCTCCATGCCGGGCCTGGAATCGCGCGAGCTGGTGGCGTACGCCTCCGCCTCCTGCGGAACGCAGGTGCGGCGGGACGACATTGTCAAGCTTGGCGCGCTGGAAGCGCCGCAGGATATCCGCGAGTGTCTGGATGATTTGCTGGAACGCCGCCTGCGCGGCGAGCCGCTTGCCTATATTATCGGCGAGTGGGACTTCTACGGGATCACGCTGGAAATCAATCCGGATGTGCTGATCCCGCGGCAGGATACGGAAATTGTGGTAGAGCGGGCGCTTTCGCTGTTGGATGGCGCGAAATCCCCCCGGATCCTGGATCTGTGCTGCGGCTCGGGTGCAATCGGCATCGCGCTGCTGAAGAACATCCCCGGTGCAACCGGCGTATTTGCGGATATTTCGGCAGGAGCGCTGCGCGTATGCCGGAAAAATATCGAAAATCTGGGCCTGGCGGCACGCACGCAGGTGCTGACGCTGGATGCGCTGGAACCTGCGCCTGCGACAATCGGGCACTTTGACCTGATCGCCTGCAATCCCCCCTATATCAGCGCGGATGAGATGCTGACGCTGCCTGTCGATGTGGCGGGGTTTGAGCCGCACGACGCGCTTTACGGCGGTTATGACGGACTGAGCTTTTACCGTGCAATTTCAACGGGCTTTTATCAAGCTGTGCGGCCGGGCGGTGTCGTGATTTTTGAATGCGGCGCCTATCAGGGCTTTGAGGTTGCGGAAATTCTGAAAAATTCAGGCTATGAAGAAATCGCAAGACATCTGGATTATAATAAAATGGAACGTGCCGTCAGTGCGCGGGTACCGATGAGGTGAAAATATGGCTACAAAGAAAGCTGCGAAGGAAATCGCATACGCAAAGGGCGAAGATCGTCAGAAAGCGCTGGACAACACCCTGGCGCATCTGGAAAAAACATTCGGCAAAGGCGCTATTATGCGTCTGGGCGATAACGCCAATATGAATGTGGAGGCAATCTCAACGGGTTCCCTCTCGCTCGATATGGCGCTGGGCATTGGCGGCGTACCGAGAGGGCGCATTATTGAGATTTTCGGACCGGAGTCCTCCGGTAAAACCACGCTGGCGCTGCACGTTGTGGCATCCGCACAGAGCGCAGGCGG
The DNA here is from genome assembly GCA_018384365.1 of Clostridiaceae bacterium. Lineage (GTDB taxonomy): Bacteria > Bacillota > Clostridia > Oscillospirales > QAMX01 > Allobutyricicoccus. The sequence continues at coordinate 21,017 of JAHAYX010000043.1, forward strand.
CGACGCGGCCTTTATCGACGCGGAGCACGCGTTGGATCCTGTATATGCGCAGGCGCTGGGCGTGAACATTGATGAACTGTTGGTTTCCCAGCCGGACAACGGTGAGCAGGCACTGGAAATCGCGGAGGCGCTGGTGCGTTCCGGCGCGATTGACGTCATTGTCATCGACTCCGTTGCGGCACTTGTTCCGCGCGCGGAAATCGAGGGCGAAATGGGAGACAGTTTTGTCGGCCTGCAGGCCCGACTGATGTCGCAGGCACTGCGAAAGCTGGCAGGCATTGTTTCCAAGACGAACTGCTGCGTGATTTTTATCAACCAGCTGCGTGAAAAGATCGGCACAATGGGTTATGGTCCGACCGAGACAACCACCGGCGGCCGCGCGCTGAAGTTCTATGCGAGCGTGCGTATTGACATCCGCCGCACGGAGTATGTCAAGAGCGGTTCCGAGAATGTAGGTAATCATATCCGCGCCAAAATTGTGAAAAATAAGATTGCCCCGCCTTTCAAAACGGCGGAATTTGATATCATGTACGGCCTTGGCATCAACTACTTCGGCGAACTTGTGGATCTTGGCATCACGATCGGCGAGGTGGAAAAGTCCGGCTCCTGGTTTGCGTTGGCAAACGGAGAGCGTATGGGACAAGGCCGCGATAAGGCGATTCAGTATCTACGGGAAAATCCGGAAGTTGCGGACATGCTGGCGGAGAAAATCCGCGAAAAGTCCACGCTTGTCAAGCCTGCGGAGCAGGCCAGACTGACGCCCATGCGTCCGACGCCGCAAATTGATATCGGCGCAGATGATTTCGACCTGCCGGAATAAGATCATAAAGACGCTTTGAGAATACATATTGCTTAGTGAGGAATTATGGACAAGAAACTGCATATTGTCTCGCTCGGCTGTGCGAAAAACCTCGTGAATACCGAGCAGATGCTGGCCGCGCTTCTTTCTGCGGGCTATGAATACAACGATGATCCGGAAGAAGCGGATATCATTATTGTCAATACCTGTGCATTCATTGAAGATGCAAAGCAGGAGGCCATTGACAACATTCTGGAGTTGGCGGAATTGAAAAACACCGGCGCTTTGCTGGGTCTGGTTGTCACGGGCTGCCTTTCCCAGCGTTATGGCGAAGAATTGCTGCGCGAAATGCCGGAGGTGGACGCCATCCTTGGCACCGGTAGCTATCAGGACATCGTGGAAGTCTGCGATCAGCTGATTGCGGATGCAGAAGCCGGTTGTATGAAGAAGATCGTCCGCATGGGTGATATTGACGCGGAACTCTGCGAAGCGCCGCGTGTACAGACAACGCCGGAATATACCGCCTATCTGAAAATTGCCGAAGGCTGCGATAACCACTGCGCATATTGCGTGATCCCCTCGATCCGCGGCCGTCTCCGCAGCCGCAGCATGGACGTAATTGTTGACGAGGCGCGGAATCTTGCGGCAAACGGCGTGCGTGAGCTGGTTGTGGTTGCACAGGACCTGACGGCGTATGGTACGGATCTTTACGGCAAGCGTTCGCTGGCGGAACTTTTGAACCGCCTGTGTGAGATTGAGGATGTGCGTTGGATTCGCCTGCATTATCTCTATCCCGATGAAATGGACGAAGAACTGATCGACGTGATTGCAAAGCAGCCGAAGATCTTAAAATATCTTGACATCCCGATTCAGCACGTTTCCGACCGGATTTTAAAGGCTATGAACCGCCGCTATACCAGAACGGAACTGGAACAGTTGATTAAAAAACTGCGCCGCACGATCCCGAAGCTTGTGCTGCGCACGACGGTGATTGTGGGCCTGCCCGGAGAGACGGATGATGAATTTGCAGAGCTGTGCTCCTTTATGCAGCGCATGAAGTTCCAGCGTGCAGGTGTGTTTAAATATTCCCGTGAGGAAGGAACCATTGCTGCAGATATGCCGGATCAGATTGATGAGGACGTCAAGATCCGCCGCCAGGACGCGCTTGTTGAAATTGAGAACCGTGTGATCGATAAGTATAACACCGCTATGTTCGGACATAAGATTGAGGTTCTGGTTGAAGGCTATGACCGCACAGCCGGATGCTATTATTCCCGTTCCTATGGGGAAAGCCCGGATATCGACGGTAAGATTTTCTTTACGTCCGAGAAGCTGCGTCCGCAGCCCGGCGAGTTTGTCACCGTTTGTATTACGGATGAAATTGATGGAGATCTCATCGGCGAGCTTGTCGCCGACTGACGCGTAGCGAGGTGGAAAAATGACCATTCCCAATGCGTTAACGATTTTCCGGATTGCCCTGATCCCGTTGTTTTGGGCGCTGGAAACCTCCGCTTCTTCCGCAGCCCGCTGGGCGGCGCTTTTCGTGTTTGTCTTGGCGTCTGTTACAGACTTTGCAGACGGGAAAATTGCCCGGAAAACCGGTAAAATCACCTCCTTCGGCAAAATCATGGATCCGCTTGCCGATAAACTGCTGGTGATTTCGGCCCTGATGATCTTCCTGGAAGCAGGGCGCGCGTCTGCCGTTGCCGTGATGCTGATTATCGCCCGCGAGCTGGCTGTTACTTCGCTGCGCGTTGTTGCAATCAGTGAGGGAAAGCTGATGGCGGCTGCAAAAAGCGGAAAATGGAAAACCGCTTCGCAGTTTTTCTATATCATCCTGATGCTTCTGCATATTGAAACAATGTCTTTCATCCCCGCTCCCCTGCTGATTGAGCAGATCGCCCAGTGGATCGTTGCGGCCATCACGATCTGGAGCGGAATTGACTATTTCTATCGCAACCGTGAACTGATCAGGGCGACAGTCGCCTGACGATTTCAGAGAGAAAGAAACAAAGGAAAGGGTGTTTCTATGCTGCTTTATAACAGTTTGACACATAACAGAGAGGAATTCGTACCGAATACGCCGGGACGAGTAAAAATGTATACCTGCGGCCCCACGGTGTATCACTATGCGCATATCGGAAATCTGCGCACGTATATCATGGAGGATATTCTGGAAAAGTACCTGCGTTATTGCGGGTATCAGGTCACGCGCGTGATGAATATTACGGACGTGGGCCATCTCTCCAGCGATGCGGACACCGGCGAGGATAAGATGCTGAAAGGCGCACGCCGTGAGCACAAAACCGTCATGGAAATCGCGAAATTTTATACGGACGCCTTTTTCCGTGACTGCCAGAAGCTGAATATCAAGATCCCGGAAATTGTGGAACCTGCAACCGGCTGTATTCCGGAGTTCATTCATCTGGTCGAGGTACTGCTGGAAAAGGGCTATGCCTATCTGGCCGGCGGAAATGTCTACTTTGACACCTCAAAGCTGAAGGAATACTATGTATTCAACAAGCACGAGGCGGAAAACCTGGTCGTCGGCGCCCGCGAAGGTGTGGAAGAGGACGAAAACAAGCGCAATAAGACAGATTTTGTCCTGTGGTTCACAAAGTCGAAGTTTGAGGATCAGGAACTGAAGTGGGACAGCCCCTGGGGCATTGGTTATCCGGGCTGGCATATTGAGTGCTCCGGCATCAGCATCAAGCACTTCGGCGAGGATCTCGACATTCACTGCGGCGGCATAGACAATGCTTTCCCCCATCACACGAATGAGATCGCACAGAGCGAGGCATATCTGGGCCATAAATGGTGCAATTACTGGTTCCATGTGCTGCATTTGAATACAAATAGCGGCAAAATGAGCAAATCTAAGGGTGAGTTTCTGACGGTGTCGCTTTTGGAGGAAAAGGGCTATGATCCGCTGGTCTATCGTCTTTTCTGCCTGCAATCGCATTATCGCCGCTCGCTCGTGTTCTCCTGGGAAGCTCTGGATAATGCGGCGGCGGCCTATAAGAAGCTGGTTGCCCGTATTGCGGCGGTGGATGAAAACGAGGGTACTTTGGAGGAAAGCGGAATTGAGCACTTCCGTGCGGAGTTCCATGAAGCGCTTGGCAATGATGTGAACACTTCACTGGGAATCACTGTGCTGTATGACGTTTTGAAATCCAACCTGAATGGCTGCACAAAGACTGCGCTGATTCAGGAGTTTGATACGGTCCTTTCCCTTGGCCTGATTGCAGCGGCACGCCGTATGCGTGAGGAAAACGCCAGGAAAGAGGCGGAAGCGGAAGCTGTTTCGCCGGAGGATCAGTTTATTGTGGATGCCATTGCGGCGCGTACAGCCGCAAAAAAGGCGAAAAACTACGCAGAGGCAGACCGTATCCGCGATGAGCTGAAAGCGCAGGGTATTACATTGATCGACACGCCGCAGGGCGTAAAATGGTCAAGAGATTGACCATTTTAGGTGAGGAGGGCTCGTTATACTTGCGATTTGCGACGCCGTAAAGCGGCTTTCCGAGTTTGAAAAGCTTATAAAACGAACAGAGCTCGGCGGATGCACTGCATTCGGCGGGCTTTCTGCCGTGCATATGGCGCATATGGCCGCGGCTCTGCGCCGTGCGACCGGACGCCGGATCCTTTTCCTGGTACCGGATGAATATGACGCCCGGAAAATGATGCAGGATCTGCATGCTTTCTCCGATGAGGATTGCGTGCTGCTTCCACCGCGTGAATTTACCTTTCATCCCGTGGAAACAGCTTCGCGTGAATGGGAAACGGCGCGGCTGCGCGCGCTGGATGAACTGCGCCGCGGATGCGGAATCTGCATTGCACCGGTGGATGCCCTGATCGAGAGAACGATGCCGCCGGAATATCTGGATCAAAATGCATTTACGATTCATATCGGCGAAGAGCACCGAATGGACGATCTGGTGGCGCGGCTGCTTTCTGCGGGGTACGTGCGTACCTCCCGCGTGGAAGGATGCGGGCAGTTTGCCGTGCGCGGCGGGATTCTGGATGTCTTCTCCCCTGCTGCCGACCGGCCGGCGCGTGTGGATTTCTTCGGCGATGAAGTGGACACGATCGGCTATTTTGATCCCGGCACCCAGCGCCGAACGGATGATACATCCTCCGTTCGCATTATTCCGGCGGTTGAAACAGTGCCTGCTGCCGCCGCAGGCGGTATACCGGGATTGATTTCCCGGCTGGAAGCTCTGGCGAAAACCAGTGCCCGGCGCAAAAATGGACGCGATCTCGAAAAAACCATTTCAGAAGATATCGAACGTTTGAAAAACGAGGGATATTTTGCGGCTGCGGACCGCTATATGCCCTTGATTTACCATGTGGCTACCGCCCTGGATTACCTGGAGGATGACCGCGTTCTGCTGTGTGTGGATTCCGCGCGGATCCGGGAACGGGTGAAAAATTTCACGAACGAGCTGACGGAAGATGTCAAATCTCTGATGGAAGAAGGCGTTTTATCTGCACAGCAGACGACCTTCAGCGCATCCTGGGAGGAGTATCTTGCGGCGGTGCAGGCACATCCTATCGTATTGCTGGAAAGCTTCATCGGCTCCGGTCTGGAGCCGCGTCCGCGTGAGATTCTGACGGTTTCTGCAAAGCAGCTCCCTTCTTATGGAGGAAGTCTGGAAACGGCGCTTTCCGATATCCGCCATTATGCGCGGGAGAATTATACCGTATATGTTCTGGCATCCAGTGAGCAGCGTGCGAAAAATTTATCCGAGCTGCTTGCCCGTGAGGGAATTCCGGCGGAACTGGACTATGACGCGCTGGAAAGCCGGCAGGAAACCGGCGTGACAGTGGCCTGCGGCGCACTTTCCTCCGGTATGGAATACCCGTCGATCCATCTGGCTGTTCTGACGGAGGGCCAGATTCTTGCCGCGCGCCGGAGCGAACGGCGCGCAAAGCCGAAAAATGCCCGAAACCGGATTCAAAGCTATGCAGACCTGCATCCGGGCGATCTGGTCGTGCACGATCTGCACGGTATCGGCCGGTTTGTCGGCATCGAAAAGATCAAGACGGATCACGTGGAGCGCGACTATATCAAGCTGCAGTATTCCGGAACGGATGTGCTGTTCATTCCGGCAACGCAGCTCGACATGGTCAGCAAATATATTGGTTCGGCCGGCGAAGACGCACCGGTTCGTTTGAACAAGCTCTCCGGTACGGAGTGGCACAAGACAAAGTCCCGCGCCAAAACCGCTGCACGCGGTATGGCCAAGCGCCTGATTGCCCTGTATGCGGAGCGAACACGTTTGCCGGGCTATGCTTTCCCGCCGGATGACGCCTGGCAGCAGCAGTTTGAGGATGCGTTTGAGTATGACGAGACAGAAGACCAGCTTCGCTGTGCCGAGGAAATCAAGCGGGACATGGAGAAAAGCTATCCCATGGATCGCCTGCTCTGCGGCGATGTTGGTTTTGGCAAAACGGAAGTGGCACTGCGTGCGGTGATGAAGTGTGTGCTGGCGGGCAAACAGGCGGCGCTGCTGGTACCGACAACAGTTCTGGCCCGACAGCATTATATGACCGTACTGCGCCGATTTGCCAATTACCCTGTCAAAATCGCCATGCTGTCGCGCTTTCAGAATCCGAACCAGACGCGCGAAATCATTTCCCGCCTCGCAGACGGCCGCGTTGACGTCGTGGTGGGTACACATAAGCTGCTTTCCAAAGATATGCGGTTCAAGGATCTGGGACTGTTGATTATCGATGAGGAGCAGCGCTTCGGTGTTGCGCAGAAGGAACGGCTGCGCGAGCTTGCCAAGGGCGTTGACACGCTGACGATGACTGCTACGCCGATTCCCAGAACGCTGAATATGGCGCTTTCCGGTGTGCGCGATATGAGTACTTTGGAAGAAGCGCCGCGTGACCGCCAGCCCGTCCAGACGTATGTGCTGGAATATGACGCGTCGGTGATCTGCGATGCGATCCGCCGTGAAATTGCCCGCGGCGGTCAGGTTTACTATATGCACAACCGTGTTGAAACCATCGATGTTACGGCCGGGAAGCTGCGCCGGATGCTGCCGGACGTGGTGATTGATATCGGCCATGGTCAAATGGGTGAAAATGAATTAAACGGCGTCATGCGCAGGATGTCCGACGGGGAAACGCAGGTGCTTGTCTGCACAACGATCATCGAATCGGGCATTGACATTCCAAACGTTAACACATTGATTGTGGAGGACGCCGACCAGCTGGGTCTGGCACAGCTGCATCAGATTCGCGGACGCGTTGGCCGCTCCACCCGTCACGCTTATGCCTATCTCACCTACCGGCGCGGACGCATTCTTTCGGAGATCAGCACCAAACGCCTTTCCGCAATGCGCGAATTCGCGGGTTTCGGCGCCGGATTTAAAATTGCACTGCGTGATCTGGAAATCCGGGGCGCCGGCAATATACTGGGCTCTGAACAATCCGGCCATATGATGAGCGTCGGTTATGATATGTATCTGAAGCTGCTGGAAGAGGCGGTTTTGGAGGAACGCGGCGAAACTCCCCCGCCCCGCTGCGAAACGACGGCGGAATTGCGTGTTTCTGCCGGTATTCCCGATTCCTATCTTACAGACTCCGGAGAACGGATGGACATTTATCGTCGGATTGCTTTTATCAAGGACGACGAAGATGCGCGTGATATGATCGACGAACTGATTGACCGCTGCGGCGAACCGCCGAAGGCTGTGCTGAACCTGATTGATATTGCACTGCTGCGCGCCGCGGCCGCTGCCGTGAATATTACGGAAGTGACGCAGAAGAAAGACCATCTGGTTTTGTCTTTTGCCAAGCCAGATGTGGAGCGCATTATGAAGCTCTGTGGAAATCGCGAAATGAACGGCCGTCTGCTTTTGAATGCGGGCGAAAAACCGTTTATCACCTATCGCCTCCACCAGGGAGATGACCCGTTGAAAACGGCGCGGCGTCTGGTTGAGCTGTATACCAAAGCATAAAAAAAAGTCCTGCATCCGGAATGGTCGGGGGTCGTAAGAAAGTAATATCGTATTTTTGTAGGAACGGCATGGTTTCGGTCATGCCGTTTCCTCTTTCATCAGTTCATTCAGCGGGATAAAGCCCACAAGATCATAGTAAATGCGGATGTTCTGCCGCCGTTTGCCGCTGCTCTTGTCGGGGGCTTCAATATAAACTCCCTTAACAAGTTCCCGCAGGGCATAGGGCGTAAGCTCGTCCAAATCCTTGTATTTGTGTACCCTCTG
>JAHAYX010000045.1 GCA_018384365.1 Clostridiaceae bacterium
TTGTGTGAGACACTTCATATCGAAATTCCAAATGAGTATAGATAACTGCAAATAACAGTTTGTAGGGGAGTTCTGATACTCCCCTATAAAAATGGCTATTTATCAACTGTTTGTTGTGACATAGCCATTTCTTTTAAAAATGCCGTTTGCCCGATTATTTTGGGCAAACGGCATTTTTCATTCCGGTGCAGCGCGCCACGCGCCAGCACAAGGATAAGCAGCAAAAATACAAGCAGCACCTTCCCACAAGTGCTTTTCGCTTGTCCCATGGACAAACGAAACAATGGCGTCACCACCTTTCTTCTTTTCGGAAACCGACTGCAATATCTCTGCAATTTTATCAAAAATATTCAGTCAAATGCGGTGCGCAGAGTCTTATCGCGATGCAACTGACACAAACCCCCGGACGCAGTACATTGCGTCCGGGGGTCAGCATTTTCGTCTGATTTCTTATGCCTTGCCGTTGCAGCCAAGGACGTCCACGATCTTGTGACGGACCATTTCCTTGATGTTGGCGCGGGCGGGCTTCAGGTACTCACGCGGGTCGAACTTATCCGGGTGCTCTGCGAAGAACTGACGGACCGTACCGGTCATGGCCAGACGCAGGTCGGAGTCGATGTTGATCTTACAGACGGACATTTCGGCAGCCTTGCGGAGCTGCTCCTCGGGGATACCAACTGCATCCGGCATCTTGCCGCCGTTTTCGTTGATCATCTTCACGAAGTCCTGCGGGACAGAAGAGGAACCGTGCAGAACGATCGGGAAGCCGGGCAGGCGGCGGGAGATTTCTTCGAGGATGTCGAAACGCAGGGGCGGCGGAACCAGAATGCCCTTTTCGTTGCGGGTGCACTGTGCAGGCGTGAACTTGTATGCGCCGTGGCTGGTGCCGATGGCGATAGCCAGGGAGTCAACGCCGGTCTTCTCAACAAACTCTTCCACTTCTTCCGGACGGGTGTAGGAGGAATCCTCAGCGGAAACCTTCACGTCATCCTCAACGCCGGCCAGGGTGCCGAGCTCGCCTTCCACGACAACGCCGTGTGCATGGGCATACTCAACGACCTTGCGGGTCAGGGCAATGTTATCCTCGAAAGAATGGGAGGAACCGTCGATCATAACGGAGGTGAAACCGCCGTCGATGCAGGACTTACAGGTCTCGAAATCGGGGCCGTGGTCCAGATGCAGAACGATCGGGATCTCGGGGCACTCGATCACAGCAGCCTCGACGAGCTTCACAAGATAGGTGTGATTGGCATATGCGCGGGCGCCCTTAGAAACCTGCAGGATAAGCGGTGCTTTTTCCTCACGGGCAGCTTCCGTGATGCCTTGTACGATTTCCATATTGTTGACGTTGAAAGCGCCGACAGCATAGCCGCCAGCATACGCTTTCTTGAACATTTCGGTAGAGGTAACCAGTGCCATTCTATCCACTCCTTTTAAATGAAAACGCTTTACAGCGTATAAAGTATACCAGCTTTTGCCCGAATTATCAAGTATGGCCTAAAAAAACGTCAAATTGATTATATTCTTTTCTTCATATCAGGCATTTTTGGCAAAAGTTCTGAATTTCGATTATAATTTGATTTTTCGGTCATTTTGTGCTATATTATATCTGTTTAGACAGATACGCCGCCCGCGCAGGAATACAATCGTATTCTTCCCGGCCGGCGGTAAATAAAACCACACTACTGGAGGTTATCAAATTATGTCAGAATTAAAAGGCGCATGTATTATCGGCCAATCCGGCGGTCCTTCTGCCGTCATCAACTGCTCCGCTTACGGCGTAATCAAAACCGCGCTTGAAAATCCCTGCATCACGAAGGTTTACGGCGCATTCCACGGCATCAAGGGCGTTTTGAACGACGAACTGATGATCATGGACGAAGAAGATGCCGCCGAACTTGAAAATATGCTCCACACACCGTCCTCCGCTCTTGGCTCCTGCCGCTATAAGATCGCTGATCCGGATGTGGACGACACCGATTATAAGCGCATCCTGGAAATCTTCAAGAAGTATGACGTCCGTTACTTCTTCTATAACGGCGGCAACGACTCCATGGATACCTGCAACAAGATCTCCAAGTACATGAACCGCATCGGTTATGACTGCCGTGTCATCGGCGTGCCGAAGACCATCGATAACGACCTGGCCGGCACCGACCACTGCCCCGGCTTCTCCTCCGCAGCCAAGTATATTGCCACTTCCATCATGGAAATCTCCCGTGACAGCCAGGTATACGACACCGGCATGGTCACCATCATCGAGTGCATGGGCCGTCACGCCGGCTGGCTGACTGCCGCCGCCGCTTTGGCCAATGTGAAAAACGACGGTCCGGATCTCATCTACCTCCCCGAGGTTGATTTTGACATGGATCGCTTCGTCGCCGATATCAAGCGCGTTTACAACGAGAAGAAGAATTGCATCGTTGCTGTTTCCGAAGGCGTGCATTACGCTGACGGCACCTTCGTTTCCGAAGCAAAGACCTCCGGCACCGACGGTTTCGGTCATGCCCAGCTGGGCGGCCTGGCAGCACGTCTGGCGGATGTGGTCAAGGCTGCTACCGGCGCCAAGGTCCGTCCGATCGAGCTTTCCCTGCTGCAGCGCTGCGCTGCCCACTGCGCTTCCGGCACCGATATTGCCGAGTCCTTCCTCTCCGGCAAAACTGCTGTGGAAGCCGCAGTTGCCGGACATACCGACAAGATGGTCGGTTTCAAGTGCACCCGCGACGAAAACGGTTACCACTGCGAGACAGAGCTCTTTGATCTGAGCCTGGTCGCAAACACGGAGAAGAAGGTACCGCTTGAGTGGATCAATGAAGCCGGAAACGGCGTCACCCAGGACTTTGTCGACTATTGCCTGCCGCTTATCCAGGGTGAAACCAAGATGGTCAAGGAAGATGGCCTGCCGCGCTTTGTCCAGCTCAAGAAAGTATTCGCCAAGTAAGTCTCACACGCTGTGTCCCTGTCGGCGGCTTGCTGGCAGGGACATTTTTTTAGGAAAGCTATGAAAAAAATCACGATTTTTGCAGGACATTACGGCAGCGGCAAGACGAATCTTGCTGTAAATGCTGCTATCGCGCTAAAGCGTCGTCACGGCAGTGTAATACTGTGTGATATGGACATTGTCAATCCGTATTTCCGCACAAAAGATTCGGAAGATATCCTGAAAGAAGCCAGAGTCCGTCTGATTTCCCCGCGTTTTGCCAATTCCAATGTGGATCTTCCCTATCTGCCTGCGGAAGTTGCCGCGATCTTCAATGGGGAGAACATTTCCGTTATTGATGTCGGCGGCGACGACTCCGGCGCCATTGCGCTCGGACAATATGCGTCCCGCATTGAAAACGCGGGGTACGATATGTTCCTGGTTTTAAATGCACGGCGCTATCTGACCCTGGAACCGGACGAAGCCGTTGCCATATTGCACGAGATCGAGGCTGCAAGCTCGCTTCGGTTTACGGGACTCATCAACAACACCAATCTGGGGCACGAATCCACCGCCGAAATCGTGACGCAGGCCCGCGGCTATGTCGAATCCGTCGCGCGCGCAACAGGGCTTCCCCTTGTAGCCACATCGTTCCGCGAAGACCTCTCGCCGGCGCTCACGGCACAGGATGGGGCCGCATGGCCGATTACAATCTATGAAAAACCCGGCTGGGCTCTTTATTAAGCCTTTCGCCCGTTGTTTTAAATTATGGAGGAGGCAGTTTTATGGCAAAACTGACGTTCAATGAGGACAGATGCAAGGGCTGCGGCCTGTGCGTCAGCGTGTGTCCGAAGAAGATACTGCGCCTGTCCGAAAACAAATTCAACAAAGAAGGCTACACCGCAGTTGAGTGCATCGATATGTCTCAGTGCATAGGCTGTGCCATGTGCGCAACCATGTGTCCGGATGTCGTCATCCGCGTTGAGAAATAGGAGGGATAGTATGGCTGAAAAAGTATTGATGAAGGGAAACGAGGCGCTGGCAGAATCCGCAATCCGCGCAGGCTGCCGCTGCTTCTTTGGTTATCCCATCACGCCGCAGACAGAAGTTGCGGCCTACATGGCAAAGCGTATGCCCCAGATCGGCGGTACCTACCTGCAGGCAGAAAGTGAAGTAGCAGCCATCAACATGGTCTATGGCGCCACCTCTACCGGTACGCGCGCCATGACTTCTTCCTCCAGCCCCGGCATTTCGCTGAAGGCGGAAGGCATTTCCTATCTGGCAGGTTCCGATCTTCCGGCGGTGATTATCAATATCTGCCGCGGCGGCCCCGGACTCGGCGGAATTCAGCCGGCACAGTCCGACTATAACCAGGCCACAAAGGGCCTGGCACACGGCGACTTCCACATCCTGGTTCTCGCTCCGAACTGCATTCAAGAGATGTGCGACCTGGTTTCCGATGCATTTGACCTTGCCGATACGTACCGTATGCCCGCCATGATCCTGGGCGATGGTATGCTCGGCCAGATGATGGAGCCTGTTGCGCTTCCCGAGCCGCACGAAAGCAAAATCGAGAAGCCCTGGGCGGCCTGCGGCACCGAAATGAAGCGTCCGCACAACGTCATTAACTCGCTCTATATCAAGCCGGACGAGCTGGAAAGAATCGTTATGGACCGTTACGCCCGTTACCGCCACATTGAAGAAAACGAAGTGCGTTACGAGGAGTTCATGACCGAGGACGCCGACATCGTCATCGTCGCCTACGGCGCCTCCTCCCGTATTGCGCGCAACGCCATTATGGCGGCACGTGCCGAGGGCATCAAGGTTGGTATGTTCCGTCCCATCACGCTCTGGCCGTTCCCGAAAAAAGCGCTCGATCGCGTGGCGGACACCGCCCGTGCGTTCCTGACCGTTGAGCTCAGCATGGGCCAGATGATAGACGACGTAAAACTTGCAATCAACTGCCGCCGTCCTGTCTATCTTGCAAACCGCACCGGCGGTATGGTTATCACACCAAACGAAATTCTGGCAAAAATCCGTGAAATCAAGGGGGAGACATTATGAGTATCGTATTTGACAGGCCGAAAAGCCTTACGGATGTACCTCTCCATTATTGCCCCGGCTGCACGCATGGCATCATCCACCGTCTGGTCGCGGAAACCATCGACGAACTGGGCATCGAGGGAAAAACCATCGGCATTGCACCGGTCGGCTGCTCCGTTTTTGCCTATAACTACTTTAACTGCGATATGATCGAAGCCGCGCACGGCCGTGCACCCGCTGTTGCAACGGGTGCAAAGCGTGCCAATCCCGACCGCATCCTCTTTACGTATCAGGGCGACGGTGACCTTGCCGCTATCGGCACTGCAGAAACCGTTCATGCGGCCACCCGCGGCGAAAACATCACCGTCATCTTCGTCAACAATGCCATTTACGGCATGACCGGCGGCCAGATGGCTCCGACCACCCTGCCGGGTCAGGTTACCCAGACCACGCCTTACGGCCGCGACCCGCAGATCGCCGGTTACCCGGTCCGCATCTGCGAAATGCTCTCCGCGCTCGACGGCGTTGCGCTGGCCCAGCGCGTAGCAGTGGACAGCGTGCCGCATATCCGCGACGCCAAAAAAGCAATTCGTCGTGCCTTTGAAAACCAGATCAATAAGCGCGGCTTCTCCATTGTCGAGGTTATTTCCTCCTGCCCCACCAACTGGGGTATGGAGCCTGTCAAGGCGCTTGAATGGCTCCGCGAGAATATGCTGCCTTATTATCCGCTCGGCGTTTACAAATCCAAGGAATAAGGAGGCCAGGGTATCATGTCAGTTAATCATCAGATCACCATTGCCGGCTTCGGCGGCCAGGGCATTCAGTTCACGGGCAAATTCCTGATTTATGCCGGTATGCAGGCAGGTTATGAGGTCACCTGTATTCCTTCCTACGGTCCTGAAATGCGCGGCGGCACCAGTGCCTGCTTCGTCGTTATTTCCGATGACAAGATCGGCTCCCCGATTTTCTCCAACCCCTCGCTTCTCATCGCCATGAACACCCCATCCTTTGACAAGTATGAAATGAGCACCGAACCCGGCGGATATACCTTCGTGGACTCCACGCTGGTTGACCGCAAGGCCGTGCGCGACGATGTGACGACCGTTTATGTCCCGGCAACGGGCGTTGCCTCCGAAAATGGCATCCACAGCCTGGCCAACATGGTCATGGTTGGCAAAATTCTGAAAGAAACCGGCATCTTCAGCTATGAACTGATGGAGAAGGTTATGCCGAAGCTGGTTTCCGCAAAGCGTCCGCAGATGGTCGAGACGAACCTGAAGGCCATCCGCCTCGGCATGGAGCTGTAAAAAAAGCGGATTACCGCGCAGTTTTTCCAAAACGCCGCTTCTTCCCGCAAAACGATTGAGAAAAGCGCCTGCCGCTCGCGCCATCGTGCGGCGGCGGGCGTTTTTTCTGCAGCATATCCCATTTTACGCGTTCTACTCTATTCTCAGAGGAGGATCATGATCCATGGCCACGATACACAATCTTGAAATTGCCGAGCGTATGCGCGCAATCCGCGAGCTTTCCGATTATACAGTCGAGGAAATGGCAAAGCTGATGAACATGAGCGTGGAAGAATACGCCAGCTATGAAACAGGCACCGTGGATATCCCCATCAGTGCACTGTATGATATGTCCAATACGCTGAATGTCAGCATCACGGAGCTTCTGACCGGTGAGCAGGCAAAAATGCACGTTTTTTCCGTCACGCGTGCCAATAAAGGCGTGGATGTCGAGCGCTCCAGCGCGTATAAATATCGCGACCTCGCGCACAACTTTGCAGACCGCCGCGTATCGCCGTTTCTCGTCACCATTGCACCTTCGGACGACGACGAACCTTATCACCTGAATGTTCATACGGGACATGAATATCACTACTGCCTTGAGGGTGCATTTAAAATCAAAATCGACAACACTGTTCTTGAAATCCATGAAGGGGACTCCCTTTACTTCGATTCCGGCCATCCACACGGCATGAAGGCGATAGGGGGAAAACCCGCCAACGTGCTCGTTGTTGTTATTTAAGCTGGGGGGTAACCTGTTTTGATTGAACGTTTCTGTAACAGAATAGAATTTTCATCCTACGAGGATTTTAAGCAGAATTTCCGGATTATCGTGCCGGAGAATTTCAATTTTGCTTACGATGTTGTGGACGAGTGGGCACGTATTGAACCGGATAAGCGTGCGCTCGTCTGGTGTGACGACAAAGGCGACGAAAAAACGCTGACCTTTGCCGATATCAAGCGTCTCAGCGACAAGACCGCCAACGCTTTGCGCTCTCTTGGCATCGGCCACGGCGACAGCGTAATGTGCCTGTTAAAACGCCGCTGGGAATACTGGGTCATTGCCATGGCGCTGTGCAAGCTCGGCGCCACCATCATCCCGGCCACCCACCAGCTCACAGCGAAGGACATCCGTTACCGCATGGAAATGGCCGACGTGCAGATGATTATCGCCGTGGACGACGATTATGTCTGCGGCTGCATTGACGATGTGTTCCACACCATTGAGGGAAAGCGCATCAAGGCATTGGTCGCAGGTTCGCGCGAGGGATATCTCGACTTTTCCCGCATGATGGAAGAGGCAAGCGAGGATTTCGTGCGTCCCACCGGCGCGGAGGCCAGCCACAATGACGATATCATGCTCTGCTATTTCACGAGCGGTACCACGGGTATGCCTTCCATGGTCGCGCATAACTTTATCTATCCGCTCGGTCATATTCTCACCGCGAAATATTGGCAGGATCTGCGCGAAACCGATCTGCATCTGACAGCCGCCGACACCGGCTGGGCAAAAGCCAGCTGGGGAAAGCTCTATGGCCAGTGGATCTGCGGCGCAGCCGTTTTTGCCTACGATTACGGGACCCGTTTCCATCCGACCGACTTTTTAAAGCTGATCGGCAAATATCACATCACCACGTTCTGCGCACCGCCTACCATTTATCGTTTCTTTATCAAGGAAAACCTGGAGGAGTATGACCTCTCCTCTCTGCGCGCCTGCTATATTGCGGGAGAACCGCTGAATCCGGAGGTTTTCAACCGCTGGCGCGACTATACCGGCATTGAACTGCGCGAAGGTTTCGGTCAGACCGAGACTCCCGTTATGATCGCTGCCTCTCCCTGGGTCAAGCCGAAGCCCGGTTCCACCGGTAAACCCATGCCGTGGATCAATATCAAGCTGCTCGACGACAACGGCCGCGAGTGCGAGCCCGGTGACGAGGGCGAGATCTGCGTCCCGATTGCCGATGGACATCCCGCCGGACTGTTCGTGGAATACCGCGGCAATCCGCAGAAAAACGCACAGGCTTTCCGCGACGGGTATTACCACACCGGTGATATGGCGTGGATGGACGAAGACGGCTATATCTGGTTCATCGGCCGCAACGACGACGTGATCAAGAGCTCCGGTTACCGCATAGGGCCGTTTGAGGTGGAAAGTGCGCTGCTGGAGCACCCCGCCGTACTGGAAGCTGCCATCACCGCGGTTCCCGATCCGCAGCGCGGCCAGGTTGTCAAGGCAACCGTCGTGCTCACGCGCGGCTATACGCCGTCCGATGCGCTCGTCAAGGAATTGCAGAACCACGTGAAACACGTCACCGCGCCATATAAGTATCCGCGTATCGTGGAGTTCGTGGACAAGCTTCCCACCACGATTTCCGGTAAAATCCGCCGTGTTGAAATCCGAAACAAGGATGCCGAAAATAAATGAATCGGAAAATTGACGTAAAACGATTGACCATCACGGCCATTATGGCTGCCGCAGCCTGCGTGCTCGGCCCCATTTCGATTCCGCTTCCCATCAGCCTGGTGCCGATTTCCGCCTGCACGCTGGTATTCTACCTGTTTTCCTATCTGCTGCGCGCACGTGAATGTGCAGCCGCCTGTCTGATTTATATGCTGTTGGGTCTTGTGGGTCTGCCGGTCTTTTCCGGCTTCCGCTCCGGCGCAGCCGTCTTTGCCGGCCCGACGGGCGGTTACCTTTTGGGCTATTTTTTCCTTTGCATCCTTTGCCCGCTGGCAATTCATCGTTGGCCTGCGCGCCGCCTGCTGCACATTGCGGCCATGGCAGTATCCACTGCGCTGCTGTACCTGCTGGGCACGATCTGGTATGCGCTCTATGCAAAGATTGGGTTTGGTGCAGCATTGACCGCTGCAGTTTTGCCCTTCCTGCCGGGCGATGCCATCAAAATTGCCATTGCCGTGCTCATTGGACCGATCCTGCGCCGCACAATTTTAAAGGCATAATGTGATGTAACCCTGCCGCAGCATATTGCGGCAGGGTTTTTTCGCCGTTTTTTCATGCAGTGAGTCGGAGAGGAACCGTCAGAACGATACTGCCGGATGAGTAATCAAGCGGCGCGGCTGCAGTAAAAAACGGACAGCCGCCCGCTCTTCCATTGACACCCGGGCCTCCTTATGTTAGTATTTCCCTAAGGCAAACTGATAAGGAGGAGCAATCATGAACAAGTTACCGTTTGACATTAACGAAGTAAAATGGCAGGATTTCGGCGAGGGCATCAAGTCCTGCGTTTGGAAGCCCGACGAAAAGTGCTGCGTGCAGTATTGGGAAATCCAGCCCGGCATCGGCGCCGCTCCGCATTCCCATGCAGCTGAGCAGATTACCTATGTCCAGACCGGCTATATGAACCTCTATATGGATGGCAAGGTCTATGACCTTGGCCCGGGCTGTTTTGCCCGTATCCCCTCCAATGTGGAGCATTCCACGAAAAATGTCGGTCAGAGCGTTGTGGTCAATATCGACTTCTTCATTCCGGACCGTGACGACCGCGTGGAAAGCGAAAAAATTGCTGATCTGGGCCATCATTGGGAATAATATTGCAAAAATCAAGACGGCTGGAGCTTTTCCGGCCGTCTTTTCCGTAAAGAGAATTGGAAAGGAGTTTCTGTCTATGTTTTCAGTCATGAGAGACCATGTCTGCCAGGAAATTGACGGATTCGGCGTCTGTCTTGCTTTCCATCAGGCCGGAATGCTGCGAAAGCATCCGAAATGCGACGAAGTGATGGACCTGCTCTTTGACACGGCCGGTGTGTCCATCCTGCGCAACATCGTCGGCGACGGCGGTGTCTGGGGCGATGAAACCAACGGTCCAACTCCGACGATAGAGCCGGAAGAAGGTGTGTGGCAGTTTGAGGGCGACGAAGAGCAGATCTGGGCCGCCCGGGAGGCTTTGAAGCGCCGCTGTGAAAAGGTGATGGCCACTGTTTGGAGTCCGCCTGCCTGGATGAAAACAAATGCCTGTGTCCACGACGGCGGCGAACTGCGCCGCGATAAGTATCAGGCGTTCGCCGAATACCTCTCCCGCTATGTCCGCGAATGGCGCGACCGTTTCGGCATTGAGTTGACAGCGATTTCCCCTGCAAACGAACCGGATCTGGTCACCAAATATTCCTCCTGCATCTGGAGCGGTGAGCAATACCGCGATTTCGTACGGGATTATCTTGCGCCGGTATTCAAACAGGACGGCATTACAGCCAAGGTCATTATGCCGGAAACAACCAGCTGTGTCGATCACGTGCAGGCGTATACGGATCTGATTTTTGCCGATGAAGCCGCAACAAATGCCGTGGATATTGTGGGCCTTCATGGCTATGGCTATGAAACCGTCATTGCGCCGGTTCGCGGTGCTGCAGAGCACGGCAAAAAGATCTGGCAGACAGAACTCTGCGACATTAATGTCATGGAAGAGTGGCAGCGCGGCAACGACATCGTCAATGGCATCTTCTGGGCAGAAAATATTCATGATTATGTAAACCTGATGGACGTCAGCGCCTATATCTATTTCTGGGGCACCAGTATTTATCCAAACGGCGGCAATCTGATTGGCATCGATATGAAAACCGGCGAAATTACGGTGCCGAAGAGACTGTATACCTTCGCCAATTTCTCCCGTTTTGTGCGCCCGGGATATCGCCGTGTGACAGTTTACGGCACCGGCGCGGAGACAAAGCTCTCTGCCTTCCTCAGCCCGGACGGCCATGAACTCGTGCTGGTCAGCATCAACCAGCTCGAGCGCGAAGCCACGCTGTATGCGCAGATCGGCGAAACGGCGGAGGATACCGTCCGCGCCTATCGCACGTCTGAAACGGAAAATCTCGCAGAAATCGCGCCCGTCAAGCTTGAGAAGGGCTGTATTCAGGAGACTTTGCCGCCGCAGAGCGTGACAACCTGGCTGATTTCGCTGTAAGCTTCTGTGCGGTTCTGCCCGGGCAGAAGAAGAGTATGGTGAATCTGACAAAAATTTTTAAAAAAAAGTTCTTGACATTATCGCTTTACCGTAGTAAAATGCAGAACAGTTGAATATGACAAAAGGCTGTGACGAAGACGGCGTCTGTCAGATGTTTTCCCAGAGAGCCGGGGATGGTGTGATCCCGGTAAAACGCAGCAGAACGGCCCATCACTTCCGAGCCGGAAGTTCCAAAGGTTTAACACCCAGTAGATGCTTCCCGTGAATGCTACGTCAGTGCATAGAAGTTGTTTGACTTCGAAGAGGTGGCGGATTAATATAATTCGCAATTTGAGTGGTACCGCGAGTGTAGAATGTACGATTTACACCCGTCTCAAAGCATAATAAGCTTTGAGGCGGGTTTTTATTTTGCCTTGAAGCTGCAAAGAATCTGCATAAACGACAGAAATGAAAGGCGGAATCAGTAAAATGCTGTCACTGGACAAGGTATTTCATGCGCAAAGCGTATTGAAAAACATCATTCGTGAAACAAATGTCGTCCGCGCCAATGGCATTGCCCCCGGCTGCGAGCTGTATCTGAAGCCCGAAAACCTGCAGATCACCGGATCCTTTAAGGTTCGCGGTTCGGCATATAAAATTGCCATGCTCTCCGAGGAAGAAAAGGCCAAAGGCGTGATTGCCTGCTCGGCAGGCAACCATGCACAGGGCGTGGCGCTGGCTGCCACCAAAAACGGGATTCATTCCCTGATCTGCCTGCCTGATTCGGCGCCGATTTCCAAGGTGGAGGCAACCAAAGCCTTCGGCGCGGAAGTCTGTCTGGTGGAAGGCTGCTATGACGATGCGTATCAGAAAGCGCTGGAACTGCAGGAAAGCAAGGGCTATACCTTCGTGCATCCTTTTGACGACGAAAACGTGATCGCCGGCCAGGGCACCATCGCACTGGAGATTCTGAATGAACTGGACGATATAGACGCCATCGTCGTCCCCATCGGCGGCGGCGGACTGATCTCCGGAATTGCGTATACTGCCAAACAAATCCGGCCATCCGTAAAAATTTACGGCGTACAGGCCGCCGGCGCGCCGAGTATGTATAACGCGGTAAGAAACGGCGAAGCGGAAAGTCTGGATGCGGTTTCCACCATAGCAGACGGCATCGCCGTGAAAAAACCCGGCGCGAATACCTTCGCACTCGTACAGGAATATGTGGATGAGATTGCATTAGTCAGCGACGATGAAGTTGCCAGTGCGATCCTGGCGCTGATTGAAAAGCAGAAAATGATTGCCGAAGGCGCCGGTGCAGCGGCTGTTGCAGCCGTCATGTTCCATAAGTTTGATTTACAGGGAAAACGCGCCGTTGCCATCGTATCCGGCGGCAACATCGACGTAACCAGCCTTTCCCGCGTGATTGACCGGGGACTGCTGAAATCCGGCCGTTCCTCCAGCCTTTTGATCGAGCTGATCGACAAGCCCGGCCAATTGAAGGATATTTCCCGCATCATTGCCGATTGCGGCGGCAACGTCACCGGCGTGCATTATGAAAAGGGCGACACTGAAAGCGTCAACGGCTGTTATCTGCGCATTGAAATGGAAACAAGGGATTTTGAACACGTCAATCTGATCACACGTTCCCTGCGTGACGAAGGTTTCAAGATCATTTAAGCGGCGAAAGGAGCAGGAAAATGAACACCATTCAAATAAATCCGGTTTTACCATCAACAGAACCGCTCGTTCGGCTGCAAAGTCCCGCGTGTTTCCGCGAAGCCGCTGAAATGCTGCGTGCCGCGAACGGGAAAGGTACGGAAGGGAGGGGTTGCCATGCTTCTCTCCGGTGCTGACATCCTGGTGGAGACTCTGATCGAACAGGGCTGCGATACGGTTTTCGGATACCCGGGCGGACAGATCCTGAATGTGTATGACAGCCTGTACACCCACCAGGATAAAATTCGCCACATCCTGACAGCGCATGAACAGGGCGCGGCGCACGCCGCAGACGGCTATGCCAGGACAACCGGCAAGGTCGGCGTTGTGATTTCCACTTCCGGCCCCGGCGCCACCAATCTGGTGACCGGTATTGCAACGGCCTATCTGGATTCCATCCCGCTGGTGGCAATCTGCGGAAATGTTTCCACGGCGCAAATCGGCTCCGACAGTTTCCAGGAGATCGATATCACGGGCGTAACGCTTCCCATAACAAAGCACAACTATTTCGTCGGCTCGGTGGAACAGCTGGCGGACACCATACGTGAGGCCTTTTCCTTCGCGAAAACCGGCAGACCCGGCCCTGTCCTGATCGACGTGCCCAAGGATGTACAGATTGCAAAATGCGAATACTCCCCCGCTCCCCCGGCCAGTCCGGGAATCCCCCATGCGGCAAAGGACATCCGCATTGAGGAAGCGGCAGCGCATATCAATGCCTCCCGCCGGCCTTACATTTACTTCGGCGGCGGCATGATCAACGCAGCGGCGCAGGAAGAAATGCTCACGCTGGCTGACAAAATAGACGCGCCGGTCGGTTGCTCTCTGATGGGGCTATCGGGCATCCCCACCGCGCATCCGCGCTTTCTCGGGATGCAGGGCATGCACGGACATTATGCCTCCTCCATGGCCATGCACCACGCAGACCTGATCTTGTCGCTCGGAGTCCGGTTCAACGACCGCGTCACCGGCGACCGGGCCAAATTTGCGACAGGTGCCAGGATCATCCACATTGATGTGGATGGCTCGGAGCTTTCCAAAACCGTGAACGCCGTCTGTGGGCTGCGCGGCGATGTGAAACTGACGCTGCAAAAGCTTTTACCCCTATTGGAGCAAAGTCAGAAGCCGGAATGGCAGCGGGAAATCGCCGCTTTCCGGGAGCAGGAGCAGACCGCGCTTGACCATCGGGAAGGGATGACGCCGCGCAGCGCCATTCTGACCCTAAACCGCCATCTGGACAAAAACACCGCCGTTGCAACGGACGTTGGGCAGCATCAGATGTGGGCGGCGCAGAATCTGTGCTTTCAAACACCGCGCAGGTTCGTTTCCAGCGGCGGTCTGGGCACGATGGGCTTCGGCCTCGGCGCCGCTATCGGCGCCGCATTCGGCACGCAGGAACGCAGCGTGTTGGTAACCGGGGACGGCAGCTTTGGAATGTGCCTGAACGAACTGGCCACCGCCGTCACCTATGGCGTTCCGGTCGTCATTCTGATCCTGAATAACGGCGTGCTGGGTATGGTGCGGCAATGGCAGACCTTATTTTATAACCGACACTATTCCAACACGGTTCTGAACCGCAAAACCGATTTCGCAGCGCTTGCCCGCGCCTTTGGTGCGGAGGGCGAAGCCGTTTCCACGCCGGAGGAGCTGGATGCGGCGCTCGGGCGGGCTTTTCAGCAGAACGGCCCCTATGTTATCGACTGCGCAATCGACCGAGATGAGTTCGTGCTTCCCATGCTTCCTCCCGGCGGCAGCATGGATGACATCATTGTAAAGGCAGGTGTCTGAATTTGAACCGATATACCGTAGCCGTGCTTGTGCGGAACCAGTTTGGCGTCCTGAACAGGGTCACCAGTATGTTCCGCCGCCGTCAGTTCAATATCAGCGCCCTGACCGTCAGCGAAACCGAATCCAGCGAGCTTTCCCGCATTACCGTTGTGTTCGGCGGCGACGAAACCGGTAAACAGCAGCTGATTAACCAGCTTTACAAACTGCCGGACGTCTGCTCTATCCGGGAATTTGACGAGCATAACTCCGTCAGCTGCGAATTGCTGCTCATCAAGCTGGCAAACGATCCCTCTGTCCGCGAAGATATCCGCAGCGCGGCGGATGCCTTCGGTGCAGTCACCGTGGATTATTCCAAGGATTACATTATGCTGCGCCTGACAGACAACACAAGACGCATCGACGATTTTATCGACCTGATGCGGGACTACACCATTCTGGAAATTTGCCGGACAGGCAGTGTGTCTCTGGAAAGAGGCAGCACGACCATTCGTCAAATCATAAATCTATAAATACTACGAAACGGGGTACTTAGTATGGCAAGAATCTTTTATCAGCAGGACTGTGATCTTCAAAAACTCAGCGGAAAAACCGTTGCGATTATCGGCTATGGCTCCCAGGGGCACGCACACGCTTTGAATCTCAAGGACAGCGGCGTAGATGTGGTTGTCGGCCTGTATGAGGGATCCAAAAGCTGGGCCCGGGCAGAAGCGCAGGGTTTAAAGGTGATGACCAGCGCCGAGGCAGCAAAAGCGGCCGATATCATCATGATCCTGATCAACGATGAAAAGCAGGCAGCGCTTTACCAGGAAAGCATCAAGCCCAACCTCACGGCAGGAAAAACATTGGCCTTTGCGCATGGTTTTAA
The DNA here is from genome assembly GCA_018384365.1 of Clostridiaceae bacterium. Lineage (GTDB taxonomy): Bacteria > Bacillota > Clostridia > Oscillospirales > QAMX01 > Allobutyricicoccus. The sequence goes on from JAHAYX010000045.1 coordinate 15,520, forward strand.
CATTCATTTTGGCTGCATTCAGCCGCCGAAGGACGTGAATGTCATCATGATCGCACCAAAAGGTCCCGGCCACACCGTCCGCAGCGAATATCAGGCAGGCAAGGGCGTTCCGTGCCTTGTCGCTGTCGAGCAGGATGCCACCGGTGATGCCTGGGATCTGGCGCTGGCCTATGCGCTCGGCATCGGCGGCGCGCGTGCCGGCGTTTTGGAAACCACCTTCCGCACGGAAACCGAAACCGACCTGTTCGGCGAGCAGGCTGTTTTGTGCGGCGGCGTCTGTGCGCTGATGCAGGCCGGTTATGAAACGCTGGTCGAGGCCGGCTATGATCCGAGAAACGCCTACTTCGAGTGCATTCATGAAATGAAGCTGATCGTCGATCTGATCTACCAGAGCGGCTTTGCCGGTATGCGCTATTCCATCTCCAACACGGCGGAATACGGTGATTACGTCACCGGCCCGAAGATCATCACCGAAGAAACCAAAAAAACCATGCGGAAAATCCTCAAGGAGATCCAGGATGGCACCTTTGCGAAGGATTTCCTTCTCGATATGTCCTCCGCCGGCGGACAGGTTCACTTCAACGCCATGCGGAAGCTGGCCAGCGAGCATCCTTCCGAGGTGGTCGGCGCAGACATCCGCAAGCTGTACAGCTGGAGCGATGAAGATAAGCTGATCAACAACTGACAGGAGGGGCAAAATGTCAAGGGAAAACATTGTGGATGGGGTGCAAAACGCCCCGCATCGCAGCCTTTTTCATGCACTGGGCCTGACCGAGGAGGAGCAGGCCCGGCCGCTGATCGGCATTGTCAGTTCCTATAACGAAATCGTGCCCGGCCATATGAACATCGATAAGATTGTCGAGGCCGTCAAGCTCGGCGTCGCCATGGCGGGCGGTACACCCATCGTGTTCCCGGCAATTGCCGTATGCGACGGCATTGCCATGGGGCACACGGGCATGAAATACTCGCTTGTAACCCGCGATCTGATTGCCGACTCCACAGAAGCCATGGCGCTGGCGCACGGCTTTGACGGGCTTGTGATGGTGCCCAACTGCGACAAAAACGTTCCGGGCCTTTTAATGGCTGCGGCAAGGGTGAATATCCCAACGGTATTTGTCAGCGGCGGCCCCATGCTGGCAGGAAAAGTGGACGGGCACAAAACCAGCCTTTCCAGTATGTTCGAAGCGGTCGGTTCCCATTCGGCGGGCAGGATTTCCGATGAAAAACTGCTGGAATATGAGTGCAAAACCTGCCCGACCTGCGGTTCCTGCTCCGGTATGTACACGGCAAACTCCATGAACTGCCTGACAGAGGCGCTGGGCATGGGCCTGCGCGGCAACGGTACCATACCTGCCGTCTATTCCGCGCGCATCGAGCTGGCAAAACACGCCGGTATGGCCGTGATGGAGCTGGTGCGCCGGAACATCCGTCCACGCGATATCATGACGGAAGCGGCGCTGCTCAATGCGCTGACCGTTGACATGGCGCTTGGCTGCTCCACCAACAGCATGCTGCATCTGCCGGCCATTGCGCACGAGTGCGGCGTGGAACTGAATCTCGACCTTGCAAACCGGATCAGCGCGAAAACGCCGAATCTCTGCCATCTTGCACCGGCGGGCAGAACCTATATGGAGGATCTCGACGAGGCGGGCGGTGTGTACGCCGTCATGAACGAACTGACAAAAAAAGGCCTGCTCCGCACGGACTGCATGACCGTAACAGGCAGGACCATTGGCGAGAATATTGCCGGCTGTGTCAATCTGAATCCCGAGGTTATCCGGCCCATCGAGAACCCGTACAGTGAAACCGGCGGTATCGCCGTACTGCGGGGCAATCTTGCGCCGGAGGGCAGTGTGGTCAAGCGCTCGGCCGTGCTTCCCGAAATGCTTGTCCACGAAGGTCCGGCCCGGGTTTTTGATTGCGAAGAAGATGCACAGGCAGCTATCCTTGCCGGAAAAATCGCAGCAGGCGATGTTATCGTCATTCGCTATGAGGGGCCGAAGGGAGGCCCCGGCATGCGCGAGATGCTGAATCCCACCTCCGCCATTATGGGCATGGGTCTGGGCAGCAGCGTCGCACTGATCACGGACGGACGCTTCAGCGGCGCGACAAGAGGCGCCTGTGTCGGGCATATTACGCCGGAGGCGGCATCCGGCGGGCTGATCGGCGTGGTGGAAGAAGGCGACATCATCAGCATCAACATTCCGGAGAACCGGATTGAACTGAAGGTGGAGGACGCAGTGCTGGCAGAACGTATGAAACACTTTGTCCCGAAGAAAAAGGGGCTCTCCGGTTACCTGAAGCGCTATGCTGCGCTTGTTTCCGGCGGCGCTTCGGGCGCGATTCTGAATTGATATGGAAGAATTGAAAAACAGGCTGGAACTGCTCTGCGTTTTCCGGGAGCTTTTGTCGGACAGTGTCATTTCCGCGCTCCTGCGCTATCTTGAGGTTCCCACAAGCCCGGCATATGCCGGATTTGTGGCGGAACTTTACCGCGCAAACGGCGGCAATCTCAGCGAATATGTCCGTGCGCTCTGCGAAAACAGTGAAAATGTGTACGTCAAAACAATCGGCCGGGGTGAGCAGGCGCCCGTGCATTTATATCGCGCACTTTTAAAGGAATTACAGACCCTGCAGGACGTGGCGTCCCTCACATTTGAAGAGTTATGTAAACCTTTGAGCTCTCCGGGCTATCTGCCGGAGTTTGCGACCTCGGAGATGGATCTGCCGCGCAGTTATCTGCACAGGACGGAATATATCGGCAAATATGGGTATGGCATTTACGCAAAGCACCGGATGTTCTGCGTGGACAGCCAAAACCGTATCGTTCCGGTGCGCAATCCCGACCGGATACAGCTTTCCCAGTTGATCGACTACGAGCGCGAGCGCCGGATCATCCTGGACAATACGAAAGCGCTGCTTGCAGGAAAGCCGGCAGCCAACATCCTGCTCACGGGCGACGCCGGGACCGGCAAATCCTCCACAGTGAAAGCGGTCTGCAATGCGCTGTGGGACGAGGGGCTTCGCATCATCGAATTGCGGCGGGATCAACTGCACGCCATTCCGCCCGTTCTGGATACGCTTGCCGAAAATCCGTTGAAATTCATCCTGTTTATTGATGATCTCTCTTTTTTGAAAGACGACGACGATTTCAACGCGCTCAAGGCCATTTTAGAAGGCTCGGTGACGGCAAAGTCCGGAAACATTGTGGTCTATGCCACCAGCAACCGCCGCCATATTGTGAAAGAAAGATTTTCTGACCGCGAGGGCGACGAAGTTCACCGCAATGACACCATGCAGGAGCTGATTTCCCTCTCCGAGCGCTTTGGAATTCATGTCACATTCTCAAAACCGGACAAAAAAACGTTCCTCCATATCGTGCGCCATCTGGCCGGCGAAAGTTCTCTCCGGATACCGGAGGAGGAACTTGAACTGCTGGCTGAACGCTTCGCATTGGAACGCGGCGGACGTTCCGCCCGTCTGGCCCGGCAATTTGTGGACAATCTGCTGGCAAGGCCGTCAGACGAAAACGTCTGACGGCCCCCGTTTGCAATATTCATTTGGAAAACCGGGCTTTATGCCTGGTTTATAGTTTCAATCAAACGCAGCAAGGCACTGCGTCCGGCGTCCGTCTGTTTATAGACACCGGCGTGCTCCAGTACCTGACGGAACACCTGCCCCACCTCTTCCTGCAGGATGGGGAGAGTATTCTCCGCCGTGAATACATGGCGTGTTTGCAGCTCCGCAATCCAGGGCGCGTGTTTGGCAAGCGCCGGATCCGACGCAATATCGGCGCCGGAGAGCAGCGCACCGGCAAGCGCCTCCAGCTCCCCTTTCAGACGGGAGGGCAGCACGGCCAGGCCCATCACCTCGATCAGGCCGATGTTTTCCTTTTTGATGTGATGCAGCTCCGCATGGGGATGGTATATGCCCAACGGATGCTCCGGCGTTGTGATATTATTCCGAAGCACCAGATCCAGTTCGTAGTTTTCTCCCCTGCGCCGTGCGATGGGCGTGATCGTGTTGTGCGGTTCGCCCTCGGTTTCCGCGAAAACAAATGCTTCTTCGTCCGTATAGCCGCGCCATACCCGAAGGATTTTGTCGGCAAGTTCCGTCAGGCTTTCTCTGTCTGTGCTGTTCAGCCGAATGACACTCATGGGCCATCTGACGATGCCTGCCTTCACATCCTGATAACCCCGGAAGGAAAGTTCTGTCTCCACGGGCGCTGTTTCCATGGGGAAGCAATAGCGTCCGCCCTGAAAATGCTCATGGCTCAGGATACTGCCGCCCACGATGGGCAGATCCGCATTGCTGCCTACAAAATAATGCGGAAATACCGTGACAAAATCCAGCAGCTTTGCAAAGGCGCTCCTGTCGATTTTCATGGGGACGTGCTCCGCATTGAAGACAATACAATGCTCGTTATAGTACACATAGGGGCTGTATTGCAGGAACCAGTCCGCGCCGGCAATTCGGATGGGGATAATCCGGTGGTTCTGTCTGGCAGGATGGTTCATCCGGCCGGCATAGCCTTCGTTTTCCGGGCAGAGCTGGCACTTTGGATAACCGGACTGCGGTGCATTTTTCGCCGCAGCGATGGCCTTGGGGTCCTTTTCCGGTTTGGAAAGGTTGATCGTGATGTCCAGATCCCCATATTCCGTGGCCGTTTTCCAGCGCATATCCCGGCAGATGCGATAACGGCGGATATAATCCGTATCCTGCGAGAAACGGTAATACCAGTCTGTCGCGGCCTCAGGAGATTCCCGGAAGAGCGCTGCAAAACGGCGCCGCACCTCACCCGGACGCGGCGTCAGCACGCCCATCAGCGCTGTATCGAGCAGATCCCGGCTGGTGCTGTCACTGCCGCAGACGCCCCGGCGCACCGCATCATCCAGCAGCTGACGCAGGATTTCCTCCAGCGGCAGCTTTGCAGGCTCCGCCGGATGATAGCTGTCCAGTTTCAATGTTTGCAGCAGCTGATTGATCAGATATGTGCGGTCACAGGGCTCGATCAGTCCGCAATCCAGGCCATACTGAATCAGGGACGCAATGCAGGTGTCAACTTCCATGGGTCATACTCCTTTAAATTGCCCGGATCACCAAAACGGCTGCGCCGCGGTGACCCGGGGTTCTTTTCATATAGGATGTTTCGGGCTGCAATTATGCGTTCTGTGCAACAAAGTGATAGGTCACGGTTGCAAAGTCACCTCTTGCAAACGCCGCGCGAAGGCCCACGTTCATCAACGTGGAGCCTTTGAAGGTTCTGTTCAGTTCCGGCACGAAATAATCCGTATCCGGCAGCAGACCCGCAGCCTTGAAAAGTTTCAGATCGCCGTTGCACTTTGTCACTCTCTGGTAAAGCGTCAGCATCGCCTTTTTCTGATCCTTGGCCACCAGCATGAAGCCGAAATAATTGCTTTCAAAGGGGTTTTCCGTCCGGTACAGGTCGCCGTACAGCACCAGATCTTCCATCTGGTGATACTGTGCCACCTGCTCCCGGATTTTTACTTTCTCCTCCGTCGTGAACTTTGTGGTGTCCAGTTCATAGCCCGTTGCCCCCAGATGGGCAATGTCCGCCCGGGTTTCCATGCTGGTCGTCCGGCCTGTCTGATGGTTCGGCACGGCGGAAACATGGCAGCTCATCGTGGACAGCGGATACACCATCGACGTACCGTACTGGATGAGGGTTCTGGCCTCGGCGTCGGTATTGTCAGACGTCCAGATCTGCGGGAAATAGTAGAGCATAGCCGGGTCGAAGCGCGCGCCGCCGCTGGAACAGCCCTCGAAAAATACGTTCGGGTTTGCGTTCACGATCCGCTCGCACAGGTCATACAGGCCCAGGGCATACCGATGGGCAAACTCTGCCTGGCGCTGGGGGTCCCTGCCGAAGCTGAAGGACTCCGTGACGTTCCGGTTATAGTCCCATTTCACATACTCGATGTTGTTTTCGTGCAGGACGCGGTTCACGGAATCCACGATCGTATCGCGAACCTCTTTCCGTGTCAGATCCAGCATATATTGATAGCGGCTTCTGCATCTGGCCCTGTTCGGTAGGCCGATAGCGTAATCCGGGTGCGCACGGAACAGGTCAGAGTCCTCGTTCACCATTTCCGGCTCGAACCAGAGGCCAAACTTCATGCCCAGACTGTTCACACAGGCAATCACATCCGTCAGGCCGCCTTTCAGCTTTTTCGTATTGACAACCCAGTCGCCCAATCCGGAGGTATCGTCATCCCGCTTGCCAAACCAGCCGTCGTCCAGCACAAAGGTGTCGATTCCGGTGCCCTCCACTGCTTTGGCGATGGACATCAGTTTCTCCGCATCAAAGTTGAAATAGGTTCCTTCCCAGTTATTGATCACAACCGGTCTGGGTTTTTTGACATAGCGCGGGTTAATCAGGTGATCGCGGTATGCATCATGGAAGCTGCGGCTCATGCCGCCGAGGCCCCGGTCGGAATAGGCAAGCACTACCTCCGGTGTGTCAAAGCCCTCGCCGGGTTCCAGCGTCCAGGAAAAGTCAAAATCCTGAATACCGCCTGTAACAAGAGTCGTGCCGCCGTTCACACCCTCCGCTTTCAGAACGTAAGACGATGAATAAATCAGGCTGAAGCCATACACATCGCCTGTTTCCTCGCCCGCATTCTTTCTGGCCAGCGCCAGGAAGGGATTCATCGTTGCGGAGGAACTGGTGCGTTTGGAATCCACCGAAACCACGCCGTGGTGCATGGGGATGCGCTCGATGGCGCGTTCCCTGGCCCAGGCGCCGGGCAGAGAAAGGACATCGTAGTCCATATCCGGCAGTGTGAAGGTAAAGGAATAAGCCCGGTTGAGACGGACGGCGTCTGTACTCAAGTTCCGGTACACAGCGCGGCGAACCACAACGCCGGTCTCCTCATAGATCGTATAATAAAGATCGCAGGCGAACGCGGTAATCGAATCCTTCAAATGCAGTACCAGCGTCTCTCCGCCGCGCATTCCGGGCATTCCGGCAGGCAGCGGTTTTTCCGCCAGAATTTCATGGCCGTCGTATAAAAGTTCCACGACCCGGCTGCCGGTCTTGTCCTGATAGCCAACTGCCGGTTCCCGGTAGTCGCCGGTGCCGAAGAAACTCAGCTCCGACGGAAAATCATGATATGAGGCATAAAACCCGGGCTGCAGCCACATTTCCATGCGTCCTGGAATAATGGATGTCCCGCTGCCCCCGCCGCTCTTCCTGATACAGGTCAAATCGTCCCGTCCGATTTTTTTACCATAGTAAAGATGCTCTGCATAACCAACTTCATTGATAAAAAAGGCGTATGTCACGTCTTTTCCTTCCAGATAGAAGGTTTTTTGCTCTTCCTGAAAAAAAATAGCCATGGTCATTTCCTCCTGGCGGTTTTATGAATGACCGTATCCCCGGTTCTGCGCAGTACAGCACTCCGGGGATACGGGATATTACAAATTCAGAAAATCTTTGCGGTAGTTTACGCCGAAATATTCGGCCAGTTCCTTCAGCTGATCGTCACGGATGGTATTGATGCGCGGCAGATGTGCCGTCAGCATATAAACCTGCGCCGCTTTTTCCACGGTTTCGATCAGACCAAAAGCCTCGTCCATGGTTTTACCCACGCCGTAGATGCCGTGCATCCCCCAAATCACCAGCCGGAACTCCCGCATTTTCTCCGCTGTTGCCTCGCCGATGGAATTCGTGCCGCAGAGCATCCAGGGCAGCACCCCAACGCCGTCCGGGAATACGATCATACACTCCGTACACATTTCCCACAGCGTATGGGTCAGTTTCCGTTCGTCCAGCTCGTGAACATAGTTCATGGCAAGTGTATTTGTGGGATGGCAGTGCATCACCACCCGGTTTTCCGGGTCAACGGAAAGCCGCGCCATATGGCTCATGAGATGTGCAGGAAATTCAGAGGTGAATTTTCCGCCGTCTCTCCGTCCGCTGCAATCCGGACAATTCCCAGATTTGTCTCCGGGTCGGCGTCCACATTTTTAAAATACTTGCCGGTTCCTGTCACAATAAATAGCTTCCCCGCCAGCGGCGCAGCATGAAACCCCAGAGGGATCCGGCGGATTATATGAGGCAGATCAAGGTACTCTGCCGCCGCAGCTTCGTCCACCAGGCAGCTGATATTGCCGCCATTTCGCTCATCCCAGCCCAGGCGGTACATATTCGCGGTCGTTTTGCGCATTTCTTCCACAAATGGCGCAGTCAAAATATCTTTCATCTTCCAACCTCTTTGAAAGTGCCCGGCGGGAAACCGCCCCGCCCAAACATCCAGTTACATCAGCTTGCGGATCAGGCCCGTGATGTGCTCCACCGGAGCGGGGTTGGGGTTTGCGGGCGCGCAGGCGGCGGCAT
>JAHAYX010000046.1 GCA_018384365.1 Clostridiaceae bacterium
ACCGGGGAATATGCTCCCCCACAGGGCTATCTGGTGGATGAAGCGGAAGCTGAGACATTTGACAGAGCATTTCCCCCTAAGGAGAAGCAGAAACTTCCGGGGCAATTGTTTGAATAAAGCAGAAGAAGCGATGATAAAAACAGCAATTTATTTCTCAGATACATCGTCGATTCCCCACGGTAGGACGGATTGAACAGAAGCGGTACGCGAAAGCGTACCGCTTCTGTTCGTGGGAGAGATCGGGATTCTGCTTTTTGTGACAATGCGGATTACGGTTACTATATCCGCTTTCGTTGCCGTTCATTTTTGGTGATTGACAAATAATGGGTTATATCTAATAATAGAAAAAAACATCCCGAACGCCAGTTGCTGAGGGCGGATTCAGCAATCCATCTTTTGGCTATGGGGTTGAAGGAGAGGATACCGCAATGGACGCAGAGTTTGTGAATTTGACGCCGGATAATCTTGCACAGGAGCATCTGTGCTGCATAATCCGCACAAAAAAGCCCCATCCGGGCGTGGAAGCCAAGCGGACATGGCTGGCGGAACGGCTGAAAGAAGGGCATATTTTCCGCAAGCTGAATATCAAGGGCTGCGTATTCATCGAGTATGCACCGCTGGGAACAGCATGGGTACCGGTGGTCGGTGACAATTTTTATTATATTTACTGTCTGTGGGTGCAGGGCGCTCCAAAGGGACAGGGCTATGGACGGCAGTTGATGGAGTACTGCATTGCGGATGCAAAAGCCCATGGAAAGTCCGGTGTCTGTATGCTGGGTGCGGCAAAACAGAAGTCGTGGCTTTCTGACCAGAATTTTGCAAAGAAGTATGGGTTCCGGACAGTGGACACCACTGCCGACGGCTATGAGCTGCTGGCGCTCAGCTTTGACGGGACGGCGCCGCGGTTTGCGCCCAACGCGAAGAACCAGACCATCGACAGCCGGGAACTGAGCATCTATTACGATGATCAGTGTCCGTATATTCCGCAGCGGATCGAGAAACTGCGGGAGTACTGTACGGAAAAGGACATTCCGGCAGCGTTTATTCATGTGGATACGCTGGAGCAGGCCAAAGGATTGCCCGGTGTGTTCAATAACTGGGCTGTGTTCTACGACGGCAAATTTGTGACCGTGAATCAGCTTGACGGTGCCTCTGTGGAAAAAATCCTGAAAAGATAACATCAAAGAAAAACAGATCAAAAACAAACTCCGTTTTTGTCGGATTACTTGAGGTAACGATATGATCTATACATGCGAATATGCTTCCCCGTTGGGAGCGATGACATTGGCCGGTGACGGCGAAGCGCTGACAGGCCTGTGGTTCAATGGACAGAAGTACTTCGGCAGCACACTTCATGCCGACTACATACCAAAGGAAGTGCCTGCGTTTGCAGAGATGAAGCGCTGGCTGGACATCTATTTTTCCGGCAGGGAGCCGGGGTTCACGCCCTTGATGCGCTATGATACTACGCCGTTTCGCAAGGCGGTGTGTGACGTCATGCTGACCATCCCCTATGGGCAGACCATGACTTATCGCCAGATCGCACAGCGGATCGCCGCGCAGATGGGCCGGCCCCATATGTCCGCACAGGCAGTGGGCGGCGCTGTGGGACATAACCCGATTTCGCTTCTCATTCCCTGCCACCGGGTGGTGGGAACGGACGGAAATCTGACCGGCTATGCAGGCGGTATCGACCGAAAGCAAAAGCTGCTGGAGCTGGAGAAAGCAGATATGCAAGGCCTGTATGTTCCCGGGAAGTAGTGTGCGCACAGAGATCTTCTGATGGAAGGTGTAAAGGGTATGTGGATATTGTTTGCGTTTGGTTCGGCTCTGTTTGCCGGACTGACTTCCATTTTGGCAAAATGCGGGATCCGCCGGACAGATTCCACCGTGGCCACCGCCATCCGCACCATTGTGGTGCTGATCTTTTCATGGCTGATGGTATTCATCGTCGGTTCCCAGAGCCAGCTCAGCGAAATCAGCGGAAAGACCCTGCTGTTCCTGATACTGTCGGGCCTTGCCACCGGCGGCAGCTGGCTGTGCTACTTCCGGGCATTGCAGCTGGGCGACGTGAATAAAGTGGTGCCTGTTGACAAATCCAGCACCGTGCTGACCATTTTGCTGGCGGCCATCCTTCTGCAGGAGGGCATCACATGGACAAAAGGCGTGGGTGTGGTGCTGATCGCGGTGGGAACCTTTCTGATGATCGAGAAAAAGGAGAGCAGTGGTGCGGCGGCAAAGGATTCCCACTGGCTGTGGTATGCCCTTGGTTCCGCTGTTTTTGCCAGCCTGACAGCCATCCTCGGCAAGATAGGCATCTCCGGCGTGGAGTCCAATTTGGGAACGGCGATCCGCACCGTGGGGGGTTTGGCCATGTCATGGCTGATGGTGTTCGTCACCGGAAAACGGGAGGCGCTGCGGCGGTTGTTTCCGTCCTTGTCCTTCCAGTCCCGGATCTGCAGGCGGCCCTCCACAACGGCCATGCGGCCCTTGGTGAAGTACTTGGC
>JAHAYX010000048.1 GCA_018384365.1 Clostridiaceae bacterium
TTATAACAACCGTTCGATTCTGGAGGGGTTGTCAAAAATCAAATTTTGGAGTAGAATTTTATCTCATACAGTGAAAGAGCTTTTTCGTAGCTTTTTATATAAGAAAAGCCGAAAACCCTTGAAAACAAAGGCTTTCGGCGTTGTTCACTGGCGTCCATAAGAGGATTTGAACCTCCGACCCCACGCTTAGGAGGCGTGTGCTCTATCCAGCTGAGCTATATGGACGTGTCTGATATATGATTATAGCCCGATCAAAGTCGAACTGCAATCCCTTATTTAGTTTTTTTTGAGGTGGCCGTTGTAACGCAACCTTAGGAGGCGGACCCTCTATCCAACTGAGGTACAGAGACATGTATTAAAAAATGGCGTATTTTCAAGGTTTTTTACCCTTAGGACTACGTCTTACCTGCATTATTATAACTCAGCGGGTTTTCAAAATCCAGCGTTTTGAGATTTCAAAAACCCGCTGCATTCGAACTACGAACCTGATTTGGAAAAATCATTTGGCCCGTGATTAACATATTCTTAGGAGGCGACCGCTCTATCCTGCTGAGCTACGGGGGCATATATGTATTCTAACCGGTCAAACCGGCAGATTCCGGTCTGCTGCCGGCATGATTCTGTAAAACAGTACGTTCCTGCAGACTTTTTTATCTTACACCGAACGACTGCTTCTGTCAAGTCAAAAGCCGCCGCCCGAGAGCGACGGCTTTTTCCCTGTTTTTCATTCAACCGATACGCGCTCAACCGCAGTGCAGCGGCCGTCCTCCTCAACGGTGAACAGCGCGCCCTGGATTCGCGGAGCACGTGCCGACTCCTCAAAGCGCACAAGCATATCTCCCCGGAAATATGCCAGACTTTGCTCCCATTTCACGCCGATCACAGAATCCGAAGCGCCTGTCATGCCAAGATCCGTGATGAAGCCCAGTCCACCCGGGAATATGCGCTCGTCCGCCGTTTGCACGTGTGTGTGCGTGCCGAACAGCACGCCCGCGCGCCCGTCCAGATGATACGCCATCGCGCATTTTTCGCTGGTGGCCTCCGCATGGAAATCCACAACAAAAACATCTGCCTTGCTGCGGTTTTTCTCCAGCAGTGCATCCACCGTTTCAAAGGGGCTGGCAGCGCCGAAGCCAATATCCACGCGTCCGATCAGATTGATCACACAAATCCGCGTTTTCGCGGTGTCATAAATCGTGCTGCCGATGCCCGGCGCGCTGCCTGGCCAGTTCGCCGGGCGCACGATATAGGGCTCGTCATCCAAAAACGCGGCAATCTCCCGTTTGTGCAGACCGTGATTGCCCAATGTGATGACGTCCGCGCCCGCATCAAATAATTCCCGGGCCTGCGCAGGCGTAATGCCGTTTCCGGCGGCATTTTCGCCGTTTGCCACGACAAAATCCACACCGTAAAACTTTCGCAGGCTCCAGAGCCTGCGGCGCAGGATGTCAAGCCCCGCACGGCCGCAAACATCGCCGATTGTCAAGATTTTGCACTGCATCGTTCTTATTCAGTCCTTTTATCCGTATTTTCAGGCAGTTTTTCAGGATTTTTACTTTTCCCTTTCACTTTGTATCATAGCACAATTCTTAAGATTTGTATAGCTTTCCTCCTTTGGGCTTTACGAAACAAGAATAATGTGGTACACTGCTAATTGAAAATATGTGCATAGATAGGATGTGCTGCTTTTTGCGACTGAAAGAAATTTTTAAAACCAAAGTAATTGTCTCCCAGGCACTGCTGGCCGCCATATACGCGGCTTTGACGCTTCTCGTATACCCGATTGCTTTCGGAAACCTGCAGTTCCGCATTTCCGAAGCGCTGACCATTCTTCCCTTCTTCAATCCCTATTGCACCATCGGTCTTGGCATCGGCTGCTTCATTGCAAACCTGATCGGCGGAAATGGCATACTGGATATCGTCTTTGGCACGCTTGCCACAGTGCTTGCGGCCTACTGCACCTCCAAAATCCGCCGTGACTGGCTGGCTCCTCTTCCGCCGGTGGTCATCAACATGGTTGTGATCGGTGCAGTTTTGGCCTATACACTTACCCCCGACGCCTTCTGGACTTCCTTCGTCATCTTCGGTGCCGAAGTCGGTCTGGGACAGCTCGGCGCCTGTTATGTGCTGGGCCTTCCGCTTCTGAAGCTGCTGAAGCGCTATGAAAAGACCCTGAAAGGACGTTTTGCCTCATGGATGACAAAAGATTGACCGCACAGCTGGCCTTTCTGGTCGAGCTCGACCGCATGAAAACGATCGAGCGTCAGTCTCCCATCTACGCGGGCGGACGCCGCGAAAACGATGCCGAACATTCCTGGCATATTGCCGTCATGGCCATGGTTTTGCGGGAATATGCCGCGGAGCCGGTAGATATGGGCCATGTGCTGGAAATGCTTACTGTACACGATCTGATTGAAATTTACGCCGGCGACACGTTTGCCTACGATGCCGCAGGAAATTCCGACAAAGCAGCGCGGGAGGCGGCTTCCGCCGACCGGCTGTATGCCATGCTGCCGGAGGAACAGGGCGCCTATTACCGTGCTTTGTGGGAAGAATTTGACGCTATGGAAACGCCCGACGCACGTTTTGCCGCTTCGCTTGACCGTTTCCAGCCGCTGCTTTCCAACTGGCTGAACGAGGGCGGAACCTGGCGCGTGCACAATGTCCATCCCGAGCAGGTTTACCGCCGCATGGAACCGCTGAAAACAGGAGCACCGAAGCTCTGGGAGCTTGCGGACCGCATCATCCGGGCCTCGGTTGCGCGCGGCCACCTGCAATAAAAACGGCTGTCGAGCCGGGAGGTTGCACAGTATGAAGATTAAAAAGGCCGTAATACCCGCAGCCGGGTTTGGCACACGTATGCTTCCGGCAACGAAGGTTGTCCCAAAGGAAATTCTGCCGCTGGCGGAATATCCTGCAATCCAGTACTTAGTGGATGAGGCGGTGCACTCCGGCATAGAGGATATCGTTATCATCACCAGCCGCACCAAATCCGCCGTGGAAAATTATTTTGACTATGCGCCCGAACTGGAAGCGCAGCTGACTGCTGCCGGCCGGGGGGAAGAGGCGCAGAAACTGCGCGAACTTGCCGACATGGCAAATGTCGTCTGCGTGCGGCAGAAGGAAATGAAGGGGCTGGGGCACGCCATTCTGACCGCGCAGCCCTTCGTCGGCAGCGAACCGTTTGCCGTACTGCTGGGCGACGACATCATCCTGTCCGAGCAGCCCGTCACACTCCAGCTTGAAAAAGCATACCAGGAGTTCGGCGGCACCGTCATCGG
>JAHAYX010000025.1 GCA_018384365.1 Clostridiaceae bacterium
TGGGGCACACGGTCAATTTCAAGACGAGGAAGAAGTCCTACAAGAGCAAAAAGGTCATCCATAATCCGGAAAGTGAGTGGATGATCTTTGAGAACACCCATGACCCGATCTGGACGGAGGCAATCGCAGACGCCGCGAGAGCAGCAAGGCAGACGCGCCGGCGTCCTACGAAAATGGGAGAAATGGGGATGTTCTCCGGCATGATGTTCTGCGCAGACTGCGGATCTGTCATGTATCAATGCAGGGCCACCAACTTCCGGCGCGAGCAGGAATACTACCTGTGCGCCGGCTACCGAAAGAGCCGTGACTTCTGCGGTCAGACCCATTCAATCCGCACGGTGATCTTGGAGGAATTGATTCTGGAAAACCTGCGGGAGATCGTTTCCTTCGCCTCCCGCAGTAAGGACGAATTTGTGAGGCTGGTCATGGACAGCGACCTGCGGCAGCGCGACCGGGATCTTGCAAAGCGGAAACGGCAGCTTGCCGATTCCGAAAAGCGGATCACAGAGTTGGATGCTATCTTCAAGCGGCTCTATGAGGACAACATTTCGGGCAAACTCTCCGATGAACGCTTTCAGAAGCTCTCTGCGGACTACGAGAAGGAAGAACAGGAGCTCAAGGTGCTGGTAAACTCCCTTCGGAAAGAAGTGGAGCTGGAGGAAAGCAAATCGGCGGAAGTAGATCGTTTTCTCTCCGTTGTGGAGAGGTATACGGATATCCCGGAACTCACGCCCTGCATCCTCCATGAGTTCGTGGAGAAAATCATCGTCCATGCGGCCAGCGACCCGAAGGGCAAGAACCGGACGCAGGAGATCGATATTTACTACAAGGGCATCGGAGCCTTGGAAATGTCAAAAGTCACGGCATCAATGGAAAAATGAGAAAACGGTACAGCCGAAGCTATACCGTTCTCTCTTTCCTCACGATGTTTTCTTATCGGGAGCATCCTTCTGTTGCCCGGCTTTTTTTACGGTTTTTTGCACGGCTCAGCCGCCCAGTTTCTGAATCAGGGCCCGCAGCTCCATGCGGATCCTTTCCCGGCTGGCGCCTTCATACCCGATGGCGTCGGCTTTTCTCATCAAATGTTCCTGCAGCGCGAGGACCATGTGCGGGCGGCGCATTTCCAGCACGAAAAGCGGCGCGCTTGCGCGAACCAGCAGGGCCATGCCGCTTTCGTTGACAAACAGCTCGTACCCGGGTTCTTTCTCATGCAGCGGAAGAAACGTATAGTTCGGGTATGTATTCATCAGGCGCAGGATGTTTTTCAAATGCAGGCAGTAGGTTTCCGGCGTGTAGCAGGGCTGTCCGTTCTCCCACTGTATGGGAGCGCCCACCGGCACTTTCCCGGAACGTACTTCTTCTGCCGTGGCCAGACGGCACATATCGATATACGGTTCATGCCTGAGTCGGTTTTCAAAACACGGTTGTTCATTCAGATATTTCTGGAACACCTGCTGCCACGATGGGTTGGAGGATTCCTGCGCAAACTGCGCTAAAAGCGCACGGGGTATGCTGTTGGTGGACAGAAAGTTGACGGCCTGGATCGTGTCTCCCTGCCGTGTGAAAAACTCCAGAAAGCTGGAAATGACCTCTTGTGCGTCACGGTGAACGTTCAGCGCGGGACGGCACAGCGCAATGTGTTCCTGAAACTGTTGTTCAAAAGCATCGATCAGTCTGGGATCCGTGGAAAACATAGTGATATCGCTGGTACTGCCCAGTCCGACAGAGGAGGCATACTGTACACAGCGTTTCGGCACCACAATAATGGAATGACGGTACAGATTGCCGCGCAGACGCGGATAGTAGTAAACCTTTGCTTTTCCAGCCGCATAAATGGGCAGCCAGAATTGCAGCGATTCGGTATAGCGGTTGATGAAATTCATGGGGGGCATGATCTGATAAAAGGTAAAACCCCGCTCGATCGCATCCAGCATCTGCGATTGAATCCGCTTGCTCAGAAGATAGTCGGAAAGCAGCCATTCCAGATTATCGTCTACAACAGTCAGAACAGAGGTCGGCGTTTCCATGGCCAGAATCTCCTGCATGACGAGGGTCATGACCTCGCGGCGGCCTTCCTCACCGTAGAAAAACAGCGTCTGGCCGGATACAGTGTCCTCCGGTGCAGGGAACGGCGCCGCCATGGGCTGCGCCATCTTTACGGGCGGCGACTGGATGCCGGAAAGCAGCGTTTCCGCAATGTTTTCTTCTCCGTGCAGCCATTTTTCCAGGTTGGCAGCCAACGCCTCTACCGGCATATTGGGACTGATGGCAGCCTGGTCCAGCATTTCCGACAGCGCCTGACGCTGAAACGCCGCCGGACAGCGTTTGGCGAAAAAGAATGCCATCCGCTGGATCTGAACGGGGTTTTTGGAGGGCTTTCTTTTGCCGGTGCGCATCAGGCTGATCATGGATGGATCCACAGACAGCTCTTCGGCAAGCTCTTTGTTGCGGGTTTTTGTGATATGCATCAGAAAAGATAATTTTTCTGCAAATGGCATCATGTTTTTTCACCCCTTTTCTGCATTATATCCGTTTGCTTTCAAATGTGCAACCGGGAAAAAATCATGTAAATATTCGTGACAAAAGATCACGCGGTATCTTGATTTTTTCAGGTTGATTTGGCAAGATAATAAATGGAAAATTGGCGAAGTCTTTTCTATTTTGTAATTCTCCGTTACAGAACGGTAATTTTAAGTGACAAAAATTCGGCACGCTCCGCGGAAAACTCTGCCTGCGGCAGCGATTGCGGATGGAAGAGAAAACAATATGAGAAAGCAGCAACCAAACATGGGAATATATAGAAAATCGGGGGGTATTTCCACCTCCTCTCCAAACCGGAAATCGTCCGGATGGCGGGACACCGGCAGAAATAGTCTGGTGTGCTGCGGCGCAGACCGCCCGTACGGAACATAACCTGCGTCAGTATAGTGCAAGGCACGGTCCCGGAATCCACGCAGCAAGCGGTGGATAATCTTGCCGGGACTGAGGAAGCATAGGGCTTCCTCTGCGGGAAACACTTTACAATACTGACAGAGCAGTCAACGGGAGGAAAAACCATGACAATGCAGGAATGTTACCGGGAAATGGGCGGAGATTATGCAGATGTGAGCGCCCGCCTGTCCAAGCCGGGGTTGATAGAAAGATTTGTCGGACTCTTTTTGGAGGATAAAAGCTTCGCGGAACTGTGCCGCCAGATGGAGGCCGGCAGCTGCCGGGAGGCATTCCGGGCCGCCCATACGCTGGAGGGTGTTTGCTCAAATCTGGGCTTTGCCCGGCTTTTGAATTCCACTGCGCGGCTGACGGCAGAACTGCGTGAGGAAAGCGAGGAAATTCCGGAAACGGCGATCGCTTTGCTGGAGGAAGTCCGCCGGGATTACCGTGATACGACGGCGGCAATCCAAAGATATATGGAAACCAGATAACTTTTTGATACAGAGCCCCGTTTTACGGGACGGCTGCCCGGAAAATTCCCTTTTATAAAGTGAAGAGGTACTGACGGATGAGTACGGAGAGGCTTCATGCAAAATGATTCCTGTGATGGAAGGATATGAGGCAACCCGGCGGATCCGGGTGCGCCGTCCGAAAAGAAATTTGGTAAAGGAACGTGAGTATGCTGCCGCAAAAACAGATTTTGGTGGTGGAAGATAATCCCCTGAACCGGGAAATGCTGGTTGAAATCCTGTCCGCTGAATACGATGTGCTGCAGGCGGAGAATGGGCGCGAGGCCCTGGATATCCTGAAAGTGCACGGGAGCAGCGTTGCGCTGATCCTGCTGGACGTTATGATGCCGGTCATGGACGGCTTTACCTTTCTGGACCTGATCAAGGCAGACGAGGAACTGTCGCTGATTCCGGTGATCGTGATGACGCAAAGCGACAGCGAGGACGACGAGGTGGCAGCACTTACGCATGGTGCGGCGGATTTTGTCCCGAAGCCCTACCGTCCGCTTGTGATTCTGCACCGTGTGGCGGCCATCATCAAACTGCGGGAAACGGCCGCCATGATCAATCAGTTCCAGTATGACCGTCTGACAGGGCTTTACAGCAAGGAATTCTTTTATCAGCAGGTGCGGGAACGGCTGGACACGGATACCGGGCGGGAGTACACCATCGTTTGCTCCGATATTGAGAATTTCAAGTTATATAACGATACCTTTGGCCGGGAGGCCGGTGACCGTGCGCTGCTAAAGGGCGCCGAAACCATGAGGCGGCTTTTGAGCGGGGACGTCCTCTGCGGCAGGTACGGCGCGGACTGCTTCCTGTGCCTGATGACACGTGAAATGGCACAGTCGATCCGGGAGAATTACCTGAGCGGCGTTTACGCCGAGCTGCCTGAGAGAACGGAAAACATCTCGGTCAAATGGGGCATTTATGAGATCACTGACCGTTCCGTGCCTGTGGAGCAGATGTGTGACCGCGCACTGCTGGCGGCCAAAAGCGTCAAGGGGCAATATAACCGCCCCTTTGCCTTCTATGACGATGCGCTGCGCGGAAAGCTGCTGCGGGAAAAGGCTATCACGGATGCGATGGAGTCCGCGCTGGCGGAAAATCAGTTTACGGTGTATCTTCAGCCGAAATACAGCCTGAATAACGACAGTCTGGCCGGTGCAGAGGCCTTGGTGCGCTGGATTCATCCGGAATGGGGCTTCCTGTCCCCCGGCGAGTTCATCCCGCTGTTTGAGAAAAACGGGTTTATCTCCCGTCTCGATCAATATATCTGGGAGCGCGTGTGCGCCATGCTTCAGCGCTGGAAACAGGCGGGATATCCGGAACTGCCGGTGTCTGTCAATGTGTCGCGGGCGGATATTTATCAGGCCGACCTTGCCGATACACTGCTGGCTATTGTCAAAAAATATGATGTAAGCCCCTCGAGCCTGCATCTGGAAATTACGGAAAGCGCCTATACGGAAAATCCCGCGCAGATTATCAGCACGGTGGAAACGCTGAGACAGCAGGGCTTTATCATAGAAATGGACGATTTCGGAAGCGGATATTCCTCACTGAATATGCTGAACCAGATGAAACTTGACGTTTTGAAGCTGGATATGAAGTTTATTCAGAGCGAAACGGCAAAGCCGGCGGATCAGGGAATTCTGCACTTCATTGTCGGCCTGGCCCGGTGGATGAATCTGAGCGTGGTGGCGGAGGGCGTGGAAACCCGCCATCAGCTGGACCGGTTGCGCGAAATCGGCTGTGATTATGTGCAGGGCTATTTCTTCGCAAAGCCCATGCCGGAAGAGGAATTTGAAGGTTTGCTGCGGACTCAGAAGCCGGATGACGGGAAGCAGGCCGCGGAGGCGGCCCACCGCAGCCTCTGGAACTGGACGGTGCTTCTCGTGGACGAGGACGACAGCTATCGCAAGCGCGTCCGCGATACGTTTGGAGATCATTATCGGATTCTGGAGGCGGCAGATGCGGAACAGGCAATGACTTGTCTCCGGGAAAATAACCCGGAAAAGGTTTCCGCAGTGATCCTGAGCGCCAGTCTGCCGGGGGAGGGCGCAGCGGCCCTTCTGAAGAAAATGCGCCGGGATGCAAACCTGTGGCGGACGCCGGTTCTGGCAACCATTCCGCAATATGATGACATGGAAGCCATGATCGCGGCGCTGGATACGGATGATTTCCTTTGCAAGCGGCATCCGCTCAGCGATCTGCGCCGCCGGATCGACCGCCTTTTGAGTATGACGGCCTATCAGGAACGGGAACAGGCTCTGCAGGATGCGGCCTTCCGCGATTATCTGACGGGACTTTTGAACCGCAGAGGGTTTTATGCTGCGATGGAATCGCTGCGGCAGGAGGATCTGCCGCTGGCTGTGTATATTTTCGATCTGGACGACCTGAAAAAGGTGAACGACCGGTACGGGCATGAAAAAGGCGATGAGATGCTCTGCTTTTTCAGCGAGCTGCTCCGGAAAAAGACGCGAAACGGGGATATCCTGTGCCGGTACGGCGGGGATGAATTCGTAATTGCCCTGCGAAGGCTTCCCTCCCGGGAAATGGTTCTGAAAAAAGGCGAGGAAATCTGCCGGGAATTTCAGGCGTATCAGCTGCCGGACGGCTCGTACGCCGCATGCACCGGCGGTGCCGTCTTATGCGGAACGGAGGAAAGCCCCTCGGCAAAGCTGGTCGAGCGGGCGGACGCTGCGCTTTATCAGGCCAAGGGAGAACGGAAAGGCTGCTGCTGCCTGTTGAAGGGGCAGGAGGAAAGCGCATCATAAATCGGTTTCAGAATTTGGATGCTGCATGAAAAACAGGTAAACTTGTCATTTTATGGCTTGTTATTTGATGGGAATTATACTATAATTATATTTATTGTCGCTTTTTTGACTTTTTTGGCGAAAATTTAGCGTTTTTCCGTATGCTGTGAAAGGAGGTGGTTCCACTTGCGGAGCAGAAACCGAAAAAAGAATCGCGGCTTTACGCTGGTGGAACTGCTTGTGGTTGTGGCGGTCATGCTGGTGCTGGCCTCTGTACTGTTTTTCAGCATTACGGCGTGGGTGAATTACTCGAGCTTCCTAAACAGCGAAAGCGGCGCAAAATCCCTGTATCTCAGCGCACAGACGGCCCTGACTTATCTCGACAGCCGCGGCGGCAGCGAGGCATTCTATGCCTCCCTGAGAAATCCGCACGAGGTGAGCTATACCTCCGGCGGACAGACCGTGACCAAACTGGTGTATGCGCTTCAGGATCCGGCTGAAATCCGGGCGCTGCTGGAGCCGTATGTTTACGATGCTTCGTGCTTTGAACACCCCATCTGCATAGAAATTGATGCCGAAACCCACACGGTTTACGCGGTGTTTTACAGCGTGCAGGCCGGCGCCCTGACTTATCAGACCGCCGACGGACAGAACCGGCACGGTACGGTCAGTATGGCAAACCGCGATTATGCCTCGCGCAAGTCGGTCGGACTGGGCTATTACTCCTCCGAGGATATTGCCAACGTGAAGCTGCCCGGTCTGAAAAAACTGAAAATCACCACACTGCAGCTGATCAACGACGAGCAGCTGCAGCTGCAGTGGGCGACCAATGCCTCGCCCGAGCAGATCAATTTTGAACTGGAATTCTATACTGCCGCAGGCAGAAAACTGCTGGAAGAGCCGCTGCGCCTGGCATGGGGACAGACCCCGGCCGGGGAACGGTGGCTGGAATGCGGCCTGGGTGACGAGAGCAGGCGGATGTACCTTGTGTGCAGAGACGGCCTGTTCACGCTGACGCTGGATGCCATGATGAGCGCGGAGCTTGCGGAAAAGCGCACGGCGAACGACGGCACGGTCGTCAGTATTCTGGATCTGGCCGCTGTGGAACCGGATGAAATGATCTATGTGCAGATCAAGGGAAGCCCCGTTCCGGATTATGAGGATACCTATACGGCCAGCAGCCAGATCAAATCGAATTCGGCGAATCCTTTATACGGCAACCGGAGCGAAACGGATCGGATTTCCGTGACAAAGTTCCGCCATTTGTATAATATCCGCAGTTATCCGGGCGAGGGCGGCACCGTGTATACGCTGGAGGCCCGCAGTCTGGTCTGGACCGGCACGCCGGTATTTGTGGATACGGCGTCGGACGGTCCGAAGACCGGTGCCGCATTCCCTGCCATTCCGCTGCTCAGACGGGGCGATGTGTTCGACGGAAATGCCAGGCTGGGTTATGCCCTGTCCGAGGTGGCGCTGCGCGCCGCGTCCGTCGCGGCGGAGGAAGATGCCGCGCTGGGGCTTTTCCAGAATGTACAGGGCCGGATTGAAAACCTGCGCCTTACCCTCGTTTCACTGGATACGGAGGAAAGCAGCGCATTTGTCTGCGCGGGCGCCGTTGCAGGCCGGCTGCAGGCGGGCGGCGCACTGAAAAACATTACCGTGGACGGCGATATTCGCGCTGCCGTGACGGGTTCGGACGCCCCCATTGGCGTGGGCGGTGTGGTCGGCGTGGCAGAACGCGCGGAAAACGCGGAGAATCTGATTGACACGGTCGTTATGTCCGGCACGGTGACCGGCATACTGCCGCAGACGATGCCGGAAATTGCAGGCGGCGCTGCATGGGCGGCTGAATCGGACGATACGGCGGCATATGCGGCCGGTATCGGCGGCGTGGCCGGTTTCAGCGAACGCAGCCTGGCGGGCGTGGTCAATCGCGCCGCCGTAACGGGTAATACCCGCGTGGGCGGTGTGGCAGGCTGCCTGTGTGACAGCACTGCGGAAGACGGCGCGGAGCCTTCGATTGCGCTGACCGACAGCCGCAATGAGGCACTGGTGCTGGGCAGCGAGGAGGACGGCGCGTGTATCGGCGGCCTGATCGGTTATTGCTGGCGTGCGGCATTCCGGGACAGCAGCAGTGAGCCGGAGTGGGAGGAACTGCCGCCGCAGATCACGCAGGAATTGCTGCGGGGCGACTATGTCGGCGGCATCGTCGGCTTCAACTATTATGGAACGATGACCAATTGCAGTACCGGCGCAGGCGGATACATTCTGGGCAGACGCCATGTCGGCGGCATTGCGGGTGTGTATCTGGGAGACCTGCACGACGCCGTCAACGCGGCTGCGGTGATTGGTTGGGAATATGTCGGCGGCATTACCGGCAGCAGCGCAGAAGGCGGCAGAACCAATACCGTTCGCAGCTGCGTGAATAACGGGATCGTGCTCGCCGG
Organism: Clostridiaceae bacterium; assembly: GCA_018384365.1. GTDB lineage: Bacteria > Bacillota > Clostridia > Oscillospirales > QAMX01 > Allobutyricicoccus. The sequence goes on from JAHAYX010000025.1 coordinate 8,644, forward strand.
GGCGCGGTATGCAGGCGGCATCGTCGGCTATAACGGCGCTGGCAGCGTAATTAACAACTGCGCCAGCTGCCTTTACGACTATGGCGACAGCAAGTACCAGCAGGCGCTGGCCTGGGAGCTGCGCGGCGATTATGCGGGCGGTATCGCCGGGTATAACAACGGCAGCATCCGTTACAGTCTGGACGATGCGTCCATGCAGAAGGAAAATCTGGCTGCCATCGTGATCGGACGGGACTATATCGGCGGCATCGTTGGCTTTAATGACACAAAGGGCAGCATCCGCGTGGATTATCCGATCATCGGCGGAAAATTGAACGGCCGCGACTTTGTCGGCGGCTATATTGGGCTGAACCACGCCGCATCCGTTTCGGAAAACCCGGTGACGGTGCGTCCCTTCGGCGTGACGGGACGGAATTTCGTCGGCGGTGTGATCGGCGCGAATATTGTGACATCCGAGGAAGCAATACAGGCCGTGTTTGCCGCCGATAACGCCATGGCGTGCATCACGGGTGAGCAGTATGTGGGCGGCCTGATCGGCTATCAGCAGACGGTACGCTATGACGGCGCAAACGAGGCGGCAGATTTTGCGCTGCTGCTGGATAAAATCGCCGCCAGCGGCGAAACGCACACGGCTTTCTCCATGCCGGAGCGGGGGATTGGCTCTTTCTCCGCCTCCGAGGCGGAATTTATCCTGCGCGGCCCGGCGGACGAGTCCGTGCCCGCAAACAATGTCGAGGTGCGCGCCGCGCTTTTGGGCGGCGGTATCGTCGGCTATTGTGAAATGAGTACCTGCCTGCATATCCGGCAGTGCTGGAATACGGCCAATGTCTCACAGGCTGAAGTCCGGTTTGCCGGGCTTGCCTTGACGGACTATGTGGAGCTGCAGGAGCTTGCGGAGATGACCGGCACCTTCCTGGGCGGCATGATCGGCTTCAATCCGCCCGAGGCGGTGATTTCCGAAAGCCGCAGCAGCGGCGTTGTGAGTGCGGACAGTGTGATGGGCAGCATCTGCGGCCTGAATCTCGGACGTGTGGAGAACTGCACGGCCTCCGTGTCACTGGGCGCGGCAGATACGGCCTTCATAGGCGGTATTGCCGGTGTGAACGGCGCCGGCGGTGTGATAGAGTCCTGCACTGTGGCGCAGGGCGTCGTCGTCAGCGGCAGTGATTATGTCGGCGGCGTGGCGGCGGTGAACCTGGGCAGGATACAGGACTGCATGCAGGATGCCGACGTGGTTGCGATCGGCAGCCAGACCGGCGGTGTGGCCGGTTTGAATAACGGCGAAATCCGGCTTTCCAAAGAAACCTATACTGCCGAGGTGCGCGGCGGAGACAACGTGGGCGGCGTGATCGGTCTGGCAATGGAGCAGAGCGTGCTCGTGCTGGAAAACGAGAACTGCCTGCCGCGCAAGTCCGCGCAGGTTTCGGGCGGACAGAATGTCGGCGGCGCGATCGGCAGCAACGCGGGCGAAGTGCAGGTGCCGGAGCAACTCTGCGCCGTAAACCACGCGGCGGTGCACGCTTCCTTTGGCTATGCCGGCGGCATTATTGGCTATCAGAATACAGAAAAGCTGCTGAAAAACATGGAAAACCGCGGCAGCGTTACAGCGGACTTGGGCTATGCGGGCGGTATTGCCGCCTATGCAGCGGCGGGCAGCGTTTTGGAGGGATGCGTGAACTATGCGTCTGTCTCCAATAACTACCGCGGCCATTCCACGCTGGAACAGCAGGCTGCCGGCATCGTTGCGGTCAATTACGGCACGCTTTTGAAATGCCGCGTTGTGGCGGAGGAGGAAACCGCCATCAGCGGCAGAGGTAATCTGGGCGGCGTTGCGGCGGAAAACCACGGCACGATCGACGGCTGCACGGTGACGACGGCAGAAGCCGGAAAACTGATGATCTCCGGCCCGGCACTGTATATCGGCGGCATTGCCGGCGTGAACGGCCCGGACGCCGAGCTGCTGCGCAGCGCGGTCAGCGGCGCAGTTACCTTGGCCTCTGACGATGCACTGCCGGTGATCGGCGGTATCGTGGGCAAAAATCTGGGCGTTTTGGACGGAACCGACACCGTGGAAGGCACGGATGGCTCGACCATCGTTTCGGACTCCGTTGCGGCGCTTTCCATAACGGTTCCGGAGGCGCAGTATCTGGGCGGCGTATGCGGCGACAACCAGGGCGTGATCCTCAGCTATTGCTTCAGCGGCACGCTGGAGGACAGCGGAAAAAGCGGTCCCGGACGCTGCATCGGCGGTATCGCCGGACGCAGCGGCGGAGAAAACAATGCAAAAATCGAGCACTGCCGTGTGCTGGCGCCTGTGGATGATGTGCTGATCCGTGCAAACGGCGTTTATACGGCAACCAGCGCCGCGCCGCATACGGTGAAGGCAGAGACCTCAACCATAGCAGGCGGCATCTGCGGCGTAAACGCCGAAGGTTCGTTGCTTTGTAACGTCAGTGTGTCGGGAAGCGGCTCGTCTATCGTGCTGCAAAACGGTATTCTGGGCGGCGTGGTCGGCTATAACGCCGGCGATATCGAATATGCGGGTGCGTCTGCGTTCCTGCCGCTGTTTGACGATCCGGATCAGTATGAATCCCTCGAAGCACTGGATGCGGCGGCACAGGCGGCGTTTGAAGCATGGGTTGATCAGCCATATGAATTGCAGCTGCTGCTGGATGACGGCGGAAACGGGCACGTGGCGGGCATCGCCGCGCTGAACGCGCCCTCCGGACTGCTGCAAAAGTGCGCCACAGGACGCTGGTATGTGCTGAACAACAGTACAGACCCGGACTCCACGGGCGGCGGCATGATCGGCCTGAACGAAGCGGAAAGAGAATTGACCATGCTGCTGAACTTTGCCGACGTGCAGCGGAGCCGGGTACATACAGCCGGCGGCGTGATCTGCCGTCAGGAAAACCGCACGGGCGGCGGCTGGCGGATCTCCGTCTGCGGCAACTACGGCAAAGTGGCGGATAACAGCGACGAAAGCACCTCCGCCGGCGTGATCGCCTGTCTGAAATATACCTGCGGCACGCTGGATCTCTGCTGGAACCGCGGCGAGACGACGGGCTCCGGCATCGTGGGAGAGGTATACCGCTTCGATTCCGGCGAGACATTGAATATTTCCTCCTGCGTCAATTACGGAAAAACCAAGTTTGCCGGCATTGTGTACAGCCTGCGCAGCTTCGACCCCTCGGACAGCATCGTCTGTAATATCGTGGACTGCGTCAACTACGGCGAGACAAGGACCGGAATCCTGGATTCCGTGAAGGATAACAATGCCTACGCCTTGCAGATCCTGCGCTGCCGCAACTATGGCGCGTGCGAAAACGGCATTCTGGGCGAATCGGTATCGACGCCCCAAAACAGCACGGTGCAGGACTGCTTCAACATCCACGAAGAAACGAAAAATCCCATTGCCGGCGTGAGCGGCGCGCAGATACGCTGGAGCTATTATGTGGACAGCGCAACGTTTGAAAAACCCATGACGCTTTCAAACCTTGCAGGCGAAGATCATCCGGGAATCCGCCCGGTGATTCAGAAATATACCTTTTGGTTCGACGGTGTTGAGTTCCCGGCGGACAAAACGGTTTCCGGCGGTCTGGGCCACCAGGGAAACGGGACCAAACCGGAATACCTGCTGGACGGCGATCCGGATACGCGCTGGTCGTTCGACCGCGAAGCTGCTCAAAACCCTGTGCGGCTGGATATCAGCCTGAGCCAGTCGGCAGCCTTGCGCAGAATCGACTTCAACTGGTTTAATCCTTCGTCAAACAAGCGCGCCTATACCTACCATGTGACCGGCCGGAACGAGGCGGGCGAGTGGGTGAACCTGGCAAGCGGCAGTACGAGTAGGGATCTGGAGAACAATACCCGGACGTCTGCCGATATCACCGTCGGAATGATGTTTGACGAGATTCGTATCGAGTTTGACGGAACGAACCGGGATATCTCGCTCTATGATGTGCAGCTGTTTGATACATATGGGAACTCAATTCTGCTGCAGCCGGAGGAAATGAACGGCGAATCCGCGTCCGGAACGCGTTTGTTTGCCGGTTCCGTTGCCAATCCGGGCGAGGATGAATACCCGGCCTATGCCGCAGTACTGAAACAGGACGAGACGACGCGGGATGAAATCCTTGCAAATCCGAAGCAGTACGGTCTTGAGAAGGATACGATCCTGAACGCTGAGGACGCGCATATCGGTACGGCGATTCTGCGTTTTGAAAGTGATGTGCAGACGACCGGGGATGTGTCGGATCAGTATGTCCGGGAATATTATCTGCGCCTTTTGGCGGATGCGGGGCAGCAGGCACCGACTTCGGTGACGGCGATTTCGCGTGGCACGCTGAATCTGGTGCAGTGGGAGAGCAACGGTACGGTCGCCGGATATGAAACGGAGATTTATGTCTTTGCAGGCAGCGGGGCTGCGGAAAGTTTCCGGAATACGGAGGACGCATCGCAGGCGACGGCACAGCTGACGGGTCTGAAAACCTATGGCGCAAGCGCGGTACAGTTTACGCGCGCCGAGCGTTGGCAGGGCGAGTACTTTGTCGCCCGCGTGAGGGCGCTTGGTTTGCAAAGCGCTTCCGCCTGGACGTACAGCCCGGTAACGGCGTTTACCGATCCGGTGCCGACACCGGTGATCCGGGCCGAATTGTTCCCCACTTCGGCGACAACGGACGGGAACAACGGCAGCTATGCGTATCGCTTCTGCGTGGAAAACGCCGATGCGATTGACGAAGCGGCGGCAGAACGGCCGTGGCGCGTGCGCGTGACGCTGGATAACAACGAAAGCAGCGCTTTTTATCTGGATGCGGAGCATCCCTATGTTTATACGACCAAAATGGCGAATGAATCCCGCCCGCTGACCGTGCAGGCGGAAATTCTGGATGAAAACGGGGAACTTTACAGCGCATCCAACAAATACTCAGAGCAAACGAACATGACAAGCCATACCAACACGCAGCTGCTGGTCTCCCTGGGTGATGTGACGGCGGCCTTCCAGGGCACGGAGGCGGATACGCTTACCTGCGCCGTCACGCTGCAGCGCGAAGGCTGCAGCGCGATCACCCCGATTTACCGTGTGGAGCTGGTCCGCGTGCAGGATGAGACGGAAACCGTTGTCGCTTATATGGATGTGTCGCTGCCCCAGACGGGTTCGGCGGTCACGGCAACGCTGCGCGATCTGCCGGCGGATTTGTTCCGCGAAGACAGCACGGTTTACGTTCGTGCATGGCTGGCAGAAGCCGGTATGGGTTCGACTTATCTGTACCACGCGCTCTCCGCTCCGGAGGAAACCGTCACAGATGTTTCTTCCGACGGAAAAACAGCCTATACGCATCGCTATCAGGCAACCTCAACGCTGCTTTGCAGCGGAATGAACGAACCGGAGTATACCTACAGCGTCGTGCTGGCGAACCGGAGTGATCTGGGACGCTTGTACGGACGAGACGACGTGCGTGTGCCGGTTCTGCTGCCGGCCCCGGTGCTGGAAGCGCCGGTTCTGGTGGCGGAAAACAACACTGCGGCTTATCTCTTCTCCTGGGATACGGATTTGGCGGACAGCGACGCACGCTATCACGTGACGGTCAGCGGTTTGCTGGAGGAAAAGATGCCCGATGGCAGCATACAGCAATCGGAGGTAATCCTGTATACCGGAACGGCACTTGCCGCACGCGAATTACTGCTGGACGGCACTGCATGGGATTACGAACAGGTAGTGTTCCGCGTTACCCGGCTCGGCAGCGCGGACGCGGACGGAAACACCGTCACGCTGGGCTATACCACCAGCGAAACCTACACACTGGCGCGTCGTCTGCCGCAGATCGGCCGTCCGGTGGTCATACTTGCAAGTCTGAACGACCTGCTCTATACGGTGAGCTGGCGTTCCCTGCCCGACGAAACGGATTGCAGCGCTTATGCGCTGTATGCCGTGGATGAAAACGGGCAGACGGCGCTGTTGACCACGCTGCTTCTGGACGAGGCGGAGAAGACGACGGACACAAGCGTGGTCCGCAGGGTTGAGCGGATTGATCTGGAGCAGTACGCAGGCCGCCGGATCGAGATTTATCTTGTTGCGCTGGCCCGGGCGGGAAGCGGGCTTTACGATTCGCCCAGCGGCATCCCCTGTCCCGTCACGGTGCACAGCAGAATGCCTGCGGACGATCTGGTGATTACAAAAACATGGCAGGATGGGAAGGCACTGCTTGCCGCCGAATTCACCGGCGGCGGTCTGGGAATCCAGCTCACATCCGATCGGAACATCGCCGGGAACTATGTCGCGGCGGCGCTGCTTTACAAACAGCCGCCTGCAGCCGCCATCACGGCGGAGAACTGGAAAACCAGCGGGTATGACGCCGCAGTGGGGCTGGATGCGCCGCTGACGCTTGCGGCGGCCGGTGCCGAAAACGGCCGGTTCCGTTACACGGGCGCCTTCCGGAACATCGGCACGGAATATGCCGGTTATACCGTGGTATTCCTGGTGCGCGGTACTTCCCAAACGGATATCAGCTCGGTCTGGACTGCTTCGCAGCCGTTTGCGCTGCCGAATATCCGGCTGGACAAGCCGGTACTCGCCCGGCAGTTGGTCTATCGCACGATCCGCGGCGCCGTTTACAACAATGATGCATATGTAGACGGGATACCGCTGGAAACCAGCAACTATTTCTACGCCGTATCCTGGTCGCTGCCGGTACAAAGCAGCGGATGCAGCGTCACGATCACCTATCAGAACGCATTTGCCGGTATGGAAACGGAACGCTTTGTTTTAGAGTGCACGGACGGCCTGATTACCCTGACGCTGCAGGACGGCCGCAAGGTACCGCTGAGCAGCGAACCGCAGGATCTGACGCTTGCCATGACCCTGCAGGGCAAGAGCGTGATCGACGGCAGCGAAAAATACTTCCGCTATCTGGTGCCGGCGGCTATTCAGACCGGCTGGAACGCCGATGGTGAGCTGGTCTGCACGCTGCTGCTGCCGGATCCGGAAACACTGATACACGGCGAGACTTTCACCTTTACGCAGAGCGTCCGCGTGACGGCAACCAGTCTGCGGGAACAGTATGAACCATCGGAGGAAGCGGAGTTCCGCTTCTGACGGAGAAAGGAGCAGCCGAATGCAATCCGGTATAATCAAACGGCAGTGCAGACAGACGCGCGGTGCGGCGATGATTCTGGTGCTGTGCATTCTGGCTGTCTTCTTCGCGTTGGGAATCAGTCTGCTGATGGCGGCGTCCTCACTCAATGCGGCGGCGCAGCAGAAGCTGAAGCAGGAATATTGCTATGAACTGGCGAAATCCTTCAGCTTTGCCCTGCGAGACCAGCTGGATGCCTCTGATGGCGACGAAAGCAAGCAGGTGGAGACAACCACCGTGGAATCCGCGGAGAATACGCTGCCGGAGACGATCTTCCTGCTGACAAACCGGCTCGATTATGCGGACGAAGCCATCAATGCCACGTGTTTCCTTTCAACAGGCGAAACGCTGGGCGAAGACTATGGCACGGTTTCCGTTTCACTGCGCAAGGAGGAATATACCGACGCCGGCGCCACGGAAGACGCGCAGTATGACTGTATGCTGTACATCACGGTGCGTGTGGAGAAATACGGCACGAGCTTTGACTATACCACCGTGTATCTGCGGCAGATCGAGGAAAAAACGGAAGGCGAATTACAGTACTACTATAAGGGCCGTCCGGTTGCACCGCATGGTTCTCTCGGGTCCAATAGCTGGTTTTATCTGGACGGAGATAAGGAAAAAGTGAAAGAAAATAACATTTATCCCGACAAAGTAACTGTGGTGGGCGGCGATTCGGTAAGCACCAAATATTCCTTCTGGTACCAGAACGGAGGCCCATCATGAAAAATACACGCGGAATGACGCTGGTGGAAGTCCTTGCGGCCTTTACGGTGCTGCTGGTGGCGGCAAGCGTGTTTGTCACCTGCCTGGCCTCGGCAAACCGTCAGGCTCTGCGCGCCGAAGAAACGCGAAGGCAGGTCTATGAAATTGTGCAGGACAATGCAGGCACCAGCTATCAAAACGGCGCTGCCCGGGGCGATACGGTGACCTATACGTTCCGCTATGAAGGGCTGCCGCCCATCCGGGTGACGGTGAACGGCGGCAATCACAACGGCGTACCGGTGTTTTTACCGGAAAACTGAGGAAGGAGGCGCGCCAATGCGCACAGGGCGAAAGCATACCGGCGGCATGACGCTGGTGGAAATGCTGGCGAGTCTTGGACTGCTGGCACTGTTGATGCTCAGCGCAGTGACGCTGCTGCTCAGCTTTTTCAATGCGTTTTCCCATCTGCGGCAGCTGCAGAGCGATCAAACCATCGCCGATACGCTGGCGGAAAAAACCGCGTCGCAGCTGCGCGGCGCAACTGTCATTGCCGATCCCGCAGGCGGCGAAAGCGTGGCTTTTGTCAACCGCGACGGCTATGTGGTGCTGATCTCCACTGGCGGATTTTCGGGCACGGTGCCTCCCGCAAAGGCGGACAGCGGCGGCACGGGCACGGCCTATGATTTTCCGGCCGGACGCGCCGCGCAGCTTTACTGCACAAACAGCTCGGACGGCTATCGGCCCGCCGCCGCGCGCGGCTTTGACGGCTGGTTCGGTACGGAGTTTTACATGGGCCGCACGGTGCACTTCGCTTTTTCGCTGCAGCGCAGCGGTTCGGCGGCCAACTGCCTCACGCTTGCCATTACCCTGTCGGGCGGCGGGCGTGCGGAGTATGTCAGTACCCACAGCATTGACCTGAGCAATACCCCACAGATTGTTTCCCTCGCTCCGGCGCAGGAATGAGCGCCCGGCGCCTGTGCTTTTTTACTTGTTCAGATTCGCGCTGGTCCACGAAGCGCGTTTTTGATAAATTTCCCCATATCATATAAAAAGGAGAATGACCCATGACTGAGAAACTTGTTTCCATGCGCAACAAAAAAGGTTTCACCCTCGTTGAGCTGCTGGTTGTCATCGTTATCATGTGCATCCTGGCGGCGATCCTGATCCCGACCTTCGCAAGCTACATTAAGAAAGCCGAAAACGCCACCATCGTTGCAGAAGCCAGAGCCGCACACGTTGCCCTGTCTGTTGTCTGCCAGGAAGCAAAGCTGTCGGATGAAGATTTTGCAGCAAGTGACGATTATGCTGTGGATGCCGCTGCTGTAAAGGACCTTGCGAATGTTACGGGTGTTGTATCGGATGTTGCTGTTGATGACAACGGCACTGTTACCGGCTTTACGTATACCAATGACGGTAAGACTGTTACCTGGGCAAGCACTGACAACCAGTACAGACTGGGTGAAGTTGACGAGTCCGAAGCGGGCTAATCCCAACCCCCTGTAACCTGAAATCCTGCCCGCGCGCGGCGCGGGCAGGATCCCCACCAGCGTGAGAGCGCGCGAGATTCCGACAGAAAGGCGGCGAAGAATATGGTTTCAGAACGTGGACAGAGCGAGGCATATTCTGCGCCGTCCGTCCGGCGGCGCTCGCTGCGCTGGGCGTTGATTGCGGCGATCGTGGCCGTTCTGACAGCGGCAGGCTGTCTGGTCGGCCTGCTGGTGTCGTGCAATGCTCAAACCCGTACACTTCTGGCGCAGGCCGAGGCAGTTCGTACCGCGGCCTACGCCGTGGCGCTGGACTGCATCGCGGATTCGCAGCCTTTTGCAGACCAGTGCGGGCCCTTTGGCTTTGCCCCGCAGGTGCGCGAGGAGATTCTGGCGCTCTGCGGCGGCGAAGGGGAACTCTACTTGCTGCAAATTGATGAATCCGGCTATAATGTCGAGCAATTTTTGTATGTGCAGGACGGGTTTGCAGTGCATTTCCGCAATAACCCCGACGGTTTGGACCATTTTACGGTCATGCGCTATGAGGAGGCTCTGCCATGACCGCATTTCGTATTGTATTCGGCGTTTTGTACGCGCTGTTCGGCGCGTGTGTGTTTTCCTTCCTTGGCGTTGTGATAGACCGTGTGCCCGCCGGACGCTCCATTGTAAAGGGACGTTCGCACTGCGACGCGTGCGGCCATGTGCTGTCTGCCGGGGAGCTGATCCCCATTGTAAGTTATCTGTTTTTGCGCGGACGCTGCCGCCATTGCGGCGCGAAGATTCCGGTCCGCGCACTGCTGCTGGAACTGCTGGGCGGAGTCCTGTTTTTGGGCTGCGCCGTACTGTATGGCACGTCGCTGTATGGCGTGCCGCTGCCGACGCTGCGTGTATTCGCAGTGTTTGCAGTGCTGTCGATCCTGCTGGTGATCGGCTGGATCGATCAATTGACGATGGAAATTCCAAACGGTCTGGTGCTGGCCCTGCTGGTCTGCGCACCGCTGTTTGTTCTGTTATTTGAGACGCCATCGCTGCCTGCGCGACTGATTGGGGCGCTTTGCGTGAGCGTGCCGATGCTGCTGCTGGGGCTGGTGATCCCCAATGCCTTTGGCGGCGGCGACGTGAAGCTTATGGCGGCGGCGGGCTTTTTGCTGGGTTGGAAAAATTGCCTGCTGGCGATGTTTCTGGCCGTGATCTGCGGCGGAACCGTGGCGTGTACGCTGCTTTTGACGCATCGAGTGGGGCGGAAGGATACCATCCCCTTCGGGCCCTATCTGTGTCTGGGCGTGGCCGTGAGCCTGCTGGCGGGCGATGCAATTCTGGGATGGTATTTGTCACTGTTTTTCTGATTATCACGGAAGGGGGCTTTCTTACCGTATGCCGGAGTACCGTTATCTTGCACGGAATGCCCAGGGAAAGAAAGTGCGCGGAAGCCAGACGGCGCAAGATGAATCCGCGCTGTACCGTCAGCTGCAGGAACAGAGGCTTTTCCTGTTGCAGTGCAGCGAACAGGCGGGGAAAACTGCGCGTTCCTATCGCCTGACTCTGCCGGAACTGTCCGATTTCTGCCAACAGCTTGGCACTCTGCTGGGCTCCGGCGTGCCGCTGGTGCGTGCACTGACGGTTCTGGCAGACAACGAGGGCTTTGCACCGCGCGTGCGGAAGGTTTGCCAGCGACTGCTGGCAGAACTGCGCCAGGGCAGCTCGTTTTCTGCTGCAATGGAGCAGCTGGACAGCTGTTTCCCGCCGCTGATGGTGAATATGTTCCGCGCTTCGGAGGGCGCGGGTAATCTGGCGGCCACAGCCATGCGCATGGCCTCGCATTATGCCAAGGAACATAAGACGAATCAAAAGGTGAAAAGCGCCCTGACTTATCCCATCGTTGTGTTGGTGATGGCGGTGCTTGTAGTGGTTTTTGTCATGGTGTTTGTCATCCCGAGCTTTGCGGATTTGTTTGCGCAGATGGGCACGCTGCCGTTGCCGACGCGCATTATCATGGCGCTGAGCAGCGCCGTGCGCAATCAATGGATGTATCTGCTTATCGGTTTGGTCTGTCTGGTGCTGGTTGCCAAGGCACTCAAACAGTTTCCGTCCGTGCAGACCTGGATAGACCGGTGCAAGCTGAAGCTGCCGTTTTTTGGCTCGCTCAATTCCACGGTGTATACCGCACGCTTTGCGCGCACGCTCAGTTCACTGTATGCCAGCGGTATGCCGGTGCTGCAGGCCCTGCAGGTCAGCCGCAGCACCATCGGAAACGCCTATATTGCTGCGCAGTTTGATCTGCTGATTGAGCAGGTGCGGCGCGGCGTGCCGCTTTCTGCGGCGCTGAATTCGGTTGACGGCCTGCGCAAAAAGCTTAGCGCCTCCGTGCAGGTCGGCGAGGAGTCCGGCTCGCTGGAAACCATGCTCGGTGCGATTGCCGAAGGCATGGATTATGAGGCGGATATGGCCATGCAGAAGATGATTTCGCTGCTTGAACCACTGATGCTGGTGGTGATGGCGCTGGTGGTTGGCTTTATCGTGATCGCGGTGATGCTGCCGATCTTTAATTCCTATTCGCTCTACGGCAACGACATCGGCGTGATGTAAGGAGGGAATCCGGTCATGCAAACGACAATTTATCTCGGCAACCGCCGGGTGCAGGTGCTGCAGGGCAGTGCAGGCAGCCGCGCTGCCATTTCGCGGGTGATCGAATATACAATCGAGGACGACTGCCTGATCAACGGTGTGATTGTGGACGTAGACGCACTGACGGACAGCCTGCGCAGGTTGTGGCAGTTACAGAATTTGCCGAAAAAGGGCGTCCGGCTGGTTTTGGGCAGCGGTCAGTTCCTGACCCGCGTGCTGCAGGCCCCCAGGCTTTCGCGGCAGCAGATGCTGACGTTGGTCAGCAGGGAATTTGCCGATGCTGACCGCAGCGGCGATGTGGTGGATTACATGAGCCTGCGCGCCAGACCGGGCGAGACAGGGGAGACCGTTTTGTGCTGTGCGGCGCAGAGGCAGCAACTGCAGTCGTATCTGGAGGTGTTCGGCGCGCTTGGCGTGAGCCTGCAGGCGATTGTGCCGGAGCTTGCCGCGCAGGCACGGTTGATCGAAGCAATGCCGGTGTTTGCCGACCGGACCTGCATCCTGCTCAATCTGGACGGGGACACTATGTTGGGCACGCTGATTGAACAGGGACGCTATAAGCACGCCTCGCGCACGCGTTTGTTCCAGCAGGCCGGTACGCCGGAGCGTGCGGAGCAGATTGCGCAGACCGTTTCCGGTCTGATGCAGTTCCAGATCGCGGACCGGCGGGACTCGAGGATTACGGAGGTGTTTCTTGGGGATTGCCGCGGCGAAATGCCGGACATTCTGGAGAAAAGCATCCGCGCTCTCGGCGCCGAAACGGCGCCTTTCCCGACATTTGAACGTATTCGCTTCCCCGCCGGCGGAAGTTTGCAGCAGTGTTTGCTGACGGTCGGGGATTTTATCCGCAGATGAGGTGAAAAAAGTGGGTAGATTAAAAGAAATAAACCTCTATCAGCGTTGTCGTGAAACGGATGTCCACCGCACAAAACCCGGCACGGTGGTGTGGAAGGCAATGCCTTTTGTGCTGCTGATCGCACTGCTGCTGGGCGTGTGGCTGTATCTGTCGGCGCAGAACCGTGCGCTTGAAAAAGAACTGCGGCAAACGGATGAGGCTATCACCTCGCAGACGCTTTTACAGGATGTTTCGCGTGCGCGCGCGCTGGAAACCTATCTGCTGGAGCTGACGGGAGAAACGGAACGGACGGAGAAACTGCTGACGGCGATCCGTTCCTACCCTGTTGTCACATCGGGTGTATTGCGGACGCTGCAGGAGTGCAGCAGGCAGATCGTTCGTCTGGATATCCGCAGTTTTGAGGCAAAAACCGGAATTCTGCGCTTGACGCCGTTACGAGCTCTGTGGCGGAGATTCCGGGCTATATCCGCAGTTTGGAGGATACGAACCTTTTTGAACAGGTTCTTTATTCCGGCTATCAGTATGTCGAAAAAGAAGATGTCTATTATCTTCAGGTGGAGTGCCGCCTGCTGCAAAACAATGAGGAGGCGGGGAAATGAATTTTCAGGTGACTGCGCGCGATAAAAAATTGCTGTACGCGCTGGCAATCTTTCTGGTTTTGGTTTTGCCGGTTTATTTTCTGATCCTGCCGGAAGTGGACAAAGGAATCTCGCTGCGCGAACAGCTGGCTGTGGCACAGCAGGAATATCAGACAATGGCCCTGCAGCAGAGCGGAATACCCGGACGGCAGGCACAGGTGCGAAAGGCGGAAGAATCGCTTGCCAAACTGGCAGAACCGCTGTATACGGACATCAGCAGCACGCAGGTGGACTGTCTGCTCAACGAACTGCTCATGGAACATGGCTTTGTGCCGCTGGAAATGACAATCAGTAAGGGCGATGCGGCGCTGTCCGTCTATGGCGAAGGCACCGACGGCGAAAAACAGACGGTGCAGTCTGCTGTTTTGTCGTCTGTGGTGGTGTCCGGAAGTGCCCGTGGTTCGCAGGATGCGCTGCCCGGCCTGCTGGACGCACTCTGCGGCGAGTCACCTGCGCTTCGCGTTCGCGTATTTTCTCTGCGCACGATTATGGAAGAAGTTGACGGCACGCTTCATGCCGTGACGGAACTGAGTTATGAGATGGAATTGTACGGATATGCAGGGATGGAGGCGCCGGAGGTATGAACGGAAGGCCGGAAAATATGAGGAACGTGCCGATCGGGACCGTTCTGCAAAACATGGGCTATATCACGTCCCAGCAGATGCAGAAAGCGCTGGATTACCAGAAGGAACATAAGGAAAAACGTCTGGGCCAGGTGCTGATTGACCTGAATTTCATTACGGAAAAGCAGATGTTGGAGGCTTTGGCGCTTCGGCTGGATCTGCGCACGGTGGAGATGTCCGAGGTGAACGTGGATATCGAAGCCGTGGAGAAAATCCCGCGCCAACTGGCCGAAAAATATGGTATTCTGGCCATCGGCTTCAATGGGCCCAGCCTGCGCGTGCTGGTGAACGATCCGATGAACTACTATGCGCTGGAGGATATCCGCCAGATCACCGGGCAGAACCTGGAGGTCCTGCTGGTGGAACTTGTGCCGCTGCAAAAAGCCATTGCCTACTATTACGCCGAGGTGGGCGCACGCCGCGCGGCGCACAGCGCCAATCAGATGGCGCTGGATGCCCAGCTTGACGTGCAGCCGCAGGATGAACAGGACGACAGCGACGCGCCGATCGTGCGTCTGCTCGACAGTCTGATCCAGCGCGCGGTCAGCAACCATGCCAGCGATATCCACATTGAGCCGTTTGAGGATCACACCCTGGTGCGTATGCGCGTGGACGGTGTGATTCTGGAATATACGAAATTGCGCCGCTCGCTGCACCAGCCGCTGTGTGCGCGCATCAAAATTCTTTCCAATCTGGATATTACGGAGCGCCGTTTGCCGCAGGACGGCCATTTCCGCGCCAATATCTCGCCGACGGAGAGCATCAACATCCGTGTGTCGATTCTGCCGACGGTGTTCGGCGAGAAGGCGGTGATCCGTCTGCTGGACAGCCGGGCGGTGATTGAACAGGCGGATCATTTCGGCATGGAAGAGGAGAATTACCGCCGTTTTGTGCCGATGCTTGACTGTCCCAACGGCATTATTTATATCACCGGACCGACAGGCTCCGGTAAAACCACCACGCTGTACATGGTGCTGGAACTGCTGGCGAAACGTCAGGTGAATATTGCGACGATTGAGGATCCTGTGGAAAAAACACTGGCGCACGTCAGCCAGACCCAGGTGAATCCCACCGCGGGGCTCACCTTTGATACCGGTCTGCGTGCCCTTTTGCGTCAGGACCCGGATATTATCATGGTGGGCGAGACGCGTGACGCGGAAACCGCGTCCATCGCTGTACGCGCGGCCATTACGGGCCATGTGGTGTTTTCCACGCTGCATACAAACGATGCGGTTTCCTCTATTGTGCGTCTGGAAGATATGGGCGTGGAGCGGTATCTGCTGGCAAACTCCTTAGTTGGCGTTGTCGCGCAGCGTCTGGTACGTAAGATCTGCCCGAACTGCCGCCGCAAGGTTGCAGCCACTGCCACCGAACGGCAGCGTCTGGGTCAGGATGTGGAATATGTCTGGCGCGGCGAGGGCTGTCCGGAGTGCGGCAACACCGGCTATAACGGCCGTATTGCTATTCACGAGGTGCTGAGTGTGGATAAGCAGATGCGCGCAATGATCAGTCAGGGCGTGCCGGTCAACGAGATTGAAGCCTATGCCCGGCGCACGCAGGGCATGACCAGCCTCCACGATGCGGGACTTGCACTGGTGCTGGCGGGAAAAACCACGCCGGAGGAACTGCTGAAAGTGACCTATTATACGGATTGACGCGTGAAAAAGAAAAAGCTTGCCGCCTGTATGACACGGGCGGCAAGCTTTCTTGTCTAAAAAAACCACTCGCAAGGCAAGTGGTTTTTCGAAAACAAAAAAACCATCGTGGACTTTGTTGTCCACGATGGTTTGGCGCGCTTGAAGGGACTCGAACCCCTGACCTACTGGTTCGTAGCCAGTCACTCTATCCAGCTGAGCTACAAGCGCATATGCAATTGCGTTTCTCTCTTGACGCAAGAAGCAGTATACCACATTATTTTTTGAAAATCAAGTGTTTTTTCAAAAAAACTGAAAAACTTCTTTCGGGAGGAAAAAACAGGCCATGGGGACTGCGGCGGGCGCCGGCTAAAAACACGGCACTTGAATAATTCTCCCAAAAGCCTTACAATAAGAATGTATATCTATGTTTTCGGGCATAAGAAAGGAGCCGTATTCGCTGCCGGCCCCTTTTTGTGCATCTGTCGGACGGTTCTTCCGGCTTCTCAGGAATGGCTGTGAATCCCCGTGCCGTGCATCCCGAGCAGCAGTTCCCGTACACGGTGAACATCGCCGTCCGCCACCTCCAACTCCAGCTTTGCTTCGCCGGTGTGCGGCATATAGCTGTCAACATGGCCGCCCATCGGATAAAACGGCATACCCGGCGTCATCACATTGGCCGGTATGGCCATGCCGGTATAAAATTCCGCAGCGGCAGGGAAATAAAACTCGTCCGTTGGCAGATGGGAGTCCATGGTATGGGGACCGTTTAAATCCACGATTCGCCTTTTTTGGATGACAACGCCCGATTCGCTGACATGGCGGGCGGCAATTTCAGCAAGATCCACATTTTCAAATACAGCGCTGACTTTCATAGCAATCCCTCCGGCGGTAGTATGCCCGGAAAACGCGATGATCATGACTAACGGTGGTGACAAAATGGATATCCGGCTCAATGATGTTTTGGAGCTCAAGAAAGAACATCCCTGCGGGGGAAAAAACTGGCTTGTCCTGCGCGTTGGCATGGACTTTCGCCTGCGCTGCACAACCTGCGGGCATGAGGTGATGGTGCCGCGCCGCAAAATCGAAAAAAATATCAAAAAAATCATCCGGGAGAACCCCTGACCGCGGCGTGAAAGCCGCAGCGCCCGGTGATCCGTCCGCTTCCTCTGCCGCGCCGGCTTCCGGAATATCGGAAAGGCACGCTGCATATATATCGTCTGCACTGCAACGAAAGGACGGATAAAACGCATGAAGCACGGCGCAAAAAAACGATGCTGCCTTTTCCTGCTGCTCCTGCCGGCGCTTTTGCTCTGTACCGCGCAGGCAGCGTCATCACCGGCGCCGGAGAACGGTGAGTTTCGCGCCGTATGGGTTTCCACGGTGCTGAATCTGGATTATCCTGCCGCGCCTACGGCGGATGCTGAAAAACTGTCCCGTATGGCGGATGAAATCCTGGACGATGCCGTGAAAATGGGGTTTGGCGCCGTCATTCTCCAGGTGCGTCCAGCGGCGGACGCCCTGTACCGGTCGGAGCTGTTTCCCTGGTCGGTTTATCTGACGGGGGAGGCCGGACAGGCGCCCGCCGGTGATTTTGACCCGCTTGCCTATTGGATCGAGGCCGCGCACGCGCGCGGACTGGAACTTCACGCATGGATCAATCCCTATCGTGTGACGAAAAATACTGCCGCGTATACCGTGGAAACCTTGGACCAGCTGCCGGAAGGTTCTCCTGCCCGCGCGCATCCTGCGTGGGTGATCGCCTATGACGGGGCGTATTACTTTGATCCCGGGCTTCCCGAGGTTCGCGCACTTGTGGCAAACGGCGTTCGCGAAATTTTAGAAAACTACAACGTCGATGGAATTCACCTCGACGATTATTTTTATCCCGGCCGGGACTTTGATGATTCCGCCTCCTATGCCGCGTATGGCGCGGGGCGCGATCTGGCTGACTGGCGGCGGGAAAATGTCAACTGTCTCATCCGCAGCCTGCATGACATTGTCCGCGATTATCCGGGCGTTGTGTTTGGCGTCAGTCCGGCGGGGATCTGGGCAAACAGCACGACGGACAGCCGCGGCAGCGCCACCTCCGGCGGGGAATCCTATGTACAGCAGTATGCGGATACACGCCTTTGGGTTGAGGAAGGACTGCTGGATTATATTTGTCCGCAGATTTACTGGCATATTGGTCATTCCCGCGCAGATTATGCGGAATTGCTCTCCTGGTGGGCTGCACTTTGCAGGAATTCCGCCGTGCGGCTTTATATTGGCATGGCGGCCTATCGTGTGGACGGCGATGGGGAGGATGCCGTCTGGCAGGGACCCGACGAAATCCTGCGCCAGCTTGCATTGAACCGCGAAACCGCCGGTGTTGACGGCGTGGTGCTGTTTCGCTATGGCAGCCTTGCAGAGAACCGGCCGCTTCGGAATGCGGTCGGCGCATGGTTTGCCGAACATCCGTCCTATTCGCTTGCCGTCTGTCTGCCGGAGCGGGATATTACCACCGATCTCTCCGGTTTTTATATCGGCGGCACCTCCAACGCCGCCGAGGCACTCATCTGTAACGGGGCGCCGGTTGAAAATCGCTCGCAGAGCGGTTTTTTCGGTCTGTATGCCGCGCTTGACTATGGCCCCAACGTGTTTGAATTCGAGCAGGACGGCGTGATCGTGCGCCGCACCATTACGCGCACCGAAAGTCTCCCGGATTACCGGGCGGCGGGTGCGCTCACTGCCGCTTTCCCCGAGTCGGATTTGTATTCGCTGCCCGGCTGTCCTGTCGAGCTGCGCTGTACCGCGCCGGTTGGTGCGCTGGTAAAAGCGGAATTCGGCGGACGTGCCTATGTGCTGCACCCGGACCGCACGCCTTCTTCGCGCGAAAGTACCGCCGCGACCACTGTGTTCCGTGCGTCCGTACTGCTGCCAGGTAAAAGCAGCGGGCTGGATGACCTGGGCACACCGGTTTACACCATGCGATGGCGCGGCGTGCGGCAGCGCATTGCGGCGGAAGGACAGATTACGCTGGTGCGTGACGGGGAAGCCCTGTCCGTCCGGATGCCGAATGCCGTTTACGCCTATGAGGACGCCGCAGCCTCCGGCGGATGCGTGAACGAATATGCACCCGGCATGGAGGATAATGTTGCCGATATCAGCGGCTCCTTTCTCAAGCTGTCCTCCGGGTATTGGGTCCGCGCGCAGGATGTTGCTGTGCGGCAGGGCGCCGCTTCCGGAGGAACCATAAAAAGCGTGCGGCATACGCGCCGCAGCGGCTGTGAAGAAATTTCTTTTCGCATCAAGAGCGGCGCGGCAGGCTGCGCTTCCTATGATCCTGACGCCCGGACGCTGACCTTTCGGCTGTCGCCGGTGCAGAACGCCCCAGTGCCCGTGCTCTGTGCGGATTCCCTGTTCGCTTCCTGTGAAGCCGCAGCGGAAAACGGCTGCGCCGTTTATACATGGACGCTGCGCAGCGATGCGGAGCCCGGTGGTTTTTTCGTGGAAACGTCCCGCGGCGGTATCACCCTGACTGTCCGGGAAAAACGGAGGGCGGCGGAGGGCGCTTACCCGCTCGCCGCGCACACCATCGTCCTGGACGCCGGCCACGGCGGCGCTTCCTCCGGCGCATTGGGGCTTTTGGGCTCTGCGTGTCCGGAAAAGGGACTGAATCTGGCAATCTCCGCCGCACTGGCGGAAAAGTTACGCGGGCTGGGCGCGGTGGTGATCGAAACACGCACGGACGATACCGACGTTTCACTGGAAGCACGGGTTGCCGTCTCGCGCGAGGTGCGGCCGGACCTTTTTCTGTCCGTTCACTGCAATAATCTGTCCTCTGACGCCGACATGACCGGCGTTACGGGATTTTCCTTATATTACCGGGAAGCCGTTTCCCGGACCACTGCCGGGCAGTTTTTCGACGCCTGCCTGTCAGACATTCCCGGCGCCGAGCGCGGCCTGCATGAGCAGAATTTGTATGTCTGCCGGGGCAGCTGGTGTCCTGCGCTGCTTTTTGAAACGGCATTCCTGTCCAATCCGAATGATTTTGAAAATCTGATGAACGATGAATGGCGCGATGCCGTGACGGACGCCCTGGCGCGAGCCGTTTTGGCCTGTTTTTCCTGATGTACCGCCGTTTCATTCTCTATTTTGCAAAAGAAGGAGGCGTTTGCCTTGTACACGCCGCTCGCGGACAAAATCCGTCCGAAAACACTCGACGAAGTCGTTGGGCAGGATCATATTCTGGGAAAAGGCTGTATCCTGCGCCGTATGATAGAAAGCGGACACGTGCCCAACCTCATTTTCTATGGCCCTTCCGGCACGGGTAAAACAACCGTGGCGGAAATCATCGCGCAGCGTACCAACCGCGCACTGCGAAAGCTGAATGCCACAACGGCTTCGACCGCCGACATCCGCGCCATTATTGAGGAACTCAATGGTTTTACCGGTCTTTCCGGCGTGCTGCTCTATCTCGACGAGATCCAATACTTTAACAAAAAGCAGCAGCAGAGCCTGCTGGAGTTCATTGAGGACGGCCGCATCACGCTGATTGCTTCGACGACGGAAAATCCCTATTTCGCCATCTTCGGCGCAGTGCTCTCCCGCTCCACGGTGTTTGAATTCCGCGCGGTTTCGCCTTCGGCCATGCGTCCGGCGCTTGAACGTGCCTTCGCTCTGGCGTACGGCGGTCCGGATAAGGTTCCGCCGATGGAGGACGGCGTGTTGGACTACCTCTGTTCCGCCTCGGGCGGCGACGTGCGCAAGGCCGTCAACGCCGCCGAACTGATCTCCTCCGTCTCGCCGGACCGTATTGCGCTCTCCGACGCCGAAACCGTTGCCCAGCGCAGCGCCATGCGCTATGACCGGGACGGCGACGCGCATTATGACATTCTTTCTGCCCTGCAAAAGTCGATCCGCGGTTCGGATCCGGACGCAGCCGTGCATTATCTTGCCCGTCTGCTGGAGGCGGGAGATCTGCTCTCCGCGTGCCGGCGTCTGATGGTGATTGCAGCGGAGGATGTCGGTCTTGCTTATCCGCAGGCTATTCCCATCGTGAAAGCCTGCGTGGATTCCGCAACGGCCGTTGGAATGCCGGAGGCCGCGCTGCCGCTGGCCGATGCCGCAATTCTACTGGCTACCGCACCGAAGTCCAATTCCGGACATGACGCGATCCAGGCGGCGCTCGCCGATATCCGCATGGGGCATACGGGCGCGGTACCGCGCCATCTGCAAAACGTCCATGCGGACGGCTATGGCTTTGAGCGGGAACAGGGATACCTCTATCCGCACGACTTTCCGAACCACTGGACGCCCCAGCAGTATTTGCCGGATGAACTTGCCGGGCGCGTGTATTATGAATATGGCGAAAACAAGACCGAGCAGACTGCCCGTGCCTATTGGGAGAAAATCAAGGGAGAACGGAACGCGTGAATTGCGCAGTTTCCGCCCTTTTTTCTCTTTATAATGCTCAAAACAACAGTGATTTGCAGAGTATGCAGGTTTTACAGCCTCTTTTTCCTGTGATTCCTGTAAAAACTGTGGATTTTTTCTGCTTTTGTCAGACTGCATCCTGCACAAACACGGCTCGTTTGTGCAGGATTACCACTTTACTTTAGCACACTAACGTGCTATAATGCCGATACGTCACATTTTAGGGACGCAATACGAAAAAAACATAGGGGTATTGAAAATGAAAAAGAAGATTGTTGCCATCCTGTTGGCGGTTCTGATGCTGACCATGCTGATGTCCGGCTGCCAGAAGCCGGCCGCAGACGATGCGGACACGGCCCGCACGTTCACCGTCGGCTTTGACGCGGAATTCCCGCCTTATGGCTATATTGATGACAACGGCGATTATGACGGATTTGATCTTGCACTGGCTGCGGAAGTCTGCGACCGCCTTGGCTGGGAGCTGAAGCTTCAGGCCATCGTTTGGGATTCCAAGGACGCGGAACTGGAGTCCGGAAACATTGACTGCATCTGGAACGGCTTTACGAAGAGCGAAGAACGCGCCGATCAGTATACCTGGACGGTTCCGTATGTGGATAACTCTCAGGTGATCGTTGTCAGAAACGACAGCGGCATTGCCTCTCTGGCAGACCTCGCCGGCAAAACCGTGATGGTGCAGGCCGGTTCCTCCGCACTGAGCGCGCTGGAAAGCGAGGATTGCGCAGACCTGACCGCAACCTTTGGCGATCTGCTGGAAGTGGCCGATTACAATGCGGGCTTCATGGAGCTGGAAAACGGCACGGTTGACGCAATTGCCATGGATATCGGCGTTGCAAACTATCAGATTGCTACCCGCGGCGGCGGCTACACCATCCTGGACGAGGCAATTGCCACCGAGGTTTACGCAGTTGGCTTCCTGCTTGGCAATACGGATCTCATGTATACCGTGCAGGGCGTTCTGATGGAAATGGCGTATGACGGCACGATGCTGGAAATCGCCGAAAAGTATGTGGATAAGGGTCTTGTCATTGACTCTCTGTGTCTTTTGGACTAAAAATTCGGTATCAGCGGGCGGGAGTGAACGCTCCCGCCCATTTCTCCTGCCTGTGAGGTTTTTATGACATTTGCTACGATGGTGTCCCAGCTTGCGCAGGGACTTCTGGTTTCCATTGAGATTTTTCTTCTGACGCTCGTTGGGTCGCTGCCCCTCGGGCTTCTTGTCGCCTTTGGGCGTATGTCAAAGTTCAGACCGCTGCGCCTGGTTGTGCAGGTTTATATCTCCATCATGCGCGGCACGCCGCTGGTTTTACAGCTGATGGTGGTGTATTTCGGCCCGGCCATGCTGTTTGGCTGGAGCATCCCGCGTTTTTCGGCGGTCATCCTTGGCATGATCCTGAACTATGCGGCATACTTTGCCGAAATCTACCGCGGCGGTATTGAGTCGATGCCTGTCGGCCAGTACGAAGCAGCCGAGGTGCTCGGCTATACAAAGAGTCAGACTTTTCTGAAAATCATCCTGCCGCAGGTTTTTAAGCGCATTCTGCCGTCCGTGACCAACGAGGTGATCACGCTGGTCAAGGATACCTCTCTGGCTTATGTCGTTTCCGTTATGGAAATGTTTACACTGGCGAAAAAGATTGCCTCCTCGCAGACAACATTAATGCCGTTTGTGATCGCAGGCGTGTTTTATTATATCTTTAATCTCGTTGTCGCCGTGATTATGGAACGCATGGAGCGCCGGCTCTCCTATTACCGCTGAAAGGGAATACCTATGAACATACTGGAAATGAATCAGATCAAAAAAGCCTTTGGCGATAATCAGGTTTTAAAGGGAATCTCGCTTTCCGTGGAAAAAGGGGAGGTTGTCGCGATCATCGGTCCGTCCGGCAGCGGAAAATCCACGCTGCTGCGCTGCGCGACCTTTTTGGAGACGATTGATTCGGGCGAAATCGCCTATATGGGGCAGAAAGCGGCCGTGACCGGCCAGAACGGGCACGCAGAATACGTTTCCTCCGCAGAGATGCGGAAAATCCGCGGGTATTTTGGCCTTGTATTCCAGAACTTCAACCTTTTCCCGCATTACAGCGTCTTAAAAAACGTCATAGACGCACCGGTCAGCGTACAGAAGCGCAGCCGTCAGGAATCGGTGGAGGAAGCACGCGCACTGCTTGCAAAAATGGGTCTTTCCGACAAGGAGGAATCGTATCCTTACCAGCTTTCCGGCGGCCAGCAGCAGCGTGTCTCGATTGTGCGCGCGCTTGCCATGCACCCGGAAATCCTCTTTTTTGATGAACCTACCTCCGCACTGGACCCGGAACTGACCGGCGAAGTGCTGAAGGTCATCCGTTCCCTGGCGGAAGAGCATATGACTATGGTGATTGTTACCCATGAAATGTCCTTTGCCCGCGCGGTTGCGGATCGCGTGATCTTCATGGATGGCGGCGTGATCGTGGAGGAAGGCCGCCCGGACGATGTGATGCTGAATCCGCAGAATGAGCGCACGGCGTCGTTCCTCAGCCGTTTCACGGAATAGTCGTCCGCCTGCGGCCGGTTTTTCGGCATATAAAAAAATTGCGTCTGCCGAGAAATTTCTACTTGACAAACGGAAGAATATCAACTATAATATGTCTCGTTATGACGCATATGCGCGAGTGGTGGAATTGGCAGACTCGCTAGATTCAGGTTCTAGTGTTCGCAAGGACGTGCGGGTTCAAGTCCCGCCTCGCGCACCATGACAAATAATCCGAACCGAAGCTTTCTTATGGAAAGCGGGTTCGGATTATTTCTTTTTCCGGGGAAAATGTAAACCTGCGTTCCGAAAACAGCGGAATCGCAGGTTTTACGCGTATCGGACGCTGTAAACGGCGCGTCCAGGGCCGTCCGGTCAGCCGGGCGGCATTTTTTGTGAGGATGACAGGTTTTTTGCCGGTGAGCAGCCGCGGCGGGGCGCGGTATTCCGCTGCGGCTGTGCGGGTGAACCCGGAGCGTGGACTTAGAAAATCTGGATTTTCTCTTCCGATGCTGCTGCCTGCCTGCTTTGCCGGAGCATTTTGTTCGCGGCATCGTAAAGCTGGACGAAGGTCTGGCCGCGCACTGTCAGCGCACCGCCAATGCTGAGCATGACGGGCGGCTTTGACGGGTAATCGCGGAAAAATTCCTGAACAACGCGGTACAGACGCTTTGCCTGGAGCGTCACGTCCTCGCGATGCCACACACTGTGCAGGTAGACGATGAATTCGTTCTCGCCCGGTCGGGCAATGATGTCATCACTGCGGACATTATCTTTTAACAGACGTGCAAAGTGGACCAGCAGTTCATCTGCCTCCAGACGTCCGCAGGCTGCGAGGAATGTCTCATAGTGATCCAACGAAAGAAGCAGGAGCGCACCCCGCCCGAATGCGGAAAGATTGTGCTCAATCTGCCGCTGGGCTTCGCGTCGGTTGAGAACCTGCGTCAGGGAGTCCAGCGTGGACTCCTGCTCCAGGCGCTCCTTTAAATGGACGGTTTCGGAGATGTCGAAAGCGACACCGACCATTGCGGTGCGCCCGCCGCTGACGGATAGCGGTTTGGCATTGTAGCAGATCCAGACATATGTGCCGTCCTGCTTGCGGATGCGGCAGCGGAAGCAGAGACCCTTTTGCGTACGGATGGATTCCGTGATCGACTGGGTGAGCAGCGGAGAGTCAGCAGGATGAAGAATGGAAAGAATGGAGCCGTTTGACGCGGCCAGGAGGGTTTCGTAGGTATAGCCCAGATAGTGCAGAAGAGCATTACTGATGAGGCAAAGCGGATATCTGTTTTCCAGATAGATACCCAGGATGCCGCAGGGCACGGAACTGGGTGCAAGCTGCGACAAAAGCGTCTGAAGGACAATACCGGAGAGCTTTTCCTGCTTGTCCATCAGAAAGAGCGGGATATCGAGCTTGATGCCGAAAGGTCCCGGAACGGCATCTGCATGAAGAAAGGTAATGAGGTACCGACTGTTTTCGGGGAGAAAGCCCACGGACAGGCGAAAACCGGAAGAATAGGGCACACCTGCCGTCGGCGCCGTGAACAGATCAATGCGGCACAGGCCGAGTATCATGCCGCCGGGCAGCAATTTTTCTGTGTAATCCGAGAGCGCACAGTCCGCGGGACCGGATCCTGAACGAATGCAGCCATGCATCAGCAGTGCCAGGGCACTCCGATCCCGGACTGTCGCGCTTTCGCCCGGAAGAGTACAGAAAATATCCTCCGTAACCAGTGAAAGTGCTTTTTCGGGATTTTGTTCGGTGAAATAGGCATGGAGAAAGCAATTCAGTACGTCGTGTGCGCTTTGTGTCGGGAAAATTGGACACGCTTTTGACATAGCTGTGCACCGTCCCTTCCCCTTGGAATGATTTTTGTCTTATTATACCATATAACCGGGCCGGCAACAAGAAATACTATCCCACCAGGGTGATTTGAAAGGCCGGATTGCCAAACGGGGAAGAGTATGATAGTATGAAGCAAGGGGAAGCCGTTTCTTTCGAAGAAGCGGCGAATCAATCGAACAGAGGAGGAGAAACATGAAAGTCGTTCGCAAGGAAACCGTATTAGAGATCGAGAAAACTGTGGATGTGCTGGTCGTGGGCGGAGGCCCTGCCGGTGTCGGTGCGGCGGTTTCTGCGGCGCGCAACGGAGCAAAGGTGCTGCTGCTGGAAAAACGCGCATTTTTGGGCGGAAACATCACGGCCTGCTACGTGGAAAACTGCAACTATTTTCTGAAAGGGACGCCGTTCCATTCGGAGGGCATTTATGCGGAGATCGAACGCCGCTGCAAAGAGGAATTCGGCAGCGACAACATCCGCCTGCGCAATCCGAATGCCTTTTGCAGCGAATATCTGAAGGTGTTCCTGGATCGCTTTGTGCAGGAATCCGGTGCGGAAATCTGGTTTCATGCGTTTGTCAACGAAGTCATTACGACGGACGATCATATTGACGCCGTGATTATCCAGACCAAGAAGGGCCCGATAGCCGTTTCCGCGGAAATCATCATTGATACCACTGGAGACGCCGACGTGGCTTTCTCCGCGGGCGTGCCGTTTGAACAGGGCCGCGAAAAGGATGGCTTGTGCCAGCCGGGCACCGTTTCTGTGCGTTTTGCCGGTGCGGATGTGGAAAAACTGACGCTGGACCCCGACCGCCTCGGCGAGATCGGCAAGGACTTCAAACGCCGTTACCGCGCAGGGGAAACCGGGCTGCCCTGTAAGCGCCAGGATCTGCCGTTTGGCCGCCTGACTGCGGGCGGGCAGATTTCCTATGCGAACTATGCCTGCGCGTATGGCCTGGATCCGACCGATGTGAAGGATTTGACCAGAGGCGAGCTGGAGTGCCGCGGCTATATTATGGATCTCTATCATTACTTAAAGGAAAACTATGAGGAACTGCACAATATTGAGATTGCTTCCATTGCCCCGGAAATCGGATTCCGCGACAGCCGCCGTATTCTTGGGCAGTATCACCTGACAATTGAGGATATGGAGGCGAACCGTCAGTTTGACGACGTGATTGCCGTGTTCCCGCGCTTTTATGATATGCTGGCACCGGACGCCGAGATGGATGGCGACGGAAAAGTGGAAGGCAAGGGATATCGCGGGCACATCTTTGAGCCGGTTGTGGACGGCCGCAGCTTCCAGATCCCGTACCGCACGATGGTGCCGGTCAACATTTCAAACCTGCTCGCCGCGGGCCGCTGCATTTCCGCCGACCATGTTGCGGAGAGCGGTACACGCGCAATCTCCCTGTGCTGCATGACGGGTGAAGCCGCCGGTGCAGCCGCTGCTATGGCAGTGCGCGAGCATATTGCGCCGAAGGACGTAAATATCCGTGCCCTGCAGGAACAGCTGAAACGTCAGAATATCGAGCTTCCGGTGTGAGTTTGACGATAGGGTAAAAGCGGCCCAATTTAGATGGGATTCCTAAGACGGCAAGAGGTTGAATAAAGGAAAATGTCCGGACAGAGAAAACAGATCCGGACATTTTTTCTATAGACAAAAAATAATCCTACGTATGATCGAAGCATACGTAGGATTATTTGCTTGAACGGATTCGTTACAGCGCAAGACGAAGAATCTCGGCAAATTCCTGCTTGCCGCAGGGAATGTAGGTTTCAATGACGTTTTTGCCGCCTGCGGTAATGCGGCTGGCCAGATCGTCAATTTCGGCTTCGCCGATGCCAATGTCGGAAAGACGGACAGGCATACCGATGGAGCGGAAGAAGTCTTCTGTCGCGGCGATGCCGGCCAGTGCGGTGGCTTCGGGTTTGGCATAGTCCATTTCACAGCCCCAGACACGCACCGCATACTGGGCAAAACGCGGAATGTTAGAACGATAGCAGTATTTTGCCCAGGCCGGGAAGGCAATGGCCAGGCTGGCGCCATGGGCAGTGCCGTATTTTGCGGAAAGTTCGTGGCCGATCTTGTGGTTGATAAAGATGCTCGCGCGCCCGCAGCCGGTCAGGTCGTTATGCGAAAGGCTGCCCGCCCACATGAGCTCTGCGCGTGCTTCGTAATGATCCGGCTGGGCTATGGCAATGGGACCATAGGTGCGGACGGTTTTCAGAAGTGATTCCGCAATGCGGTCGGTTAACTCGACTTCGCCGGGGAGCGTGAGATAACGCTCGAGCGTGTGCATCATGATATCGACGACGCCGCAGGCGGTCTGATAGGCGGGAAGAGTGTAGGTCAGCTCCGGATTCATGATGGAAAACAGAGGACGGTTGAATTCAGAGTTGAGTCCGCGCTTGAGCATGCCGTCTTCGTTCGTAATCACGGCGGACTGGCTTGTCTCACTGCCTGCGGCGGCAATGGTGAGAATCACCGTGGTGGGGATTCCGGCCTTCGGCGTGGCCTTGCCGCACCAGAAGTCCCAGACATCGCCGTCATAGGGAACGCCGAGGCCGATGACCTTGGCCGTGTCGATCGCGCTGCCGCCTCCGACCGCGAGGAGAACGTCGCACTGCTCGGCGCGGAAGCGCGCGATGCCTTCCTTTGCCAGAGCGAGCAGAGGGTTCGGCTGGACGCCGCCCAGTTCCGCCCAGGAAAGGCCGGCCTCCTTTAAGGAGGCAAGAACGGTGTCATAAAGGCCGGAACGCTTGATGCTGCCGCCGCCATAGACGATCAGCGGCTTGCGGAAGCCGCGCTCGGCAAGCAGAGAACCGATTTTTGTCTCGTATCCGCGGCCGAAATAGACCTTTGTGGGGGAATGATAAATGAAATTGTTCATATGTGCAGATCCTCCCTGTGTGGTTGTATAGTATAACATCATTATAACACAGAATCGGGGAAAAGGAGAAAGGAAATAACGCGAAAACCGATCGTGAAGGGAACGGGACGAAAGAATGTACGTCCGTATTGGAAGAAATTGAAAACATCCAGGTGTCAAATCATCCTATCATTTTATATAAAAATATCCAATATATATCCGTCTATCGAAACACAACTTGTACGTATTGACAAAAAACATTCTTTCTGATATTATTATACTGTAAACACAATGTTTTGGAATCCGTGGAAGAAGGTGGACGACATGGTTTCTTTCCTGTTCGTGGAAGTGTAGTTGTGGTTGGTAAGGAGGTGTTTTATGAAAAAAACTTATAAAGCACTGTCTCTTTTGTTCGTTTTATGTTTTCTGATTTCGATGTTATCCGCTTCTTTCCCTGCCTGCGCGCAAAACGAGGAATATCATTCCTGTACGGAAGAAACTTCCGTTATGCGATCGGATACTTGTCCGAGATGCGACTGGATGTTATTGGAACTCTGTCGAGGAAATTATTCTGTTTTCGCGGGTTATAATACGCATAATTATGGTTTCCTTGGAACAGGAGGGACCTGTACTGTCAGCACTTACACAGGCAGAATGGAGCTGTGGTGCAATAGCTGCAGGTATGCACCCTATTATATGGATGGCCATTGGTGTTATGATATGCACCGAGACTGCGGAAAGGGATGTGACATCAAATGTAATTTCCGGGATTCGTAAAGGAGGGCATCATGACAATGAAAAAATGGATGATCTTTGTATTACTGTTGGGGCTTGTCTTTGGTATGTCGGGGTGTGCAAGTACAGATGCTGGCGATTTGGCAGCAGGGCGGGACGCATATCCGGATGACAGCATCTTTCATTTCCTGTATGTCTCGGATCGGGCCGCCGGTATTTATGATGTGAAAACAGGGATGTCGATTGAAAAAGTGCTGGACGTTTTGGGAATACCGGAGGATCAGGTACAAATCATCGAGCCTTACGAGGATGCAGAGACCGGCGTAAAGATCAGTACGACAAGCGTGTATGCCGATTTGGATCGCACATTCGCAGAATTCCCGGACTTTAGTTTAACCATAATTTTTATTTTCGACGATAACGGATATCAGAAAGCGCAGATCGGACTGCGGTATTATGATATGGATGTTGATAAGGTAAATGACATCGTGGACAGTACGGTGGAGTTGATGAATGGGAAGTTCAAGAAAGCAAAGATGTTCACGTCCGGGGATTACCAGGATCACGCCATGATGGATGATTTGGATTCACGCTGCCTGATCCAGTGGATGGTGGACGACAAATCGCCTCTTGCGGCTTCCTTCAGTATACAGGATATGACAGAAAGCGAAGCGGTTGCAGCTGATAATGTATTTGGCATTTCTTTTCAGGTTACGGCGTAAACAAATGAACATAGCAGGACAGTTTGATAGATAGCAGAAAGGCCGGCCCGGGATATGGGTCGGCCTTTTCAATAAAGAATCGAAAAAAATTGAAAAAAGGGGTTGACAAAGGGAAAGACGTATAGTATACTAATCGAGCGCTCGAGAGAGCGGGTCCGAAAAAGCGGTTTTGAAAGAAAGATTTTGAAAAAAGTCGAAAAAAGTTCTTGACAAACCGAACCGGACATGATATACTGACAAAGCTGCTCACGAGAGTGGCAATCACAAAGAGAGATCGGGAGCCAAGAAAAAGTTCGAGAAAATCGAAAAAAGTACTTGACAAACGAAATCGAATGTGGTAAGCTAATAAAGCTGCTCGCGAGAGCGAGCGGAGATTGTACCTTGTAAATTGAACAACGAAGCATCACAA
>JAHAYX010000052.1 GCA_018384365.1 Clostridiaceae bacterium
ACGAGCATCACCACGGCCTGCTCACGCGTGATACAGCCTTTCGGATTGGCATATCTGCCGTCTCCCAGCAGGACGCCGGCTGCATGCAGTCGGGAGATGGCTCCGGCATACCATTCGTCCGGTGAAACATCGGAAAAGACCTCGTCCGTTTCATTCGTATATCCCAGCAGCCGGTCAAGTAAAGCAGCCATTTCTGCCCGCGTGATATCCGAATTCGGCCGGAAGAGTCCGCCGGAGCCCAGAAAAATCCCATACTCGTTGCTCCAGCGGTCGATTGCTTCCTCGGCCCAATGCCCTTCGGTATCGGCAAAGGCCATGGCCATGGATGACCAGGAGATTATCAGCAGACAAATCAGAAAAATTGATGCAAAGCGATAAATCCGTAATCTGTTTACAGCCATATGGTTCCTCCGGAAAAACAGGTTCCCGGCGGCCGTGCGCCAAAGCAAAGGGGCACGGAGCCGCCGCGGAAGCTGCTGACAGTTCAGCAGAAAAAATACTATTTGGTAACAAAAGTGTTACACTCATTTTACCGTATTTTGCGCGCAGATGCAACCTCTTTCGACAAATACCGAATTTTTAACAATTTACCGCTTTCTTCCGGAAATTGCAGGAAAAAAGTACCCCCAGACGCAGCGTCCGGGGGTTCGGTCTTTACGGCTTCCGGCTTTTATATCCCACGAATAATCCCGAGCGGCGTGGATTGGCGTCCCTGACCG
Source organism: Clostridiaceae bacterium (assembly GCA_018384365.1). Lineage (GTDB taxonomy): Bacteria > Bacillota > Clostridia > Oscillospirales > QAMX01 > Allobutyricicoccus. The sequence goes on from JAHAYX010000052.1 coordinate 720, forward strand.
AGCGGATTGTCCCTTAAAATCCTGCACAGCAGGCCGCGGTCAAGTGATGCGTCCGAAACGCCCAGAATCGCCGCACCGAGATCGTTGATATCCACAATCGCAACGGGACAGCCCAGTGCTTCCGCAAGCGTTTGTGCCGTTTCATCCGGATTTTCCGGTCCGAGCACGACGCAGTGATTATAGGGCGGGATCGTGCAGGCGCACGGTCCGTCAATACTTGCGGCACGCGGCCCTGCAATCCGATAAAACCAACCGTGCCGTCCAATCAGCTTGCCGAAGGCGGAAACAGCAGCCGCCGCGAGTATCCGGGGCGTGCCGCATTCGCGCAACGCCATTTCCATGGTTTCGGGGATTCCCAGTCCGATGACGCAGGGCGTTTTATGCACAAACCTGCATAAAAAACGTGCCAGCGGGCGCGGATGAATGTCGTTTAACGGGATTGCCCGGTGCTGCGTGCAGGCAACCGCTTTTTCGGAAAGGAACAGAATATCGCCCGGCAGCAGCAGCTTTTCCGCATACCGGCGCACCGCATCAATCAGGTTGTCGTCACGCGTAAACACGTGCGTACGGATTGCCATGCGGCGGTAATACCGTCCGTCCGCCTCGATCAGCTCCTGCTTTTCCGGATTGATTACATAGCCTGCCGCTTCCGTTTCCACAGAATGCGCGGAGGGTTCGGGCTCTTGTGGCGCGGGACGTGCCGTTTCTCCGGCCGGCTTTGCAGCGGGCATCCCCACAAAATGTTTTTCGGAAAGGTGCAGCGAATGAGTCATCATTCTATTTCATCTTCTTCCTTTGTAATCTTCTTTTCCTATTCTGGACGCTTTTTCCGCTTTTTAACCGCACCGCTGTCATGCTCTCCCGGCCGTTTTCTGCTCCGCGGGGCAGGACAAAAAAAGCGCCGCCTCTTTCCTGTATTTTTAGTATACAGAAAAGAGACGGCGCCTGCTTTAAGGTTCCCTGTGTGAAACCTTACGCTTTTCTTACTTCCCTATTACAGTTTCATGCAGACGTTTTCGGCAGTTCCACACGGAATTCCGTGAAGTCCACCGTGCTGCGCGCTTTGATCGTTCCGCTGTGCAGCTCCACGATTTGCTTGGCGATGGCCAGACCCAGTCCCGCTCCGCCGCGTTTTGTCCCGCGCGCGGCATCCAGGCGGAAAAACTTTTCAAATATGCGTTCCAGCTTTGCCGGCGGGATTTCGTCCCCGTGATTGATGAAGGTTGCGGCGCAGGTATCGCCGTTATCAAACAGCGATACCGTAATCGTGGTATCCGGGTGGCTGTAATTCACTGCATTGCGCAGGAGATTGTCAAATACGCGCGCCAGCTTATCGGCATCACCGATGATTTTGACGCCCGGCGTGATATGAGTCTCGACCTGCAGGGAATTTTCCGTAAAAATCGGGAAAAATTCGTCCGTCATCTGAGCCAGCATGACAGAAAGGTCAATCGTGCTGCGTTCCAGCTCGATAGATTGCAGATTGAAGCGCGTGATATCAAAAAATTCGTTGATCAGCTGCTCCAGACGGTATGCTTTGTCCAGCGCAATACCCGTAAAGCGCGCACGCTGCTCCGCCGTCAGGTCCGGCGATTCATCCAAAAGCGACAAATAACCAATGATGGACGAAAGCGGCGTTTTCAGGTCGTGGGCCAGATAGACAACCAGGTCATTTTTCCGCTGCTCCGCCTCACGTGCTAAATGGCGTTCATTCGCAATCTGGAGTTTGATGTTGCGCAGCTTGAGTTCAACCGGCGCCAGATCACTGGAAAAGATACCGACCGGAATATGCTCGTCCAGCATGGTGTCCAGGGCTGTGGAGACCGTATTCAGATGCGAGAGGACGCGCAGAATCGTGACAAAAAGGATCAGAACAAAGCCCGTAAAATAAACGAACAAAGTGGTTGTCGTCCGATGTGTGTTCACCCAGGCAAAAGCGCGAAAATCCAGCACATCGCGCAGAAATTCCAGTGAAAAACCGTCCAGCAGCACATCCAAAAGATAATATCCCGCAACACAGGCCGCCGTATAGATCAACAGTGCAAAGCCCATCCGCAATAAAATGCTGCGCGTGACGGAAAGCTTACTTGTGTTTATCGATTTTATAGCCAACACCCCAAACTGTCTTAATAATTTTTGGATCGCGCGGCGGCTCGTGCAGCTTTTCGCGCAGACGCCGGATATGCACCATAATCGTATTGTTTCCGTCCAGATATCGCTCTCCCCAGATGCTCTCATACAGGTCTTCCGAGGAGACGACTTTTCCGTGATTCTGGGCCAGCAGCCAGAGGATATTGAACTCCGTCGGCGTCAGTGGGATCGGTTCTCCATACAGGGTACACTCGTGGGTCGCATGGTTGATAATCAGCCCGCCGTAGTCAAACACGTTTTCATCCTCATGCGCGGCCTCATTATAGCGCTTGTACCGGCGCAGCTGCGCCTTGACACGCGCCATAACCTCGAGCGGGTTAAAAGGTTTTGTGACATAGTCGTCCGCACCCATGGATAGTCCGGCGATCTTATCCATATCCTCTACGCGGGCCGTGAGCATGATGATGGGATACTTGTGCGTTTCCCGAATCGTGCGGCAAATGGAAAAGCCGTCGCCGTCCGGCAGCATGACGTCCAAAAGCGCCAGATCAATATTTTTTTCTTTGATGCATTGCAGAGCGTCCGTCGCGTTATAATAGGTACAAACACCATAGCCCTCGTTTTTCAAATAGAACTCCAAAAGGTCGGCAATCTCCCGCTCGTCATCCACCACTAAAATCGTATCCATGTATCACCTCATACGCTGTCAAGCAAAATCAGAATTGTTATCTTGATTATAGCATACTTTCTTCGCAGCGGCCCAAAATTTTTTTCTGAAGAAAACCTTACGGAATTCTTACGGAGTTCTGCTTCACATGGATTTCACACGCCGTTCACCATTCGCTAACAGGATATCGATAAATATATATCGACATACCTTTTTTACATTTCCCAAAAGCACAAACCAATGCTACAATAAAGCCGAACAAGAGGAACCCCCCTTGTTGCAGCCAGTAAATAAACTTAGGAGGAAAAATTTTATGGCAAGATTTACACTTCCGAGAGACATATATTACGGACGCGGCACGCTCGACGTTCTGGAAACCATCAAGGGCAAGCGCGCCATCGTTGTGGTCGGCGGCGGCTCCATGAAGCGCTTCGGCTTCCTGGACAAAGTGACGGAGCGCCTCCAGAAGGCGGGCATGGAAGTTCGTCTTTTTGAAAATGTTGAGCCGGACCCCTCTGTTGAGACCGTTATGCGCGGTGCTGAGGCTATGCGTGAGTTCCAGCCGGACTGGATCGTCGCAATGGGCGGCGGCTCCCCGATCGACGCTGCAAAGGCTATGTGGGCATTCTATGAGTACCCGGAGACCACCTTTGAAGACCTGATCACCCCCTTCAACTTCCCGGAGCTGCGCAAAAAGGCTCGTTTCCTGGCCATCCCCTCCACCAGCGGCACCGCAACCGAGGTCACTGCCTTCTCCGTTATCACGGACTATGCAAAGGGCATCAAGTATCCGCTTGCTGACTTCAACATTACCCCGGATATCGCAATCGTTGATCCGGAGCTTGCCGAAACCATGCCGCAGAAGCTGACTGCTCACACCGGTATGGACGCTCTCACTCATGCAATTGAAGCGTATGTCTCCACGCTGAATTCCCCGTTCACCGATCCGCTCGCCATCAAGGCAATTCAGATGGTTTTCGAGTATCTCCCGGCTTCCTTCGACGGCGACAAGAACGCCCGTGAGCAGATGCACTATGCACAGTGCCTCGCCGGCATGGCTTTCTCGAACGCTCTGCTGGGTATCGTTCACTCCATGGCGCACAAGACCGGCGCTGCTTTCTCCACCGGCCACATCCCGCACGGCTGTGCAAACGCCATCTATCTCCCCTATGTCATCCAGTACAACGCCAAGAACCCCGAGGCAGAAGCCCGCTATGCCACCATCGCCCGCTATGCCGGTCTGGAAGGCAAGACGGATGCCGAACTGACTCAGGCTCTCTGCGAGAAGATCAACGCCTTCAACGTAAAGCTGGGCATTCCGAAGACCCTGCGCGAATTCGGCATTGATGAGAAGGAATTCAAAGAGAAGATCGCCACGATCGCTGAGCTGGCCGTTGGCGATGCCTGCACCGGTTCCAACCCGCGTCCGATCACGCCCGCTGAGATGGAGCGCCTCTTCACCTGCATCTACTACGGCGAGAAGGTTGATTTCTAAGTTTTCGTTACCGGCGGTCGCTGTCCTTCTCAAGCAAGGGCCGTCCGTTATAATAAAAGTCCCGTGCTGAATCAGCACGGGACTTTCTTTATTTCAGCGGAAAGGACTTTACAGGCAGGCAAAGGGAAGCAGGTCACGAATTCCGACTTTCACCATCTCGCCCTCATCATTATTGAGGATCACGCGGATATCCGGGCAATATTCCAGGAGCATCTGGCGGCAGTTTCCGCATGGAGAAAGCAGCGAATTGACCGCCTTTTGATGCACGGCCACAATGGTATCGAATTCCCGCTCGCCCGCCGATATTGCCATGCCCATTGTGATATATTCCGCGCAGGAGCCGTGAATGCCATCGCAGTTTACACCGCTGTAAACATTCCCGTTTTTGCATCGCACGGCTGCGCCGACTGTGTGGTTATATACACCCTCGTCGTAACAGCGCGAAAGGGTGTCGAGCGCCGTACGGATCAACGCACGGTCGGCATCTGTAATCCGTTCAAAGGTCATGCTGTCACCTCTTTTTAAATGAATAAACCAAAAGGAGGCCGGTATGGCCTCCTTTTGTATCCGTTTGCCTTATTTCTTTTCATCCACGTCGTTGTCAATCGGCGGCATCCAGGGAGGCGGCGGCGCGGCACGGTTGGCCTCGCTGCGCTCGCGCTCTGCGCGGCGCTTCGCCTCTTCCTCGGCACGACGGCGCTCATCCTCCGCGCGGCGCTTTGCCTCTTCTTCGGCGTGCAGACGGGCCTTTTCTTCCTCGTCGGCCTCGATTGCGGCAATATCGTCGCCCGCCATAATACGGTTGAATACCTCGCTGTCCATCGATTCGTGCTTCAGCAGATAACCTGCAACCGCGTGAAGGCTCTCGAGGTTGTTATTCAGGATCTCCTCGCACTTACGATAGGCGTCATTGATGTAGTTCTGGATTTCGTCATCAATTTCCGCGGCAATCTTCTCGGAATAGTTGCGCATGGTGGTGTAATCCTTACCCAGGAACACCTCGTCGTGCGACGAACCATAGGTAATCGGGCCAAGACGGTCGCTCATACCGTACTTCGTAATCATCTTGCGGACGATATCGCTTGCGCGCTCGATATCATTGGAAGCGCCGGTGGAAATGTCGTTGAGAATCAGCTTTTCTGCGACGCGGCCGCCCAGCAGCGCAACGATATCCTCCAGCATTTCCGACTTCGAAGCATAGCTCTTGTCCTCAGACGGCAGATTGAGGTTATAACCTCCGGCTCTGCCGCGCGGGATGATGGAAATCTGATGCACGGGGTCCTGCGTCGGCAGGAACTTATTCACAACGGCGTGTCCGGCCTCATGATAGGCCGTCAGCCGTCTGTCCTTCTCGGAAATCACGCGGCTCTTCTTCTCCGGGCCCATAATGACCTTCACGAAGGCCTCCTGCAATTCGGGATTGCCGATACGGGTCAGGTTGCGGCGCGCCGCAAGCAGCGCAGCCTCGTTCAGCAGGTTTTCAAGATCCGCACCGGTGAAGCCGGCAGAAGTACGTGCAATTGCGCTGAAATCCACATCCGGCTCCAGCTTCTTATTCCGCGCATGCAGGCGCAGAATCGCCTCACGGCCCTTGATATCCGGCAGGCCGACATACACCTGACGGTCGAAACGGCCCGGACGCAGAAGCGCGGGGTCGAGAATGTCGGGGCGGTTGGTCGCGGCAATGATAATTACGCCGTCGTTCGCGCCGAAGCCATCCATTTCAACGAGCAGCTGGTTCAGCGTCTGTTCCCGTTCATCGTGACCGCCGCCAAGACCGGCGCCGCGGTGACGTCCAACGGCGTCAATCTCGTCAATAAACACGATGGCAGGCTGTTTTTTCTTTGCCTGGTCAAACAAATCACGCACACGGGAGGCGCCGACGCCAACATACAGCTCCACAAAGTCGGAACCGGAAATGGAGAGGAACGGTACATCCGCCTCACCGGCCACTGCCTTGGCAAGCAGGGTTTTACCGGTGCCGGGAGGGCCGACGAGCAGTACGCCCTTCGGGATACGCGCGCCGATTTCAGCGAATTTGCGCGGGTTTTTCAGGAATTCAACCAGTTCCTGAAGCTCTGCCTTTTCCTCATCCGCACCCTCCACATCGCGGAAGGTGACCTTGCGCTTTTCGTCCGACGCAAGGCGCGTGCGGGCCTTGCCGAAGCTCATGGCCTTGCCTGCGCCGCCATCGGAGCGGTTGATCATATAATACCAGAACAGGCCGAAGATCACGATCATGATCAGATACGGGACCATGCTGACCCACCACGGGATCTCACGCGCCGCGATCACATCGTAATCAGAGAGGATTCCAGCCTCCTTCTGCTGCTTGATCAGGTCATTCAGATCGGTAAAAAACAAATTCCAGTCCGGCAGGAGATAGCTGACGATTCCGCCGTCCTTCAGACGCAGCTGCAGCGTATCACCGTCCAGCGTGAAGGTCTCCACCTTCTCGTTATAGAAAAGGTCCAACACTTCCGAATATTTGGGACCGCTGTTGCCAGCGGAATTGTACATCACCGCGATTGTGCCGATCAATATAATCAGCACGATTACATAAAAGCCAATACCTCTGAAACTCTTGTTTTTCAAACACTCACCCCTTACTCTGCCTTTCGTTCCTCAGCTATACATCTCCGGCTTCAGAACGCCTATGTACGGCAGGTTGCGATAGCGGCTGGCATAGTCAAGGCCGTATCCCACAACAAATTCATCCGGAATTTCAAATCCGCAATAATCAATATCAACCGGCATCTGGCGCCGCGACGGCTTGTCCAGCAGTGAACACAGCGCAAGGCTTGCCGGATTTCTCTTTTTCAGCATTTCCAGCACGCACTTCATCGTATATCCGCTGTCCACAATGTCCTCCACCAACAAAACGTGCTGTCCTTCCACATCCTTGACATCCTGTTTGATGGTGATAACGCCGGAAGATTCCGTGCCGTTTCCGTATGACGATGCAATCATAAAATCGATTTCGCAGTGAAGGTCAATATGCCGAACGAGATCGGACATGAAAATGAACGATCCTTTCAGCATACCTATTACAAGCAGCGGTTTCCCGTCCAGCTTTTCACGATAGTCATCGGTAATCTTTGCCGCAAGTTCCTTTACACGGGCGTCAAGTGCTTCCTCCGACAGCAGGATCTTGCACAGATCATTGGATGCCGTCATCATTACTGTTTCCTCCATAGTTGTTTGTTATTTGTATGAGAAGCAGTTCGCGGGTTTCGGCCGTCACCGCCACGCGGCTTGCCACGCCGATCCCGTCCACCGCAATGATACCGCGTTCATCGCAAATGACAGGTACAAGTCCGCGCCTGCAGCGCGGGATTTTTGCATCTATCATTGCCTTCTTCAGGGTTTTTCCGTGCTCATGTCCTGCGAGATGGATGGTATCCCCTTCCCGCCGGGCCCTTACCGAAAGTATACCATAGATACGCGAATAATCAAAGTAGAATTTATGAATGAATCTGAAATTCTGCGAGTTTTTTGGTTCAATTCCGCAGGAAATCGCAATCCCGGCCTCGTGCAAAACCGTGGTTTTCCCGATTTCAAGCTGTCTGGGGATCAGTTCGGGCGGCTCAGGCGCCGCGGCGTCCTTTTCAAAGCGCAGCTTCCCATATTCCCGGCGCACCGTTACGCCAGCAGGAAGCATCACGTATGCCGAAGGATTTCGGGAACGCGACAAGGCGCACACAGCCTCGCAGTTTGCCGCCGTGAGCTGCGGCCCGTCCGGCGCCAGCTCGCGGTACAGGCGCGCAGCGAGTCTGCCGGCGATTGCGGGGTGCAGAGCGGCAAACGCATGCGCATCGCAGGTTTTCCCGAAAACCAGCGCACGATATGCATCGCAGACGGCGGATTCAATAAAATCCGCATCCTGCCGCAGGCGCTGCTGTGTCCCCGCGGCGGTTTCGTAAAGCGACGGGTTCAGCTGTTCCAGCTCCGGCAATACGTGCAGGCGGATCCGGTTGCGTGAATAGGCATCGTCGGCATTGGTGGAGTCCGTGACATACGGTTCGTTCCTTGCCGCGAGGTAAGCCTCAATCTCCGCGCGGGAGACAGTCAGCAGCGGGCGCACGATTTGATAGTCGCCGTCCCGGCGGAGAGGCGGGATGCCCGAAACACCGGCGATTGCCGTACCACGCGCCAGATTAAAAAGGGCGGTTTCCAGATTATCCTTTGCAGTATGCGCGGTTGCAAGGATTTTTATGCCGCGTTCCTGCATCAGTTCCCGAAAAAAGGAATAGCGCACCTCCCGTGCGCAGGCTTCCAGACTCTGTCCGGTCTGCTTGGCCCGTGCGGCAACGTCTGCGCGGCGCAAATGGAACGGCACACCCAGACGATGACAAAGTGCGCGGACGAAAGCTTCATCGCAATCGCTTTCCGTGCCGCGCAGGCAATGATTCACGTGTATAACTTCCAGCGACAGCTGCATGGAAGGGGCTAATTCTGAGAGCACGAGCAGCATGGCCGTGCTGTCCGCGCCGCCGGAGACAGCACAGAGCACACGGGCGCCGCACCCAAACAGTTTTTCCGCGCGGACCAGCCGCCGCACCTTATCAACCAGCTCCATGTACAGTATCCCTGGATGAGAACGTTGTATACTGGCCAAGCCAGTGGAGTTTTACGGTTCCCGTCGCACCGTGACGGTTTTTTGCAATGATACACTCCGCAGTGTTCGGGTCCTCGGTTTCCTTGTTGTAGTAGTCGTCGCGATAGAGGAAGAGCACCACGTCGGCATCCTGCTCAATAGCGCCGGATTCACGCAGGTCGGAAAGCATGGGGCGCTTGTCGGCGCGCTGTTCCGCCGCACGTGAAAGCTGGGCACAGCACAAGACCGGCACATTCAGCTCCTTCGCCATGATTTTCAGCGCACGGGAGATGTCACTGACCTCCGTTGTGCGGTTTTCGACCTTTTTACCGGACTGCATCAGCTGCAGATAGTCGATGATAATCAGGCCCAGGTTATTTCCCAGCCTGCGGCACTTCGACTTCATATCCGCAACGGTCAGCGACGGGTTATCATCAATATACATTGCGGTTTTGCTCAGCACTTCGCTCGCGTGAGCCAGACGGCCCCACTCGTCGTCGTTCAGCGTACCGGTGCGGAGCTTGCGGGAGTCGATCAGCGCTTCGCTGGACATCAGGCGCAGACCCAACTGCTCACGCGACATTTCCAGCTGGAAGATTACAACGGCCTTGTTGGTCGTTTTGGCCGCGTGGAGACCGATATTCAGCGCAAAACTCGTCTTGCCCATACCGGGACGTGACGCCATCAGCACCAGATCCGAGCGGTTCAGTCCGCTGATGAAGGTATCCAGTTCACCAACGCCCGTCGGGATGCCGGGCAGCTGTCCGGCATTGCGCGCCAGTTCGTCCAGCTGTTCATATACGTCAAAAATGACGGACTTGATATGATAAAGGCCCTTGATTTCGCGGCCTTCCCGGACGTCATAGAGCAGACGTTCCGCATTCTCCACGATTTCGCGCGCAGTTCCCTCGCCCGAATACACCGACTCCAGAATACGGCCGGCAGCCTCCGCGGTTTCACGCAGCAGCGTTTTGTCGCGCAGAATCCGGATATATTCCTCCACGTGCGCGGCCGTCGGCGTGATGTCCATCAGCTGCATCAGGTAAGAACGTCCGCCTGTTTCGTCAAACAGGCCGTTTTCCTTTAGTTTTTCCAAAACAGTGACCGGGTCAATCGTTTCACCGGAAAGAAACATGGTGACAAACGTTTCAAAAATCGCGCGGTTCTGCGGAAAATAAAAATCATTTGCCTTGAGCTGCTCGATCACAAGCGCAATGCAGTCGGCGTCAATCAGCATGGAGCCAATCACGGCCTGTTCCGCCTCTGCGCTTGACGGCACCGCGCGGGCATTCAATTCATCCAAAATGCGTCACTCCCCTGTTCCGGCACTGTGCCGGTCCCTGTTATCGGTGCTCACTCCGTTACGGTCAGGAAAAACTTTCCCGTCACCTGCGGGAACAGCTTTGCCTTGATCTCATAATTGCCGAAATTTTTGATCGGCTCATCGAGCACGATCTTGCGGTGGTCGATTTCGATGTTCTTCTGCTCCAGCATGGCAGCCGCGATCTCACGGGCCGTTACGGCGCCGTACAGCTTGCCGTTTGCGCCGGCCTTCATCTGGATCCGCACCGTGATGCCCTCCAGATCCTTGGCAAGCAGACGTGCGCGCGCCAGATCTTCCTCCGCGCGGCGGCGAACCGCCTCATCGTGCTGCTCCATGGCGTTTAAGACATCGCGCGTTGCCTCTGCGGCAAGTTTTCTCGGAAGCAGGTAGTTGCGGGCATACCCATCGGAAACATTCAGCAGCTGTCCCTTTTTTCCCTGTCCGCGCACATCCTGTAACAATACAACCTTCATACGTTTTTACTGCGGCAAAAGCCGCTCTCCTTTCGTTATATCATGCTTTCATAGGCGTTTATGGACGCCTTCAGTTCGTCAATGACTTCCGGAACGGGCCGGTCGCCCAGCTGTGCCCCGGCTTCCATCATGCTGCCGCCGCCGCCCAGACGTTCCAGAACGATCTGGACATTGATTTTCCCGAGGGAACGGCCGCTGATGTGTGTTGCGTTTCCAAAGCGGAAAACCACAAAGGAGCCTTGAATTCCTTCAATGCACAAAAGCTCGTCTGCAGCCTGCGCCGCAATGGCCTTTGGCACTTCCTTTTCCGAATAGGCGATTGCAATACCCGAGCGGTACTTTTCCGCCGTTTTGATGATATCGCAGCGGTCAAAATAGTCGTTCATATCGTCTGCGAACAGACGCTTGACCTCAATCGTATCCGCACCGGCACGGCGCAGGAATGCTGCCGCCTCAAAGGTGCGCACACCGGTTTTCATCGTAAAGCTCTTGGTATCCAGCATAATGCCCGCCAGCATACATTCCGCCTCCTGCCGGAGCAGGTCACCCGGCGTCAGGACATACTGCATCATCTCCGACACCAACTCGCTGGCGGAGGAAGCATACGGCTCATGCAGGCTGATCATTGCGTTGTCGATATAGTCGGACGCGCGGCGGTGGTGGTCGATCACCACTATACGCTGTGCCGCCTGAAGCACCTGCGGTGCATCCACAAAGCCGGGCCGGCTGACATCCGTTACGATCAGCAGGGTTTCTTCCGTCATCAGCTCCATGGCACGGTCGCCGCTGATGAAAAGATCCTGGTAATTGGAAATCTCCCGCAGCTTTTGATACAGCACAGCGGCCGAAGTCGTGCGCGGATCATATACAATGCGGACAGGGACGCCCAGTTTGCGGCAAATGCACGCAATGCCTACGCAGGAGCCCAGGCTGTCCATATCGGAATAGCGGTGTCCCATCGCGATCACCATGGAGGAATTTCGTATCAGGTCCGCAACCGCATTGGAAATCACGCGGGAACGCACTTTTGTGCGTTTTTCCACTTCGCGCGTACTGCCGCCGAAGAATTCATAGGTCTGCTGGTTTTTGATGACTGCCTGATCGCCGCCGCGGGAAAGCGCCATATCCATGGCAAGACGGGCTGCTGTCAGGTTTCCGGTGTAGGTATTCCCCTCGCAGCCGATGCCGATGGAAAGCGTTGCGGACATACCGGAGGGCGTTTTGATTTTACGGACTTCGTCCAGCACGTCAAAGCGGGATTTCTCGCAATCGGCCAGATAACGTTCCTCAAAGATCAGCGTGTAATGCTCATCATTGCGCAGGCTGATGGCATGGGCCATTTCGCAGAGCTTCGTAATGCAGGATTCGATATTGGCCATCATCAGCGTGCTTTCATAGCTGGAAAGGTCCTTGACGAGTTCTTCGTAATTATCGACCTGGATCAGGGCAACTACCGGACGCATCAGATCCAGCTCGTTTGCCAGTTCCATCTCGCCGGAAACATCAATAAACGTGAGAGTGCAGATGTTTTCATACCCCGGCGTGTGCGATACTTCACCGTAAATCCGGAAAGCGGCATCGCCGCACGTCACCATGGTGTCCGACCGCTCTCCGGAGGCCAACTCATGCAGATCGGATAGCTGGAAGCCATCAAATGCTTCCGAAATCCGCAGGTCCTCAATATTCGTGTACTTGATAATCAGTTCCTGGAAGCGTTCGTTCCCCCAGATGATCTGCCCATCGTCAAGGTGTACGACCGCAAGAGGAAGCGGAAAGTCGGCCACGGCAAGGCTGCCGGCGGAATTGACCTCCAGCGTGACAGATTCCATGTACTGAATGATCTCGCGCTTTTTTCTGCGGCTGGATTGCCGGTAAAGCAGCCACAGAATGAACACCGCAATGGCTTCAGCCGTGCCGACGATCACACCGTGAAAGAAAAAACCGACCAGGCTGAACACCAGCATACAGAGGAAGAAAATATCATAACCTGGCTCAGCCAGCCGCCTGATTTTTTTATCTGTCAAATCGCACACCACCCTTCCTGTGTCCTGGCGGACAAATGATGTCATGCAGGGGCAAAGCACAGCATAGAGCGGCTTTCTCCCTGTAATTTCTATTCTGGAGCAGGCAAAAAACAGGTATTGCGAACTTTTGTGCAGGCAAAGCATCCCTTGTTGGAAACCTTCCGGCCCCATCGTTGCGGCAACGCGAGCCAAAAAAGATCGTTTTCGGCTCCATCCCATGAGAGCTAATTACCTGGATATACTATTATAGCAAAAAATATAGTCAATATCAATAAAAATTCCTCTAAAACAAAAAACAGCCGGGTTTTTATACCGCGCCCTGTCTGAAAAAGCCCCTCTTTACACCAAAGCAGGCGCCGGCCCGGGGCAGCTTTCTAAAGAAAGAAGCGAAAGCTCCGAATGCTTTCGCTTCTGCTATTCAGTTGCCCAGAATCCGGATTTCCCGAATGGTCTGCGGCTCCACGGGTGAAGTGCCGTCCACCTCGACACGGGAGATCAGATCGCAGTTGATCAGGCCGGAGGTGATTTTGCCGAAGGCGGCATAGTCACCATCGTAGTAAGTACGGTTTTCCAGCAGGATAAAGAACGTGCTGTATGCGGAGTCGTTTTTCCCCTCGACATGCGACATGGAAAGCGTTCCGCGCACGTGCGACAGCGTGTTCCGCCAGCCGTTTTCCTCAAATTCACCGCGGATTCTGTAAGGCGGCGTCTCTCCTGTGCCGGAGCACTGGATCAGCTTATCAGAAATCACGCGGTTGAAGGTCGTTCCGTTGTAATAGCCGCTTTCGGCTAACGTGACAAAGTTGCGCACCGTAATCGGCGCAACAAGCGGATATAACTCGCCTTCCATCACGGAGTCATCTTC
>JAHAYX010000057.1 GCA_018384365.1 Clostridiaceae bacterium
TTCAGATACTTTGCGTTGAAAAATGTGACCTGCAGCGAGCCGGTATCGTCCGAAATCGTGAATTTGGAGATCGGCCGTCCGCCGCTGCCGCGATACGAAGAAACCGGACTTGTCACCTCCGCGCAGACGCAGACGCTTTCGTCCTCGGTCAGCTCCTGAATCGGGATCACGCGGCTGCGGTCCTCATAAGCACGCGGGAAGTGATTCAGCAGGTCTCCGACTGTCTCAATTTTCAATTTCTGCAAAAGTTTGGCGCGGGCTTCGCCCACGCCTTTCAGATATTGTACGCTGCGATTCATCATGATTCGTCACTAAAATCCCGCACATCGGCAGATTTGATGATATGGCGTATTTCCCGGTCAATGGCCGGGGTAATTTTTTTCCGGAACAGGGAGAGCGACAGCGGGGCAAACAAGCGCTCCCGCGTGAACTCGTTCAGGCCCACAAAATACTGCATATAGGGGTTTTCCTGCAGCTGACGCACGGTTTCCGCATCCGAACATTTCAGATGGTCGCCAATCATCATGGCGCCCAGCATCATGCGCAGCGGCTTTGCAGGCGCGCCGCGCGACGAATACAATTTCCCGGACAGCACGCGCTCCAGTTCCTCCCAGGGCATAGACCTGGCGCGGACAACCCACCGGTTTTCCGGGTCAAGCATATCCTCCAGCGGATGGATCAGCGTGTAAATATCCAATTGTCCGTCGGGCAGCTTATACATGATGATCCCCCAGTCATTCGTATTTCTCGATGTCGACCCATTCCACGTCGCCATCCAGCGGATGGCATAAATACATACCGGCGTTCTGCCGGAACTGCTCCACGCTGTCGCTGACGAAATAGCGGCGCTTGCCGTCGTGTGTCTGCGGCGCAGCCAAAGCGGAGTTCCGCAGCGATGCGGCAACCATCTTCGCCGCTTCCGCGCCGGAGCTGATCAATGCCGCACCGGGCACACAGCGCGATATGGCCTCCGACAGCAGCGGATAGTGCGTGCAGCCCAAAATGATCGTATCAACGCCCGCCTCGCGGACCGGCGCCAGGTATTCTTCTGTCAGAATCCGCACAATCGGATCTTCCGGCTGAAAGCGGCCGTTTTCCACGATCGGCACGAACAGAGGGCACGCTTTTTCCATCACGGTAACATCCGGCGAGAGGTTTTTCAGGCACTTTCCGAACACATGGCCCGAAATGGTGGCCGGTGTGGCAAGCACCGCCACGCGTCCGGTCCGGGTCAGCTCCACAGCGCGGCGCGATGCGCCCTCCACGACACCGTAAACCGGAATCGGCAGTTCCTCCTGCAGAGTGTCCAGCGCCGCATAGCTTGCCGTGCCGCAGGCGATCAAAAGCAGCTTCAAATGAAAACTGCACAGGAAGCGCGCGTCCTGGCGCGCGTATTTTACAATGGTTTCCCGGCTGCGCGTACCGTAGGGCACACGTCCCGTATCGCCGAAATAGACAATATCCTCATGCGGCAGGAGCGCCGCAAGTTCCCGCATGGCAGTCAGGCCGCCGATTCCGGAGTCAAATACGCCGATGGCGCGTCTGTCCTCTCCCATGGCTCACCTGTCAAGAGCAAGCTGAATGAGGCGGTCAATCAGTTCCGGATACGGAATACCGGATGCCTCGAAAAGCTGCGGATACATACTGATGCTGGTGAATCCGGGGATGGCATTGATTTCGTTGAACACGACCGTTCCGTCGCTGCGGAGGAAGAAATCCACGCGGGAAAGGCCAAAGCAGCTCAAGGAACGGTACAGACGCTCGGCACTGCTGCGCACCTGCTCCGACGCCGCCTGCGGGATCCGTGCCGGGATGAAAAGTTCGGAACCATCGTCGTCGTATTTCGCGGAATACGTATAAAATTCCTGCGCAGGGGCAATTTCACCCACACACGAAGTCAGGACTTCACCGTCTGCATCGCCAAACACGGCGACTTCGATTTCCTGTCCGACGATACACTCTTCCAGAACCAGTTTGCGGTCAAAACGGAAGGCTTCCTCGATGTACCGGCGGACATCGGCCACGGTTTTTGCCTTACCAACGCCGATAGAGGAACCGGCGCGTGCCGGCTTGACAAAAAGCGGAAGGCCCAGCTTCTCTGCGGCATCCGCGGCGATGCCGTCCGGGTCTTTTTCAAATTTACGCTGATGAATCACCAGATATTTGGCCTGCGTAATGTGTTCCCGCTCGGCAAACAGCTTGGTAATGGCCTTATCCATGGTGTTTGCGGAAGCCGCCACGCCGCAGCCGACATAGGGGATGCGTGCCAGCTCGAAAAGGCCCTGCATCGTCCCATCCTCACCGTTTAAACCGTGCAGGACGGGGAATATCACGTCGATCCGTTCGGTCCGTCCATCGCCGTACATCAGGCCATGCACCGCCGTATCCGGCGAAATGCAGCAGGTTTCATTCTGCGGGTGCTGTTCCCACGCGCCGCTGCGAATCGCTGCGGGATCTCCGCCGGAATAACGCAGCCAGCGTCCGTCACGGGTGATGCCGACGGTGATAATTTCATATTTTTCGCGGTTGATATGATTCAATACCGACTCCGTTGAGCGGCAGCTCACTTCATGTTCCGTAGATGCGCCCCCAAAAAGGACGCAGAGTTTGGTTCGCATACAGGTAACCTCCAGAAGAGATCCGGGCGAAGCGTCCGGGTACTTACAAAGATACATCATTATAATACCACTGTACCCGAAAAAAAGCAAACGAAAAAGCTGTATTGCTGTTTTGCCGGCAAATTTCCGCAAAAAATCCGGCCGTGCACCAAAAAAGGAGGGGATATTCATCCCCTCCCGCAAATTCCGGATTTTCTTATGCTTCCTTCGGCCACCAGATGCGGTAATGTCCGGAAAGCGCCAGCATGGCGAACATATACAGGCAGTTATCGTAATAACGGCGGATGCCGGTACGCAGCGGCGTGTTCCAGAACAGATCCACGCACTCCCTGGCATAGGCGCTGTATGCCTCCGCCTGCGAAGAGGCGATGGAGGCCTCCGCATTGGTCGCGATAATAGCCACGGGATGCAGCGCCGGTTCGTCCACAATGGTTCCGTCAATCATATAGACGCGATAGTCATGCTCCGGCTCCGTCTCGCAGAAGAATTTCTGGAGCTTGCCATTGTTCTCATGCTGCCACGGATCCACATTGAACCACAGGGAATCCAGACCGATATTCGCCGGTACACGGTACGCATCGGAGTAATAACGGCTGACGCTGTTGATGCTGTGCCCCATAAAGCCGCGCGGAGAACCGTCAAATTCACCGTATTCCGGCGCCAGACCCGTCACGGGATGGCAGGCTTTGTGGAGATATTCGCGGCTGGCCTCTGCGGCCTTTTTCCAGAACGGGCGGTCTTCTTCGTTTGCCCAAAGCGCAAACAGCTCATAGAAATGCGGCAGATGATAGGAAGCGTCCGTATGGTCGGCCTCCGGGACAAAACGGATCAGGAAGTTATCCGGATCCCACATGGCGCGGCCCTCTTCGCCGTTTTCGCCCTTGTGCACGCACTCATGCAGGATGGCACGGGCCTGTTCACTGTAATTATACGGTGCTTCGCGGTCGCCCCAGCGGTGGGACGCAAAGAAAAGCGCCAACGCATAGTATTCCTCGCCATCCGGAGCGGGGCCATCGGCATTGCGCGTGCCGTCCAGCGCCGTTGTCCAGGCAAAATAGCCGCGATACAGGCCGTCCTTATGCTGCATGAAGGTCATGCTGAAATTCCACAGACGGTCAAAGTCCTCCTGACGGTCCATCTGGACAGCCATCATCATGGCATAGCTCATGCCTTCCGTGCGGGCGTCCACATTTCCGGTATCTTCAAAGCTTGCCTTATCGGGCCAGTCCGGATGAAACAGTGTGCGGTCTGCCGGTCCATGGAACATTTCTTCATAGGTTTCTTCCACCCGACGGTCGATTTCCGCAGGATCATAGCCATATTCGGCGAATACATTCCGGTATTCACCGGTGTAAAAAGCGCCCTTTTTGTTCATAGCACAGTCTACCCCTTTTCATTCTCTGCCAGTTTGTTTATATCGGTTCCCTTCTTTGCAGAACATTTCCAATTGTGTACATTATACTATTACCTGCACCAAAATGCAACTATAAAAACTGCATATTGCCCTACTGCCGGCGCCGGAAAGCCTTTCCCACGCGTTTCTCCAAAAGGGTCTGCGATTCGCGGACCGAAAAAGACACATATTCTGCCCGTCGCCCGCTATAATGAGTATCAGGCGCAGCAGAAGGGCCGCGCCTGTTGGTTTTCGGGAGGTGGACATGGCTGTATATCTGGATGAGCTCTTTCTTTTGAACCTCGTCATCAACTACCTGCTGCTTCTCTCGGCCGCCATGCTGTGCACAGCCCCTGTCAAACGGCCTCGCATCCTGGCCGGAGCAGCCGTCGGGGCGCTTTATGCCTGCCTGACCTTCTTCCCGGAGCTTCATCTTTTTTATACGTTTCTTGCAAAAATGGGGTTTTCGGCACTTATGTGCCTGATTGCCTATGGTTTTCACAGTAAAAGAGTCTTTCTACGTCGGACGCTGGTTTTTTATGCAGTCAGTTTTGCCTTTGCCGGGGCCATGATGCTGCTTTTCCGATTCGCCGCTCCGGAGAATTCCGCCGTCCGCAATGGGATCCTGTATGCACAAATTTCTTCGCCAGTGCTCATCGCAGCGACGGCGGCGGCGTATCTGCTGATGACCCTGCTTTTGAAACATACGCCCGGCCTATCCGAGCATCCCCCTCCCCGTGCCGCACTTGTCGTCTCGCTCTACGGCAAAGACCTTGAGCTGGAGGCCATGGTGGATACCGGGAACAGACTTTGCGACCCGCTTACAAACGACAGAGTCGTTTTAGTGGAATATACGTGGGTCCGCAGCGCACTGCCGCAGGGGATGCGCGCGGTTTTGGATGTATTCGGCGTGGCCGACGCCGCCGAGGCACTCCGTATGCTGGCAAGCGCCGGATACTGCGAGGGGCTTCGTCTGGTTCCCTATACCGCCGTCGGCACAAACCGCGGCCTGCTGCTGGCTCTGCGTGCAGACCATATCCGGGAAGGCGAATCCCCTCCTGAGAGCGCGCTCGTTGCCCTCACGGAAACCAGACTGTCCGAGGAAACAGGATGCTGCGCTGTAATCGGCGCGTGAGAAGAAAGGAGTTTTCGGATGAGATCCATCTTTCGGATGCTTTTTTTGCGGTTATACCTGCTGAAAAACCGTCTGAAATGGCTGCGCCCGTTCGGCCGCAGCGGCAGTATCTTTTACATAGGAGGCGCCGAAAGCCTACCGCAGCCACTTTCCCAGGAAGAAGAGCTGCGCCTGATGGCGCACTACGGCGAACAGGAGGTCAGCCGCATTTTCATCGAGCGGAATCTGCGGCTTGTGGTGTATATTGCACGCAAGTTTGAAAATACCAATGTCAATATCGAAGATCTGATCTCCATCGGCACGATCGGTCTGATCAAAGCCATCAACACCTATGATCCCGGCAAAAACATCAAGCTGGCCACCTATGCGTCGCGCTGCATCGAAAACGAAATTCTGATGTTCCTGCGGAAAAGTTCCAACCGGCGGCACGAAATCTCCATAGACGAACCGCTGAATACCGATTGGGACGGTAACGAGCTCCTGCTGTCGGACATTCTTGGCACAGAACCGGACAGCGTCATCCGTCCTTTGGAGGATGACGCCGACCGGCAGCTTCTCTCCGAAGCGCTGGGCCGTCTGAACGAGCGTGAACGCCGGATCATCACCCTTCGCTTCGGTCTGGGCGGCGTGCGGGAAATGACGCAGAAGGAAGTGGCGGATCTGATGGGGATTTCGCAGTCCTATATCTCCCGGTTGGAAAAAAAGATTATTGCCAAGCTGAAAAATGATATTACACGCCTGATTTGACCACAGAAACGCAATTGACGCGGCAGTTCCCTCGCCGCGTCTTTCTTTTTGCCTTTCATTTTTTCTTTTCATTTTTTTCTTTTCATCGGCAGATTCTATGATATACTTATTTTATACATACGCAATCGTAATATATCTGTTCTTTCATCCGTCTATTTATTGAAACGGCGGATTGCTCACATTACAGGAGGATGACAGTGCTGTTTTTCACCATACAAAATGAGCTTCCTGATCTCGACAGGATCATGGATTCTTATGGCACCGGGCTGCTGCGCCTGTGCTATCTCTATTTAAAAGATTATCATCTTGCACAGGATGCTGTGCAGGAGACTTTCATAAAAGTTTACTCCAAATACGCTTCATTCCGATCCGAATCCAGTGAAAAAACCTGGATCACCCGCATTGCCATGAATGTATGCCGCGATATGATGCGCAAGCGCTCCTATCGCGACCGTCCGGAGGAATTTTCGGACTATATGGCTGCGGACGCGAGCGGCACGCCGGAGCAGGATGCCATCGACCAGGATGAATCCATTGTTCTGTTGGACGCCATACGCAGCCTGCCGGATATTTACCGGCAGACAATCCTGCTTTATTATTACGACGGCTTCAAAGCCGAGGAAATTGCAAAAATCCAGCATACGGCAAAGTCCACGGTGAATGTCCGGTTAAAACGCGGACGCGATATGCTTCGGAACATCCTGCAGGATGATACGTTATAAAAAGGCTTTCGGAGGTTTTTGAACATGAGTAAATTATCCAGGTTAAAGGATATCGTGGATCAGCATCTGCAGAATATCACGATGACCGAGAGCCAAAAGGAAGAGGTGCGCCGCCGCATTGCGGCAGGAGAACGCGGAAAAACCGGATTCCACAGCTATGGCTGGGCATATTCCGCGGGTGCGCTGGCTCTGGCCGTTCTGCTTCTTGTATTTCTGGTCCTTCCCACGTTTTCCGCCCGCAGTAAAGACGGGAATACGGATCTTGCCGTTTCCGACTCGGCAGGCAATACCGGCGGCACCGACTCGGACGGCGTCCTGTCCGGCCCGGACAGCCAACCGGACGGCATGACTTTTGATGTTCTCGCCGCGGCGAGAACATCCGGTGTCGTGACGCCGGACACCGATTTTTTGATCGAAGTTTCGGGCGGAACCATGACTGCCGCAGAGCTGGAAAGCCGGATCACCATCGAACCCGCCGTGGACTTCACGCTGCAGGCGGAAAGTGAGACGCGCTATACCCTGACGCCGAACGACTCCTTCGAAGACGGCGAAATTGTCACGGTTTCCATTGCAATGGGCGGCAATACGTCAAAATCCTGGGCATTCCAGACGGATTCCTCCCTGCGTGTCGAATCCACGCTGCCGGGGAACAACGCGGAAGGCATGCCGGTGGAAACCGGGATTGAGCTTCATTTTTCCCGCATCGTTTCCTCGGGCATGGAGGAGTTTTTCGGGATCACGCCCGCCGTTTCCGGCTCTTTCCTCTATTCCGGCAAAACGGTGGCCTTCGTGCCGGAGCAGGATCTCTCCCCCGATACGGTATATACCGTCACGATACAGCCGGGCCTTACCGCCGAATCCGGCGAAGTTTTGGAAAACGCCTATACCTTCAGTTTCCGCACGCCGTCCGACGGGTTCGGCAGCAGCCTGAATTTCTATTTATCCGATGATGTTACAGAAACCTTCGTCCCGGGCGACGCCATTGCGGTCGGCGTATATGCCCCCGAAGAAGTTCAGACCGTCGGCGTAATACTGTACAGCGTCGGCAGCGCGGAGCAGTACCGCGCACTTGCGCAGGAATGTTATGACGCGCTGCACCCGGTGCTGGGCCAAAGCAGCGATATCCAGATTTCCACTGCCGGGCTGACGAAACTCAACTCGTTTGAAGCGGAAATCACGAAGCTCATGAATACCTATTGGTATGCGCCTTCGTATGTCATTCTCCCGGATCTGGAAGAAGGCTGGTATCTTGCCGAAATCAGTGCCTCTGACGATGCGGGGCACACGGTTACGCTCCAAAAGCTCATTCAGGTTTCTCCGCTCTCCGTCTATTGCCAGAGCTTAAACGGGGAAGCGTTCTTCTGGCTGAATGACGCAGAAACCGGCGAAAGTCTTCCCGGCGCGGACATTACCCTGACTCTTGACGGAACGCCGGGTCATGCACAGACCGGTGCGGACGGCACCGCCTTGCTTTCCTATTCCCCGACAGACAATTCCCGCGCAAGACTGGAAATCACGGCCGGCGGCCGCACATTTGTGGATTTTATCAAAATCGACGCCTCCGCCGAAACCGACGCCGCTTTTGACTATTTCTCTTACGTCTATCTGGACCGGGAAGTTTATAAGCCTTCGGATACTGTTCGCTTCTGGGGCATCCTGTCTCCCCGAAACGGGAACCCGCTCCCCTCTGCGCTGCAGGTTATGATTTCCTCCCACGGCGAACAGCGCAAGGCCGGTACGGTATCGGTGAATTCGGAGGGCGTATTTACCGGCACCTTCTCCTTTGAGGACAGTATTTCCGGTTATGTTACGCTTTCCTTCGTTTCCGGCAGTGAAACGCTCTGCTCCACTTCATACACCGTGATGGAATACACAAAGCCCACCTATGTGCTCACTGCCGAGTTTGACCGGGCCTATTACCGCGCAGGCGATACGATGAATGTTCACGTCAATGCACATTTCTTTGACGGAACGCCGGCCTCCGGCCTGAAGGTTTCGCTTTCCAAGGACGAATACGGCGAAGTGCTCACGCTGGACGGCAGCGGAAATGCCTCCGCCACGGTTCCCTCCAGCAGCTACGGCGACTGGACGCCCACTTCGC
>JAHAYX010000060.1 GCA_018384365.1 Clostridiaceae bacterium
GGACAGACTTACCGCTTTTATGGAAAGGCGGAACGTCTCGGCCGCCGTTTTTTTCTGACTAACCCGGTGATGGAGCCGCCGGACAGCCATGTCAAGACCGGAAGGATTCTGCCGGTTTACGCCCTGACAGAGGGGCTGCCCAACGCCACGCTGATCCGAATGATGGAATCGGCGCTTTCCGGCATTTCGCAGATGCCCGAAACACTGCCGCCGACGCTGATTGAAAAATTTGCATTGATGGACATCCGGGAGGCCTACCGGCAGATCCATGCGCCGCAGGACACGGAAAAACTGGCGCAGGCGAGGCGGCGTTTGGCCTTTGAGGAACTTTTCACGCTGTCTTTGGGGCTTGCACTGGTGAAAACGGACCACGGAGAGCGGGGAGAAGCCCTGCCGCCGCAGGATATGTCGCCTTTTTATGCGGCTCTGCCGTTTGCACTGACCGGCGCGCAGCGCCGCGCGATTGACGAGGTGCTTACCGATATGACGTCGCCTGCGGGACTTGCCATGCGCCGCATGGTACAGGGTGATGTTGGTTCCGGAAAGACCATGGTTGCCGCGGCGGCGGCTTATGCCGCTGCACGGGGCGGTGCGCAGTCTGCCATGATGGCGCCGACGGAAATTCTGGCAAGGCAGCATTACGCGGG
This sequence comes from Clostridiaceae bacterium, assembly GCA_018384365.1. Taxonomy (GTDB): domain Bacteria; phylum Bacillota; class Clostridia; order Oscillospirales; family QAMX01; genus Allobutyricicoccus. The sequence continues at coordinate 648 of JAHAYX010000060.1, forward strand.
GCTTTCCGCGCTTTTGCAGCCGCTCGGTGTGCGTGTGGGCCTGTTGACGGCCGGAATGCCGGCGCCGGCGCGCCGGGATGTGCTGGAACGCCTGGCGGCGGGTGAAATTGATTTTATCATCGGCACCCACGCGCTGATTACGGAAAATGTCCAGTTCTCCCGTCTGAGATTGGTGATTACAGACGAACAGCACCGGTTCGGCGTACGCCAGCGCGCTTTATTGCGCGAAAAGGCGGAAATTCCGCCGCATATGCTGGTTATGAGCGCGACGCCGATCCCACGGACGCTGGCCATGGTACTGTATGGCGACATGGATCTCTCTGTGATTGATGAATTGCCGCCGGGACGGCTTCCGATTGATACGCGCGCCCCCACCGAGGAATACCGCGATGCGGTATATGGCTTTATGCGCCGCCAACTGGACCGCGGGCGTCAGGCATATGTGGTTTGTCCGGTGATAGACGAATCGGAAAACGAGGACCTGAAGGCCGCTTCCGCCTTTGCAGAGGAATTACAGGCCCGCTATTTTGCCGGATATCGTGTCGCGCTGCTGCACGGCAGGCTCTCCGCACGGGAAAAGGATGCGGTGATGGAAGCCTTTGCGGCCGGTGAAGTGCAGGTGTTGGTTGCCACAACGGTGGTGGAGGTTGGCGTCAATGTGCCGAACGCCAATATGATCGTGATCGAAAATGCGGAACGATTTGGTTTGTCGCAGCTCCATCAGCTGCGCGGCCGCGTGGGTCGTTCCGATAAAAAATCGTACTGTGTGCTGCTCACGCAGTCGGCTTCCCAGACAACGCGTGAACGGCTCGAGGTGATGTGCCGGACAAATGACGGCTTTGAAATTGCCCGCGAGGATCTGCGTATACGCGGACCGGGCGAATTTTTCGGACAGCGGCAATCCGGTGTGCCGGGCCTGCGCATTGCAGAGCTGGGCGCGGATATGAAGCTCCTTTCCGATGCGCACGACGCGGCGCTTGCGCTTCTTGCGCAGGATCCGCAGCTTTCCGCCCCGGAAAACGCCGTTCTGCGCAGCCGGATTACGACATTGCTTGAATCAGAAAGGACGTAGACAATTATGGAAGAAAGAAAAACGAATGTGGAAGGGCTCATTTTAAAGCCTGTCGCAAAGGAAGATCTCTCTGTTTTAAAAGACTTGCTCTATGAACTGGCAGTCTATGAGCACCTGGAGGATATTTTCTATGTCACGGAAGAAATCCTGGAAGAATCTCTGCTGGTGAAGCAGAGTGCCGAGGCATTCCTGGCGATATACGAGGGGAAGCCTGTCGGTTATTCCATTTACTTTATGAATTTCTCCAGTTTCCTGGGTCGCGCCGGGATGTATCTCGAGGACCTTTATGTAAAACCGGAATATCGTGGCCACGGAATCGGTCTTGCCATGATCAAAACGGTGGCGCGCATTGCTGTCGAACGCGGCTGCCGCCGCTTTGAGTGGGTGTGTTTGAACTGGAATGTGAATTCGATCAAGTTTTACAAATCGTTGGGCGCCAAGCCGCTTGACGAGTGGACGACCTATCGCGTAACGGACGACGACCTGAAAAAACTTGCCGAATAACCTGAAATCAAAAAAAGCGTACCCTGCTGTGCTTAGCTGGGTACGTTTTTTATATGCAGTAACGCAAAAATACGGAGACAGTGTGTGAGAAATTGTAAAACTCTTAACATACACCACAAGTCGATTTGTGAATTTTGCTGTTTTTTAATAAAAAACGTCGACACCGGCAGCCGTTATTCATAACTTTTCAATATAGCGGCACATGGCGGCGGCGTAGTATAATATAAATAAAAATATAATAGAGTAGTTGTGGGAGAAGAGAAGTGATGGAAGTGACGGCGGTAAGGAATGAGTTCAAACGGTATGTAACGCATGGCGAATTTGTTCCGATGTTTTCAAGGTTGAAAGAGTATACTTCCAATGCACCGTTTACAGATGAGAAAGGAAAATATCATGTCAGAACGGTGTATTTTGGACGAAAACGTGTGCGGGCAACGAGAAGCCGCAAGCTGCGGGGGGAGAAAACAGAACAGTATTTTATCCGGTATTACGATCAGAATCCCGAAACACTCCGGCTTTGCAAGGAGAGCACGTATGACAAACGTGTCATGATGACTTATACGCCGATCACCGTGGAGGAATGTCAGGCAATTTTAAATCGCGACTTCACGTGGATGGCCGAAAGTGACGACGAACTGGTGCGCGAGTTCTACCAGAAGCTGGCTGTGGACGAGTATGTTACGAAAAATGTGATCGACAACGACAAAATTGCGCTGGAGTCCAATGTTGGAAGTGTGCGCGTCGGGATCGATATCAATATCCGCACGACAAACCGGACGGAGGATTTTCTGGAACCGGAAATCGCTGCCGTACCGCTGGACAGCTCCAGAACGCTGGTCTTAAAGGTCAAGTATGACCGCCAGCTGCAGGAACCGCTGCGTTCCATTGTGGGCTATGGACTCGCGAGATAAAAACCAATCACTGCGAATAAAAACCCGCCCCGGTTCATAGCCGAGGCGGGTTTTGCTGTACATGAAAAAAGAGACGCTCCATCCGGAACGTCTCTTTTACAGACTTATTCAGCAACGAACGGGAGCAGAGCGATCTGACGCGCACGCTTGATTGCGACGGTCAGCTGACGCTGATGCTCGGCACAGGTGCCGGTCATGCGGCAGGGCAGGATCTTTCCACGCTCGGAAAGGTATCTGCGCAGCTTCGCAGCGTCTTTATAATCGATATGCTCAACCTTGTCAACACAAAAAGCGCAAACTTTTCTGCGCTTGCGCGGACGCATATTGCTGCGTTCAGCACGCTCAGGACGCTCGGGGCGTTCTGCACGCTCGGTTCTTTCGCGCGGAGCGGTGTTCTCGGTATCCATTAGTCATATCCTCCTTCTTAAAGATTGAAACTCAGAACGGTACGTCGTCGTCATCGTCGAGCTCTGCAAAATCAGAGGCCGGCGGCATAGAATAATCCTGACTGCGGGAAGGAGCGGCAGCCTGCGGCGCCTGATAGCGCGGCGGCTGGGACATCGTGTCGCCCGTGCGTCCGGCATCCCCGGCACGCTCGGCAAAGTAAACGCTGTCCGCGATCACTTCAAAGGACACACGATTCTGCTCGAACTTATCCTTCCATTTCCGCGACTGGAGACGGCCCTCACAGGCAACCAGCAGGCCCTTGCGGAACCACTTGGCAACAAACTCCGCCGTGTTGCGCCACGCAACGACATCGATAAAATCGGTTTCGCGCTGTTCGCCGGCACGGGTGAAATCGCGGTCTACGGCCAATGTGATCGTGCAAACCGGTACGTTTTGCGGGGTATAGCGCAGTTCGGGATCACGGGTCAGTCTTCCCATTAAAATAACCTTGTTGAGCACGTCACATCCTCCTCAGCACATCAAAATCAGTCTAAACAAACAATGATGGAACGCATGATGTTGTCCGTGATCTTGTAGATACGGTCAAGCTCTGCGGGGAAATCGGGCTTGGATTCGAAGGACATATAAACATAATAGCCTTCGTTCAAGTCATTGATCGGGTAAGCAAGGCGTCTTTTGCCCCACTCATCAACCTTATCAATCGTTGCGTTTTCCTCGATGAGCGTACGGAATTTTGCGACGACTTCCGCAGTTTCCTCTTCATTGAGATTCGGATTGACAATGAAGATTGTCTCATACTTCGCTTTGACTTTAGCCATGTTGCACCTCCTTATGGACTTCCGGTCCCCGCATGAGGCGGGAACAAGGATAGATGGCCTGCTGCCGCGCCCATACTTCCGACGACGTGATACGAAAGGGCAGGGACAGATTCGGCCATTACCCTATTATTATACAGAATTTGCGGCTGATGTCAAGCGTTTTTGAAAAAATCTGAAGAATTGCCGGACAATCCTGTTGACAAAGGTGATTTCGTGTGCTATTCTGAACATAATAGCTGTGAAGGGAACAACTTTGCTGCTTTTGCCGCACAGAGAGGGCGTTTGGGGCGCATCCCCGCTGTGAAAATGCCTGCGTGCAGAGCTGCGTAAGACCATCCCGGAGCTGTTCCGCCGAAACCGGAGGCGTAAGCGGAACCGTAATTGCTGCGTTAGGGCATAAAAAGAGGCGGTGTGCCGGGCCATGCCGCAATCAGAGTGGAACCGCGAGCGTTATGCCCGTCTCTGTAACAGGAGACGGGCATTTTTGTTTCCTCCCCACAGGCTTCCCGGGATCATGCAAAGGCGTGACATTCGGTGAACGTTGAGGCTTTGCAGCCACTTTTTCGCCTTGCGCGGATCGCCGGCGAGCGTGGATGGATATGCTTATGTCAGTACGTGTCCGGTTGTCATCCGGGAGGATGGACGGTGCGTCTGTGACATATAAATTGTGAAAAACCAAAGTGTTAAAGGAGTAGATACGATGATAAAAGTGTATTTGCCGGACGGCGCTGCGCTGGAACTTGAAGACGGCGCAACCTGCCTTGATGCGGCGAAAGCGATTTCCGCGGGCCTTGCACGCGCAGCCTTTGCAGCTGAACTGGATGGGAAAGCTGTGGAACTGATGACGCCGGTATATGACGGCGCCCATATTGCTATCCTCACCTCCGGCGAGGACGCACTTCACACCATGCGCCACACCGCCAGCCACGTCATGGCACAGGCCATCCAGCATCTCTATCCGGATGCCAAATTTGCCATCGGCCCGGCAATTTCCACTGGTTTTTACTACGACATCGACTGCAAAACGGTCTTTACGCCTGAGGATCTCAAGAAGATCGAGGCAGAAATGAAGAAAATCATCAAGGCTGCCCTGCCGCTTGAGCGCTTTGTGATGCCGCGTGATGAGGCACTGGCCTATTTCCGCGAGAAAAACGAGCCCTATAAGGTGGAATTGATTGAAGATCTGCCGGAGGACGCGGAAATCTCTTTCTACCGCCAGGGTGATTTCACCGATCTCTGCGCCGGTCCGCATCTGCCGGATACCGGCCGCGTGAAGGCGTTCTCTCTGACGAGCGTTGCTGGCGCCTACTGGCGCGGCGATTCCTCCCGCCCCATGCTGCAGCGTATCTATGGCGCGGCGTTCCTGACGAAAGAGGAGCTGCAGGCATATATCACCCGCATGGAAGAGGCAAAAAAGCGCGATCACCGCAAACTCGGCCGTGAACTGGGACTGTTTATGTTAACCGAAGAGGGACCCGGCTTCCCGTTCTTCCTGCCGAAGGGCATGGTGCTGCGCAATACCCTGATCGATTACTGGCGCGAAGTGCATAAGCGCTATGGTTATGTGGAGATTTCCACGCCTATGATCTTAAACCGCGGTCTGTGGGAACGCAGCGGTCACTGGGAGCACTATAAAAACAATATGTACACGACCGTCATTGACGAGGAAAACTACGGCATCAAGCCCATGAACTGCCCGGGCGGCATGCTGGTTTATGCGGCTGAGCCGCACTCCTACCGCGATCTGCCGCTGCGCTGCGGCGAACTGGGCCTTGTGCACCGCCATGAGCTTTCCGGCACCCTGCACGGCCTGTTCCGCGTGCGCTGCTTCACGCAGGACGACGCGCATATCTTCATGACGCGCGACCAGATGAAGGATGAAATCAAAAACGTCGTCAAGCTTTTCGACGAGGTGTATTCCACTTTCGGACTGAAGTATGAGATTGAACTCTCCACGATGCCGGAGGATCATATCGGCACGGTTGAGGAGTGGGAAGAAAACCAGAATGTCCTGAAGGAAGCCATCACGGATATGGGCAAGACCTTCGTCGTTAACGAGGGCGATGGTGCGTTCTACGGCCCGAAGCTGGACTTCCACATTGAGGACTGCATCGGCCGCACCTGGCAGTGCGGTACGATTCAGCTGGACAGCCAGCTGCCGGAGCGCTTTGAACTCGAATATATCGGACCTGACGGCGCACCGCACCGCCCGGTCATGATCCACCGTGTGGTATTTGGTTCCATCGAGCGCTTTATCGGCGTGATTACCGAGCATTTCGCCGGTGCATTCCCGACCTGGCTCGCGCCGGTGCAGGTGAAGGTGCTGCCGATCACTGACCGTACGCGTGAGTATGCGGCGGGCGTGCTGGAAAAACTGAACGCTGCCGGAGTGCGCGCGGAACTGGACGACCGCAGCGAAAAGATCGGCTATAAGATCCGCGAGGCACAGCTTCAGAAGATCCCGTATATGCTCGTCGTGGGCGATAAGGAATCCGAAGATGGCACGGTTGCCGTGCGCGACCGACGCGATGGCTCGAATCAGACCATGCCGCTGGATGCTTTCCTTGCGAAAATCCAGAAAGAAGTGGCAGAAAAGGCCCTGTAAGCAAAATAGAAGCAAGAAGCGTTGGGGGCGCGGGCGCGGACGGGGGGTTTTGTGTTTTAAACAATTCGCGGGCGACGAAGAATCAAGCGGGGGCGGGGGGGTGGAGGGAAAAAAACGGAAAATCAAACAGCCCAC
>JAHAYX010000061.1 GCA_018384365.1 Clostridiaceae bacterium
GACGGCGATCATGGTGACGCACAATCTGCGCTACGCCGTCGAGTACGGCACGCGGCTGCTGATGATGGACAGAGGACATATCATCCTCGACAGATCGGGCAAGGAAAAGCAGGACGCCACTGTCGACGATCTGCTTGAGATATTCAATAAGATAAGCATCGAGTGCGGCAACTGAAAAAATCACCTGTGAGTTTTCACAGGTGATTTTAATGTTTTCAGGAGCCGGAAGTCTATTCTTAAGCGGCTGAAAAAACCTGAAATCGTTGGCTGACGCTCCTTTTTGCAGCTCCTTTCCACCTTTTGGTGTGTAATACATCATTGACGACTCTACACCACTGATATGCCATATCGAATTGTATCCATTGTTTGACTTTTTTTGCGAAAAGTGATATCTTATAAAATGATTCTTTCGGTTTTCAAGATGTTATTCTCTTTACAACGCTAAATAGCAATTATATTGTCAATAGAGCGGGCATTGGGACGGCGACAAATGGCATCAGCCCCGCATCCAATGACCGCCCCGGAAGAATAATAGGAGGTGTTCCATGATTCCAAGAAATAAAAGTGACGACGTCAACCTGTATGAGGTGGAGAAGCCCCACTACGAGCCGGTGATGCGCGACGCCCCGCCCCGTTACGTTGAGCAGCCGGACGGCTCTTACCGCCGCACGTCGCCGCCTACCGGCCGCGCCGTTGTAAGCTGCGTGGGAGATATGCTGGCGGAAGCCAAGCTCTACCGATCCCACTGCATAAACGGACAGACCGATTTTCACGATATCTTCCAGTTCGTCCGCCCCGTATTTGCTGCCTCGGATCTGACCATCGGCAATCTGGAGACCATGATCTGCAACGGTGCGCCCTACACCGGTGAGCAGCACAAGGTCGACGGAAAATATCATAATAACGCGCCGGTGGAATTTCTTGCTGCTATCAGGGACGCGGGTTTCGACTTTCTGATGCTGTCTAACAATCACAACATTGACTGCGGAGTCGCCGGTATCCGGGAGACTCTTGCGCGTATAGATGCGGCGGAGATGATGCACACAGGCCTGTTCCCGCACGCGGATGCCCGCCGCTGTGCTGTGGTGGACGTCAACGGCATCAGGCTGGGGCTTCTGGCGTACTCCACATGGTTTAACCGAAACCAGGACCGCCTGACGGAGCTGGGACGCAGGACCGTCATCAACGAGTATTCGCCCGATAAGGCGGCGGCGGACATTGCGGCGGCCAAAGCGGCCGGTGCGGAATTTGTGCTGGTCTATATCCACTGGGGAGTGGATGCCGAGTATAAGAGCGAGCCCAGCGCGTCCATGCGCCGTATGGCGCAGGAGCTTGCCGACAGCGGCGCCGACTACATTGTCGGCTCGCACACACACTCGATCCAGCCCCACGATCTTGTGACCGCGCGTGACGGGCGCATCGTGCCCGTGGTGTACTCCATGGGCAACTTTGTCACCAGCGAGATCTCGCCGATCAGCCGCAGCACCGGCATACTCCGGCTCACGCTGGAGAAGGACGGCGCGGCGGTGCGCGTGGCGGACGAGGAGTTCATCCCCTGCTATATTCCCGATCAGGCGTACGGCCTGTCGTATCCGATTTTGCCGCCGCACAGCACGGGAGGTGAAGTGCTGCGGCCTGCTATTAAGGAGGGAGAGACCATGCCCATAGCGGAAGGAATACGCGCGGCGTTGAAAAAGACGGCGGCGCTGTTTGACTCCAATTGCAACACCGTAGGGGACTGGGTGTTGTCAAAAAAGGAAATCTGTCGTGTGCTGGGGCTGCCTGAGCCTGCCAAGAACGAGATATACACAAAGCTCGAATATGCCTGTGATGCATGCAAGGGCTGCGTTGCGCTTATTCGAAACCGTGCTTTTGACCCATACATATACACCTCGCCGGCAGATTGCATAAAGCTGGCAGATCAGGCGATCGGCAAGGGCGCACAACTTTTGCTTACAGATCATCAAATCAAAGATTATCCGTGCCTAATTGTGCCGGAACCTTTTGAAGCGTATCAGAGTATCATCGCTGCAATACGCAGGCAGTTTACCGGATTTGTTGTAGGCATTACGGGTAGCATCGGAAAAACCAGCACAACGGGGATGGTCAATGCAGTTGTGTCCAGCAAGTACAAGACATTTTCCAATCTGCACAATGCAAACAGCGCGATTTATTCTGCAAAACTCATTCAGCAGTTGACACCGGAGTATCAAGCTTATGTGCAGGAAATCATGGAGACGCCGCCCTATGGACTTGCAGGTATGATTTCTAAAATGGTGCAGCCCCAGGTGGCCATTATCACTGTCGTTGGTACATCTCACATGAAGGCGCTGGGCTCTCAGGAACGTATTCGTGAAACCTGCTTCAGTGTCACAGAGGGTATGAGCGATGACGGCATTCTGATTCTGAACGGAGACGACCCGTTCCAGCGTGACGCAGAGTGCCGGCAAAAAGTTCTCTATTACGCTATTGAGAACGAGTCAGCAGACTATCGTGCTGTGAATATTGTCGGTGGTGAGACCGGTATGCAGTTTGATGTGGTCTATCAGGACAAGCGAGTGCCGGTAAAGCTGGCTTGTTTCGGCATGCACAATGTGTTGGACGCACTTGCCGCCTTTGCAGCCGGAAAGAGCATTGGCATGACCGACGCAGAGGTGGTGCAGGGACTTGCAAAATTCCGTACCACGGGCATCCGACAGAACTTTGTCCGTTACGGTGGGCAAAAGATGTTCTTGGACTGCTACAATGCGGCGGCTGAGTCTATGCAGAGTTCGTTTAACGCCTTTGCAATGATTCCTGTGGAGAAAGGCGGCAGGAAAATTGCCATCCTTGGCGACATCCGGGAAACTGGAGAGAAGGATGAGGTCATCCACGAGAGCGTCGGTAAAATGGCAGCCGAATCCGACTTGGATGTTGTTGTATGCTACGGAGAGAGTGCCGGAATCATTGCACGGACTGTGCAGAGCCTGTGTGATAAGAAAGTGTTTTGGTCTGCGGACTATGACGAGATAAAGACATGGCTTTCGGAGAATGTAACTGCGGAGGATGTGTTGCTGTTTAAGGGCAGCCGTGGAATGGCGCTGGAGCGATTTTCCGATGCGTTGTTCGGCACATGGTTCTATGAGATGGATGAAGACGCAATCGCCAAAGCTTACACGACGACACAGGAAGGCCTGACATACCGTGTCTATACAGACCACGCCGTCCTGACAGGTAAAAGTACATCAGAAGCAAATGTTACCATCAAGAGTATGGTGGATGGTCGCCCTGTTATGGGTATTGATCAGAGTGTTTTCCAGAAAGCGCGCTCCTATACCTCGTCTGTTGTTCTGCCCGATACGCTGGTCAATATCCGGTATTGCGCATTCTATAAGGTGAGTAGGCTGAAAACGGTAAGCATCCCGCAGTCAGTCCGGATCATTGACAACAGTGCCTTCAGCACCTGCGAAAATCTGGAGACAGTAG
>JAHAYX010000002.1 GCA_018384365.1 Clostridiaceae bacterium
CGACCTTCGGCGCGGACTTCACGACCATCGCAGAGTCCGAGGAATTTCTGGAGCGGCTGAAAAACGGAGGCCCGTTCCCGATGTTCACCTCCTGCTGCCCCGCGTGGGTGAAGTATCTAGAAAACGAGAACCCCAAGTACCTCAAGAACATCTCCACCTGCAAGTCGCCGATGGAGATGGTGGGCGCGATCTTCCGCGACAAGTACGCGGAAAAGGACGCGCAGGACGGCCGCACGACCTATCACATCGCCATCATGCCCTGCACGGCGAAGAAGATGGAGGCCGCGCGTCCCGAATTCATTCACGACGGCCGCCCCGACGTCGATCTGGTGCTCACCACGCACGAGGTCATTGACATGATGCAGGAGACGGGCATCCAGCTCAATGAGCTGGAGCTGGAATCTCCCGACCTGCCGTTCGGTCTCGGCTCCGGCGCGGCGGTCATCTACGGCACGACCGGCGGCGTGGCCGAGGCGGTGGTTCGTCACTGCCTGCCGGATAAAAGCAAGAATGCCCTGCGCGAGATCAGCATTCTCGGCCTGCGCGGCGACGCGCCGATCAAGGAGACGACGGTCACCATCGGGGATACCGAGCTGAAGCTCGCGGTGGTCAACGGTCTTGCCAACGCAAGAAAGCTGCTCAAAAGAATTGACGAGGGCGAGGCGTTCTACCATCTTATCGAGGTCATGACCTGTCAGGGCGGCTGCGTCGGCGGCGCGGGACAGCCCTACGGGCTCAAGGCCACGAAGGAAAAGCGCGGCGACGGTCTGCACCAGTCCGACAACGCGGCAATGTTCAAACGCGCCGAGCGCAATCCCATCGTGGTGCGCATGATGGCCGAATACGGCGAGGAGCGCTGCCACGAGCTGCTGCATGTGAGCTACCGGGGAGAATAATACACAGTAAACGCACGCAGCGGAGCAAGCGATTCGAGCTCGCTCCGCTGCGTGTGTTGCAAAGCGGCTGCGCTGTCGAAAATAGGAAGGCCCTTTGCGCAGGGGGCACCTTACCACCTGTGGCAACAGTGCTCTCCACGGCAGCCAACATACATACCATAACTCGGTGCAGGAAGCTATTGCTTTTGGAATGCTTCTTTGTCCATAGCAACGCAAAATATACACGCTTTGTGCCACCTTTTGCATTTACAGAATCAATGGAACTGCATCGTGTATCCCTGCGGTTCAAGCTCATGATCGTCCGGCTTGTGGCCGAGGGCGATGCGTTTGCGTTGGAACTCCTGCAGCCGCTTACGGTCGATTTGAATGCCGGTGGCAGCAGGGATAGGCGCGTTGTCCCGGAAGATGTTGCCCATGTGGTAGAGCAGCCGTGTGGTCGCCAGCATAACCGAGGGCGGGCGCTGCTCGCCGCGCTCTATACGATCCATGAACATCCCTGCGTAGGTATGTCCGCCGCAACATGCTTTCGTGAACCACTGGTAGGCAGTATCGGTGTCTTGTTGAACGCCCTCGCCCATGAGGTACAGCTTGCCCAGCGCATACTGCGCCGCGTCGATTTCCTGCGCGGCTGCACGTTCCAACAGTTTTCGTGCTTTTACCGTGTCCGGTATCAGCAGCCCACCGTTACGGTACGCCGTGCCGATGATGTACTGTGCGTGTGCATCTTTTGCATCTGCTAACCGCTCCAGCTGCTCCGCCGCCTCATCTCGTTCCTCTAAGGTCAGGTCAACATCGTTCGCTGCATTTTGCAGTTCCTGACACTCATAGCTCATGACATCATTGCGCTTTACCCGGATCATACAGCGGATGAGATCGTATCGGCGATGATGGAAAAATACGGCGGGCGCACCAATCTGGAGATGGACTTCTTCGGCGGTGAGCCGCTGATGAACTGGGACGTGGTGAAGCAGCTGGCGGAGTATGCCCGCAGTGTGGAAAAGGAACGGGGCAAAAATTTCTGCTTTACGCTGACCACCAACGGTAGGGGATTCCAGTACACCGGCAGAGTGTTCCGTCAGAAGTTGGTGCAGGCAGGAATGACTCAAAGTATGTCACGCGTGTTGCGCGTTGCATTGACAACGATCCCATGGAAGGCTTCTGGGATATCCTGAAGCGAGAACGTTATTACGGAAGACGCTTTACCAGCAAGCAAGATCTCATTCAGATGATTGAGCGTTATATCCGTTATTACCCCACCAGACGAGTACAACGCAATTTAGGGGTGATGACCCCTTAGAAAAGCACAGACTCTCTCTTGCCGCATAAAAAGCGGCCAGCAGTTTACTCTGCTGGTCGGGAAAATTTTATTTTTTCACTGTCCTCTTGACGGGTAGTGGTTTAGAAAGCCAGATCTACGGTTGTCCTTTTTGCTTTCTGTACGCATCTGGCGTGTGAATTGCGGGGGGCTTCTGCAGGTGAGGAAATTCTGCGGCAAATCCGCTTAATTCCCTGAAATTACGTGGAAGGAGTCCCTATCGAATCTTCCTCATCATAATCGTCATACTCGGAGCGGAATCTCTTATTCATCCGATTCTTCACGCAAGTATAGCCAGCACCGATATCATGCCAACCGCCAATCAGCAGACAAACAAACGCAGCAAATGCCAGACTTGCGCCAATAATCTTCATTACCATTCTTGCGGTCGTACTCATTATCATTTTCTCCTTTGATTCATTCAGTTTTGGATTATTATGGAAGCCGAGATGATTGTATGCGATTTTCAAATATTTACAATCACTTTTCTCAAAACAGATCCTTTTCAAACTCCATAGAGGTTTGGCAGATTGTCCAACGGTTGGAAAGGAGGCGACTTCTTTATTCTGCTTTGCCTGTCCTTTGCACTGTACCCAATACTCACGCTCGGTAATGCGGTCCTTTCTGCCATGCAAGAATTCACGAATTTGATAAACTGTTCCCATCGGAAGGCAAAACCGAAACTGCAAAAATTTGTGGAGAAATTTTGCGGGGATGTCCGCCCGGACACTGCCGCGATGGCCGCAACGGCGTCGCGTAACTGGCATGCTGAATATTGCTATTTGCCGGAATCAATGTATAATAACCTATACAGATAATCGAGAAGCAGAAATTGAGGGAATCCTACTGATGAAACATTTCAAAACACTTGTTTTACTTATTTTGACCGTTCTGCTTGTGGCCGGAGTACTCTGCGGCTGCGCGGTGCAGACAGGAGAGCAGCCGGGTATATCATCGCTGCCGCACATCACCATCGGCAGCGACACCTATCCGCCCTTTGTCTATCTGGACAACAACGGCGACCCCACCGGCATCGACGTGGAGATCGCAGTTGAGGCGTTCCGGCGGATGGGCTATCAGGCGGTGTTCACAACCATCGACTGGGAGCAGAAAAGGACGCTCGTGGACAATGGGGAGATCGACTGTATTTGGGGCTGTTTCTCCATGGATGGGCGTGAGCAGGATTACCAATGGGCCGGCCCCTACATGGTCAGCCGGCAGATCATCGCCGTCAATGCAAAAAGCGATATTTACGCCATGGATGACCTGAACGGCAAGACCATTGCCGTTCAGTCTACCGGTAAGCCGGAAGAGATCTTTTTGCAAAGCGGACAAGCGGATATTCCCCAATTTGAGGACATTATCATTCTGGAGGATCGGAGCGTACAGTATGCGGCGCTGGACTGCGGCTATGTGGATGCCATTGCCGCCCACGAAACGGCCATTTTGCAGTATATGACGGATTACGGCGCGGACTTCCGCATTCTGGACGAGCCGCTGCTGATCACCGGAATCGGCGCAGCCTTTTCCGTCGATGATGACCGCGGTCTTGCACAGGAGCTGATGGACACCTTTGCACAGATGCGTCAGGATGGGACCATGCAGGAGATCGTCGGCAGGTATCTGGAGCATCCCGAAACCTATTTGGAGGTGGAATGCCTTGAACCGTAATCCTATGCAGACCATTTTCAGCAAAAAATTCTGGCTCGTTTGTATTGCTGTGGGTATTTTCCTCCTCGGAATCGTTTTCGCGCTTTCCAGACAGGCGGATATGCAAAATTGCGAGCAGAGGCTGGCGGGAGCGATCGAGTTTATCAAGGAGCAGGCCGCTGACTATACGAAGTACAACGAAACCGCCATCGCGAAGGGCCTTGTGCGCGAGGCCGCCGCCGTCCACACGCTGGAGTCGCTCTCCCTCGACTGCGATGAGGCGGCTCTGTCGGAGCGCGCCAAGGAGCTGTGGCTTACGGGCATCTGCCTGCTGGACGCGCAGGGCGAGCTGGTATGCGAATACACAGAGAATGGAATCGGCTACGCGCAGCTTCAGTCCGGCATCAAATTGGAATCGATTCTCAGTGTCATCGACTACCCGCAGAAGACCTATGTCAAGCATATGGAGCTGGACGATGGCAGTTTTGCCGATGTTGCCGTGCACAGCTGCGCTGACGGCGCGGGTGCGGTGCTGGCCTACCGCTATAC
>JAHAYX010000006.1 GCA_018384365.1 Clostridiaceae bacterium
ACCTGCGCGCTGCGCACATACTCCGCGCTCCTGCCGGGGGCGATGTGGATGCCGTCTACGGCGTACCACGCGGAAAGCTCGCCCTCCGGCGTTTTGAAGCCGTTGCCGCCGTGGAAGGTGTTTTGTAGCAGCGCGGCAATGTCCTCCGTGGACTTCTGCTTCTGGCACGCGGCGGCAATGACCATGCGGGTATCGTCCTCGTTGCCGCCCAGCCGCAGCACATGGTCAAGCTGCGCCTGAGAAACGGAAAAAGCGAAGGGCGTCTGTGCGCTCTCCGCTTCTTCTATGGCTGTAATCTGTTCCGCTTCGGTGGGGAAAAAGGATAGCTGACCGCCACGCGTGGGGTGTTCTGTTATGCGTAAATCAGCTCGTCCAGAATAATCTCCTCGGCCTGCGCCTTGCAGGTGTTCATCAGGCCCACCCATTTCATCGGGTCGCTGGCTTTCAGGCTCTCCGTCGCTCCGGCCTCCGCCGCCAGCTCCGGCATCATCTGCTCTAAGCGGCTCTGCGCTGCCTGCTCGATCTCCAGCAGGTGCGGGAACAGGGTTTCCTCCAGAATCATCTGGTTCCAGAGGATGGGCCGATGCTCCTTCAGGTACTTCTGGCGCATCCGCCCGTACTTGCCGAGGGGCTGCTCCGGCACTTCGATCTTCAGGTCGGGAATCAGGTAATCTCCGTTCATCGTGTAAGTCAGGTTGTTCTCCATGCTCTGCCGTCCTTTCCGCGCTGTGTTCGCGCTCATAATTTCGTATGGTGACTTCGATCTGCCGCAAAACCTGTTCATTGATCTCGCTGACCGCCGTGCCGAGTGCCGCCACCGTGCGAGGGGTGTTGAAATCAAAGATGCTGAAAAAGTCCTCGTGTTCAAAGTGATCCTCCGGCTGCATCCCGCAGCGGGACATGAGGGAGTAGGTGATACTGACCGCCGCGGCGTTTTTGAACGCCACCTCGATGTTGTAATCATCATACTCCTCCAGATAGGAATCCGCAACGATGCCGAGGATGTCGCGGGAATGGTCGCGCCAGTATTCCGCAGCAAGCTGGGAAGCAACGCTCTCGAACTGCTCCGCAAGGCCGTTTTTGCCGGAAACGCCGTAATTACGCTCCAGCATGGCGCTCACGCTGTCCGTATGCGCGTCTTTCAGCTCCCACAAGTTGACGCGGCGGGCGTTTTCCTTGCCGCCGGTGTCGGAAACGTCAAAGACGTATTTGAGCCGCGGCTTGTAGCCGGTAGCGTCGATGAGGGCGATGCCCGTGCTGCCGCGCCGGACATAGCGCCCCATCTTCTCGTTCCAGAAGTCGTACTCCGCGCAGGCGGTGGCCTCCGGGCGCTGCATATAGATCATGAGCTGCTCGTTGTAGGGGTATTTATACAGCCTTGCGGCGGTGGTCAGGAACGCCGTCCACGCCAGATGGCTGCCGGTGATCTGCCGCGCGGTGCGCTCCGCCTGCTCCGCGTAGAATTGCATTTTGTTCACTATTTTCACTTCCTTTTGAAAGCAAAAGGTGCAACCATTTCTGGTTGCACCTGTGCAAGTATTGAATTTTTATGTGTTTGAAGTGTAAAAATCAAGGTACTGATGCTGTGTTTCACAATATTTGATGTAGCTTATCAGCATGGTCAGGCATTCAATTCTGTCCATTCTGACATCGGTGGGATGGGCAAGTTCATTTCTGGTCAACCTAAGAAATGTTGCATAGACTGTCTTTGCAGGAACATCAAGTTGTGGGGATAACGATTTGAGTGCTGGATACTTGCAATTGCCTGATCCATCCGTTTGCTTCAGGACTTCTTTTAGAATTTTATCGTATTCAGCATATTTCCTTGATATTTGTGTTAATCCTGACAAAGCTGTTGAAAACTGCGTAGATAGCGCCTGCTCATTCTTGGCAAGAAATGCGTCCATAGCGTCAATGAGCTTACCAGCCAGATATTCACCAGCTAACCCCAGCATAATGATTGAGGCTTCCAATGCGCCAGCGTTAAAGCAACGGAGACTTTGCGCAACGTAGAATTTTTCCCATTCGTCTACGGAAACAATAGCTGATAGTCTCCGCAAATAACCGTCTGGATCATAGGGGAGGACATCTTTATATTTCAAACATTCAAGTCCGTATTTTGTCACATGAAAGTACGGCCAATCATCGCCATAGTTTCGGGTTGCTCCGGGTGATAGCACATTTTGGAACATCAACTGGTGAACTTCTTCTGTAAACAGATTTAATTCATCATCATCAAAATTCGTATTACGTTTGTAATAGCGCATCCCACCGGGAACTCCCCACGCAGTGGCAGAAAATTCTACTTCCTTATCTATAATATTGTGCTTAACTGCAAGGTATTCTACGATGGCTCTTAAATCAGATACGCACCCTTTGTATCCGTACATTTTGAATGTCATTCCATACGGAGTATTTGCTTTATCTTCCTCGGCCAATGCCTCAAGTATAAGATTGCGCATTTCGAGGCTGCTCATTGCTTGCCCATCTTTTGGCACAACAATCCCTCCTTTAGAATTA
>JAHAYX010000010.1 GCA_018384365.1 Clostridiaceae bacterium
AACGAAAAGGATACCGTTGTCACGCTGGAAGTCGTGTATGAGTTTTACCGCCGCGGGTTCTCCTTCCAACAGGTGGACATTTACCGCTCTGACGCGGCGAGCTTCCTGATCGATGGGAATACGCTCATTCCGCCGCTGACCTCCCTGCCCGGACTCGGCCTGACTGCCGCCCAGGATATCGTCCGCGAACGCCAGATTGCGCCGTTTTCCAGCGCAGAGGATATGAGTCTGCGCTGTCAGAAGGTTTCCAAGTCCGTCATTGACATTTTGGAGCGCAACGGCGCGCTTGCTTCACTCCCGAAGAGCGACCAAATCAGTATGTTTGATTTTTGACAAAAAGGCAAACCCTTCCCGTTTTCCCCGTCAATCATTTTTTAGGAGGATGCGCAGACTATGAAAATTTTGAAGGCCCCCACGAAAGAAGAGGCAGCCCGGCTTGCCGCCGACCTCTTTGAAGACGTAATCCGCGAGAATCCAAACTGCGTTTTAGGTCTTGCCACCGGTTCTTCCCCCGTCCCCCTCTATCAGGAGCTGATTGCCCGCGAAAAGGCAGGGAAAATTGATTTTTCCGCCGTCCGCTCCGCAAACCTTGACGAATACAAGGGGCTTGCGCCGGATCATCCGCAGAGCTACCGCTATTTCATGCAGGAGAATCTGTTTGACCACATTTCCATTCGTCCGGAGAATACGATCGTGCCGGACGGTCTTGCGAAAGACGGCGAGGTCATGTGTGCGGCCTATGAGGAGAAAATCCGTGCCTGGGGCGGCATCGATCTTCAGCTGCTCGGTATCGGCCATGACGGTCACATCGGCTTCAATGAGCCGGATACCCATTTCCCGCGTTTCACGCACGAAACGGCGCTTCTTGAGATCACACGCCGCGCCAACCAGCGGTTCTTCTCTTCTCTCGACGAGGTTCCCAGAGCCGCTTACACCATGGGCGTCGGCACCGTCATGGCTGCGCGCCGTATCGTGATGGTAGCAAACGGCGAAGATAAGGCGGAAATCCTGAAAAAATCGTTCTGCGGCCCCGTCACGCCGGAGGTTCCGGCCTCCATTCTGCAATTCCACCCGGATTTCACGCTTGTCTGCGACGAAGCGGCGGCAAAATTGCTGTAATTATAAAAAAAGAATTCCGCACCCCGTTTTGGCGGGATGCGGAATTTCTTATGCGTTCTTCTCGGGTTCTTTGTATCCTGACAGGAATTCAATTGCACGCTCCGGCGCGATTTTTTGCGCCTCACCGAGCGGTTTTCCCGCGCTGCGGTAATCAAAGCTCTGACAAAAGGCCGAAACGTCCTCGTTCAGCGTTTTGAGATACCGGTCCACAATTTCAATCAGAATGCGGTCAAATTCCTCAAAGCCGCGTTTGCCCAGCACTTCCGGCGCATGGGCAAGCAGCCCCGCCGTATGCTCCAGGCAAAAGTACGGCTGCTGTTCAAACAGCGCGCGGAATTCCGGAATGTTCTTCCACATATGCAGGATGTTTTTATAATAATGTTCCTCGTATCCCGCAATACGTTCGCAGACAAAGCAGCCGTTTGCCGTGCCGCGGATCAGTTCGGCGGCGCGTGCCGCGTCCAGCTTTTTCCCAAAGCCGCGCACAGCCTCTTTTTCGATGTAGTTCCGGATCTCGCCCAGTCGGCTTTCCAGAGTCAGGGCCAGGCTCAAACGGCCCTTCATGCCAAGCATCTGGGCATAGTGCTTCCCGCAGAAACCGCGGCGGTTTGTTTCAATCCGGACATCCGGCTCCATCATGGCGGCGCCCATGATATATTCCACAGAATCCTGCTCCAACTTACGGCGAAGTGTGCACAGCGGGCATCCGCATTGCGCCTCAAATGCCTCGTTAATCGGGATTGTATAAATCGTTTCTTTCATAAGAGCACCTCTTTCAGGTTATCAGATTGGAGATTCCTGTCATGTTCCAACCAAAAACTGTCTATCGCCTGCGCGATACCGTTTCACTGACACAAATATTTGAATGCGGCCAGTGCTTCCGCTGGGAAGCGCTGGGACCGGAGACCTACCACGGCGTTGCTTTCGGGCGCGAGGTAAGCCTGTCCATATCGAACGGCTGCCTGACGGCCGATTGTCCGCCGTCTGAATTTGACGCGGTCTGGCGGCCTTATCTGGACCTTGACCGCGATTACGCCGCAATCCGCTCCGCCGTTTCCATCGACGAACACACCGCACAGGCCGTAGCCTATGGGGCCGGACTGCGTATTTTGCAGCAGGAGCCGTGGGAAACGCTCTGCTCTTTTATTTTATCACAGTGCAACAATATTCCGCGCATACGCGGGATCATTGCGCGGCTCTGCGCCCGATATGGAGAGGAGATTTGCGAAAACGTTTTTGCTTTTCCAACGCCGGAGCGCATTGCCGCGGCAACGGAGGAGGAACTTCGCACAGTTGTGCGCTGCGGCTACCGTGCACCCTATGTGCTCGCGGCTGCGCGCGCGGCCGCCGGCGGTCAGCTCGACTGGGACGCGCTGCGCGCTCTGCCTTCCGACGAGGCAAAAGTCCGTCTGATGACGCTTCCGGGCATTGGAGATAAGGTTGCAAACTGTGTTTTGCTTTTTGGGCTGGGAAAACTGGATGCCTTCCCCGTGGACGTCTGGATGCGCCGTACCATCAACGCGCTTTACGGTAAGAATTTTGATCCTGTCTCCGCTTTTGGCCCCTATGCCGGCATTGCACAGCAATACCTGTTTTACCGGGCAAGAAGCGAGCACTCCAATCAATAATTTTCTATGAGTTGGACGGGCCGGATTCGCATATAATAAACTGCCGTATTCCGGAAGGCTTTTCATACGGTAAATTGATTGTATGAGGCGATTTGATTGCTCTTAAAGCCACAGATAGGTTTCACATATGATTGCAGGCAGTGCGAGAAACCTATCACTGCCGTTGCCAATCTGTTTCCCATGCATGCGCAGCGCTACATCTGCCGATGCAGCTGCGGGCAAAGCGCACTGGTCGCCTGCATCGAGGCAGGCAGGCTCCTTGTGGAATTCCCCTGTCCTCTTTGCGGCCAACGCCACGCAGAGAGCATCGCGCTGGAAAAAGCATTATCCGGCACACCCACTGCTCTGCACTGCACCGTCACGGATATTGCCGCCTGCTATGTCGGCACGCCGGAGAGCCTTGCCTACATGGACAGCGCGCAATCGGACGAGGAAATTGCCGCATTCATCGGCCGTCTTGTCGGGATTCGACCGCCGCACCGCCAGCCGGCGCATCCGGAAAAGACGCCGCATACGCCGACAGCAGCCGATGCGCTCTGTGCGGCGCAGGAACTGGCCGCACGCGATGGTCTTTCGTGCCATTGCGGCTCGCTGCGCTTCAGCGCCGCATATGATGACGGCGCACTGTGCATTTCCTGTGCCTCCTGCGGCGCGTCCAAAACATTTTCCGTAAAATCCGCCGCCGATCTTGAAAAAATTCTTTCGTGTGGTATGCTTATTTTATAAGCCGGTGCAGCATGGGCTCAAAAATCAGCCCTTCTCTTGCAGGCGTATTCATCTTATACGTCAGTTCCGCGCATTCGGCCACAAAAGCCGCAGCCTCACTTGCACTTTCATGCAGTCCGCTGCCGCGCAAATGCTTTCCAAGCAGAACGCTTGCAAACAAATCGCCTGCACCGGGATAATCCTTCGCAACACGAACAGTGTAAATCAGTTCCGTGCGTTCTCCCTCGCAGCATGCGACGCACATACGGCCGTCTCCGTTGTCAATCCCTGTGATCGCCACGGCCTTTGGACCAAGCGCACACAGGCGGCGCGACCACGAAAGCCACGTTTCTTCCTCCTCCGGGATTTCCTCTTCCCCCAGCAGAATAGCCGCTTCGGTCAGATTGGGCGTGATAATATCGGCATGGCGCACCAGTTCCCGGATGCCGTCGCAGAGGCTGCGATCCACGGAGTCATACATCGCGCCGTTATCCCCCATCACCGGATCCACCAGAACCAGGGTTTTTTCCCTGCGGAAGGAGTCAATGAAATCCGAGACGATCCTGATCTGCCTGGCAGAACCCAGGAATCCGGTGTAAATCGCATCAAACTGTTCCCCGTTTGCTTTCCAGTGTGCAATATATTCCGGCAGCGTATCCGTTAAATCCGTGAACGTATAGTCCCGATAGCCGTCCGTCTGGGAAGAAAGGACTGCAGTCGGTACCGGGCAGCACTGTACACCCAATGCCGACAGAACCGGCAGGGCAATGTTGAGCGAGCATCTGCCCAGTCCAGAAAGATCGTTGATTGCTGCGGCGCGTTTTATCATAGTGACCTCCATTCGCTTGCTGTCTTTTTATGTTAAAGCACAATTCATTCGTTGTCAAGTAGTGTCAGGTGGTGTACATATGCAGGTTTTAAACTTTGGTTCCATGAATATTGACACAGTTTTTTCTGTTTCCCATGCTGCCTCCGCGGGGGAATCCCTTTCCGTTCCGGATCCGGAGATCCATGCCGGCGGCAAGGGGCTGAATCAATCCATCGCGGCGGCGCGTGCCGGTGCAGAGGTTTTTCATGCAGGCCGCGTGGGCGGCGACGGGGCCTTTCTGCTCGATTTGCTCCGCTGCAATGGCATTGACGTCTCCTGCGTGGTTCCGGATTCGTCCCTGCGAAGCGGCGGAGCCATCATCCAGGTTGAACCGGAGGGGCGCAATACCATGCTGATTTACGGCGGAGCAAACCGGAGGCTCGACGAAGGGCAGATTGGCTCCACACTGAGCCGCTTCGGAAGCGGCGATATCCTGATGCTGCAAAACGAGACGAATCTGACGCAGACTATTTTATGCCGGGCTGCGGAAAAAGGAATGTATACCATTTACAATCCTTCACCCATCACAACCGAAATATTTACTATGCCCTATGAGCGCGTTGACCTCCTGATCGTGAATGAAGACGAGGCGGCGGCCCTTGCAGGCGGCAGTTTTGTGCCGCAGGAAACGCTTTTGCGTCTGCATCAACTATGCCCAAATACCATCGTTTTCACACTGGGACAGCGGGGTTCCTGCGCATTTTTCCGCGATGAAACGTATTTTCAGGAGATTTTCCCTGTAAATGCCGTGGATACCACGGGCGCCGGCGACACCTTTGCCGGTTACATCGCGGCAGCGCTCGCGCGCGGCGAGGATCTGCCCGCGGCTCTGCGCACAGCATCCGCCGCGTCTGCTATTGCCGTCACAAAGCACGGCGCCGCCGTTTCCATTCCCACTCTTTCTGAGGTGGAAGCATTTTTGAAAAGCCGGAACGCGCAGGCCGCGTCCCGACATGTGCCGCACGCCGGTTCATAACAGTACATCGGGATAACGAACACGAAAATCGCCTGAGCCTGGCGGGGTGTTCGTAAAACAGTTGATCCTCCCTATGATGATTGGTCACAGGGAGGATTTTTCCATTTCGTACTGGCGCGGCAGCGCCCAGGGCTCCCTTGTGTAAAGGGAGCTGTCAGCGAAGCTGACTGAGGGATTGCTTTACCGCATAAGCAAGAACAGTCCCGGCAGTAATGTCTGCCGGGACTGAAACTGTTTTACGACCCCCGGTCAAAATGACCGGTGATTTTTGCACGCTGAGAC
>JAHAYX010000015.1 GCA_018384365.1 Clostridiaceae bacterium
TAGCATCCCATTTCAGACCGATTGCTTCACTCCGGCGCAGACCGTAGAATGCGCCGAACAGAATCGGAAGCTCAAGTTTCGTTCCTTTAGCTGCTTCGAAGAGAGCGTTGACCTCATCGGCATCATAGAAGCTGCCAACATAGCGATCTTTCTTCGGACGCTCAACCTTATCTGCCGGGTTTACATCAATCAAGTCAATCTTCACGGCATACTTGAGAGCCTTGTGAATGTTGGCATGATAATGGATGACCGAGGAAGCACTGACGCGCTGGAGTTCCTTCATATAGAACTCCTGAATGTCCTTTGCGGTCAGATTCTTGAGAGTAATTTCCTTTTCACGGAAATACGGTGCGACGACCCTTTTGACCGTAGTCGAGCAAGAAGCAAATGTCGGGACTGCAACCGAGCTTTTGATAATGCCTGACCTTCCCCGCTCAGATTCTCCTGCACAATTCTGGCAATCACTTCCCGCGGCATTTTCACCACCTTTGCCCCGGTATACATGGCCTCCCGGTTCTCTTTGCGCATAGCGTCCACGTTCGGGAAGGTATACCCTCCGCGCTCTGCGTGACGGATATTGGCCTCGTTCTCAAGATCCAGCGCCATCTGCACCAGCATCATCTGCGACACCTGCACCGTGGTCGTCGCCTCCGGGTCATAGACCGGCGCGTCCCCTTCGCCGTACTCCATCACAAGCGGCAGCTCCAGCGTAATCAGTTCCGCATTCTTTCCTGTTGCACGGCGCAGCCATTTCTGGTTTTCCAGGTCTTTCAGGAAGCTTCCGAAGATCAGGTCCGCATCCAGTGCATACTGCATGGACCGCAGATCCCCCTGCTCAAACTCGCGGATCACATTTGCCGGGGCGTTTTGCATGCTTGCCGGTCCCGCTCTGGTCTCCGCCACGCCGCGTTCGCCAATGGCGCGCAGCCCGGTTCTCCGCTCCGTCATACGGCGCACCGCGCCGCTCTTTTCGCTCAGCCTGGCATAGTGCTGTTTCCCGGTTTCCACGTTGGCACGATCCATCCCGGCATAGGCGTCTGCACAGAGTTCTCCCAGAATCTTCTTCACATCGTCCGTCACACCGCGGTACAAATCGGTGTAATACTGCACCAGTTCCTCCAGTTCTTCCTCGGTATACTCGCTCATGATGTCCTGCATGATCGCGTCCACCAGTCCCGGATTCCCCTCGGCCAGTGCGTGAAACATTTCGTGGTTTGCAATCTGCTCTCCGGAAAAATTCTCCGCGTCCATGCGGATATAGAGATCCTCCCCGGCTCTTGCGCCGTCCATGCGCACGGTTTTGCCGTTTTTCAGCGTGAAATACAGGCCCTTGTAGTAGAGATGCGCACGGTATCCGTTCCGTTCTGCGTCGTTTAAGATTATGTAGGCCTCCGCGTCCATGTCCTGTTCTTCCAGCGCGTAGACCTGATACCGATTGTTTGCGGAAGCGTTGCTCAGTCCTGTCGCTGCCCGCGTGCTCTGGCCGCCGCCGCGCGCAATGCGCTCAGCAACTCTGCGGCTTTTGCTTTGTCCGGCTGATACGTTCCGTCGCGCATCTGCTGCCGCAGTTCGTCCTGTGCCGCCTTCCACTGATCCAGACGATCCACCGGCACTCTGGCCGTCATTCCGTTCGCGCCCTTCGCGTACACGTACTCCGCCCGTTTCTCCTTCTCTGCCATATCCTGCGTCCTCCGTTTCCGCCGCGTTTTCCGCGGCTTTCTTGGCATAGTATACCACATTCTCTTCGCCTGCGTCCTGCCACACGCGGATCACCTCGTCCGCCAGCGCCGTTTCCCCGGTTTCGCGCAGGCTCTGCGCCACGGCTGTAACCCTTGCCTCCTGCACGGTTGCCGGATAGCTCTCCATCACGGTCCGCACGGTCTCCTCCGCCTGGGCACGCAGCGTGCTTTGTGTATCAGTCTCGTTACGATTGCGTATACTGTTCTTGACATCCGGTGTATTCTGTGTTACCGTGGTGTCGGAGACGGGAGAAGGAAGGGACGTTTCGGACGTACGGCCTGGGGCATCTGCATCGGCGCTTGCGTAACCGTCTCTATCTTTATTTCCGATATAAGCGGAAACAACCCACATTTGCGGTTATTCCCGTTAATTTTCTGACAGGCGTTCGATTTTATTTCAGAAAGGCAGGTCGTCATTTTGTTCATTCACGACAACATCCTCAAACACTATCTCAGAAACTGTTACTTCATAAACGGCACTGCCTATGCAGGGAAATCAACCATGTGCGCTATGCTGGCAGAGCGCTACGGCATGATACACTGTGAAGAAAACTATAACCTGGACACCATTTTATCGATCGCCCTGCCGGAGACTCATCCGAATATCTGTTATATGAACACAAAGCCCTCCTGGCAGCACTTTGTCAGCCGGACGCCTGAGGAATATGAGGCCTGGATAGACGGGAATACCCAGGAAATGCAGGAATTTGAAGTTGCCGAACTGATTCGCCTCTCCTCGGAGCGAAAAGTGATCGTGGACACCAACATCCCCTGTAAAACCCTGTGGAAAATATCCGATTATGACCATGTAGCCATTTTGCTGTCTCCACAGGCCATGTCGGTCGACCATTTTTTTGATCGGGAAGATCCCGATAAGCAATTTTTGCTTTCGGTTATTCATTCTTGCCCGGATCCAGAAGCGACGCTTGAGAACTTCCGCAACTGTATTGCGCGAATCAACAGCCCGGAGCGTTATCAGGCTTTTTGCGACAGTGGTTTTTTCACGCTTATCCGCCAAAACGACGGCCGGGATACCAGAGAGGAAATGCTCTGCGCGCTTGCCGCGCATTTCAAATTGGATTGATATCTTGCCCTATACAAAAAACAAGCCCGGAACCAATACGTTCCGGGCCTTTGCTTTATTCTATTCGAAGCATACGGTAGCCGACGCCAACATGGGTTTGAATATAACGTGGATTGGTTGTGTCCGTTTCAATCTTTTTTCGAAGCGTCGCCATAAATACACGGAGAGAAGCAACGTCATTATCCCAGGCAGTCCCCCAGATTTCCCTTGTGATATACGTATGAGCCAGCACCTTTCCAACATTTTTGGCAAGCAGACACAGCAGTTTGTATTCAATCGGCGTCAGATGCAGTTCCCTGTCGTCCAGATAAACGCAGCCGGAATCATAGTCGATCAAAAGGCCGCCATTTTGAAATCTTCTTTCGTCTTCCGCATCCGCTGTTTTCATGTATTGCAGACGGCGCAGGGTGCTGCGCAGGCGGGCTAATAGTTCATCTACTGAAAATGGTTTTGTCAGATAGTCGTCTGCTCCTGCATCCAGCGCGCGCACTTTCTCGGAATCCTCGTTTCTGGCACTGATCACAATAATCGGCATGCCGGACCATCCCCGGACATGCGTGATCACTTCGGAACCATCCATGTCGGGCAGGCCCAGATCCAGCAGCATGATGGCCGGTTTTTGCGACGCAGCCTTCTCGATCGCCTTGCCTCCCGTTTCTGCGAGGCAATACGCATAACTTTGTGTTTCTAAAGCCGCCGCTATCATATTCCGGACAGCGCTGTCATCTTCAACGACCAGTATGACGGGATCGTTCATACCTATCAGACTCCTCAAAAGTGAAAAATTCTAACCGGGAATTACTGTCTCCGAATGGTTCCTTCTGAAAGATTCCCATGTATCGACGTGTGGTGTTTTCAGCTGTGACGGTAAACTTCCCATCCCATGTAATTACCAAGCGCTTCTTCCAAAACGTCCGCGCAGAGCGTCTGGGCGATTGCCACATGGTGCTCAAAGCCGTTCTTTGTCAGATAGTGCATTAAGCGGTTCAGATCCGGCACCTCGCAGACCGCCACGCCGCCAAACGTCGGCAGCTCGTCATCCATAAATGCGCCTTCTCCCAGGTAGCACTTGATCACACCGCGCCGGTCATCCGTCGAGACCTTCAAATAGGTCATGCCGCCGGCTCTCACGCGGCCCTTCAACGCGCCAAAGCTGACGTCCGTCCCCAGCGTGGTTGCCAAAATGTCCAGATTTCCAATATCCGGCTTGCTTTCAAAGGCACAGGCGGGATAGTTGGAACAGTGAACGTTGATGCATTTATTGGGTTCGTTTTTGTAGTTGTTATTCCAGTCCTGATAAACCGGTGGAACGCCGCCGGCCTCCAACAGAGCCAGCATGGATACCGCGCCCATCACATCCGTTTCACAGGCGGACGGCAGGCCGCGCTGGGACATCATGCTCATGGCAAGACAGGCTGCACAGCCATAATTGGCTTCCACACTGTCCCAGCACTGAATGGCGCTGGCGTCGCAGTGATGCGCCGCCATCCAGCGGTCAATTGCAAGGATCAGCTTTGCCTGACGGCGGATCTTTTCTTCGGCAATGCCCGGGACGATGTTGCCGTAATTGCGGATCTCTTCCATCTTGGCCGTGATCTCCGCTTCGTCTGTCAATTCTTCGATATCCGCGAAAATCTCGCTCATATCTTCCGTTTCCACGGTGATGCCGGATGCCTGGAGCAGTTTTTCGGAATAGCGCACCGTTCGAAACGGCATAACACGTGCGCCAAGCTGGGCAATGCGTGCACTGCGCAGTTTTTTCACAACGGCACAAATGCGGGAGAAACGCTCGACATCCGCCGCAAATTCCTCCGAGTCAATCGCACAGGTATGACGGGCTGTCAGCGTATACTTGATGCCGTACTGATAGAGGTTATTGCAGAGGCTCAGCTTTCCGCAGAACGCATCGCGGCGGTTTTCCAGCTGCAGCTTGTCAAAATCATCGTCACAGGCCTGGATGAGGATCGGACAATCCAGCTTTGACATCCGGATTGCGTCCGCAATGCCTGCTTCCTCGCCAAAATTCGGCAGGCAGATGATGATGCCGTCAATCACATCCGCATTGCGCCGGAAAAGTTCCGCACAGCGCACCGCTTCGTCATACGTCATGGTCTCGCCCATTTTGGTTTCCTCAGGGGAAAGCGTGATCACCTGATGCCCCCACTTTTCCAGGCAGGCAAGCAGCGTTTCCCTGGCTTCCAGCACGAGATGATCCGGGAAAAAGGAACGGTTTGAAATCAATACACCAAAAGTTGACATACATTTTCCTCCTATCTGGCTCTGCGCACCGCGTCAGCCCAGGCAGCGCGCATGGTAATACGTTTTTCCTGCGCAAGGGTTGGTTCATAGATTGCCCTGGTATGCGAGGGCACGAAATTCTGATAAAGTCCCACGGAAATGCCTGCCATCTGCCCTACGCCGTACATGGTCAGGTCCGGCTCGTCCGTACAGACGACCCGGCCGGGGATCAGGTCAGCCTGCAGCTGCATCAGCAGTGCATTGACAGACCCGCCGCCGTCCGCGTTCAGTGATTTCACCGGTGCACCCATATCGCGCGCCATTGCATCAAGCACATCCGCATTCTGATGCGCAATGGATTCCAGCGCCGCACGCACCACGTGTGCACGCCGCGTGCCGCGATTCATGCCGTACAGCACAGCACGCGCGTTTTCGTCAAAATACGGTGCGCCAAGGCCGGCAAAGGCCGGGACCAGATAAACGCCCTGCGTATCCGGCACGGAGGCG
Source organism: Clostridiaceae bacterium (assembly GCA_018384365.1). Classification (GTDB taxonomy): domain Bacteria; phylum Bacillota; class Clostridia; order Oscillospirales; family QAMX01; genus Allobutyricicoccus. The sequence goes on from JAHAYX010000015.1 coordinate 5,569, forward strand.
GCAATCGCCTCCACCTCACGCACATCGGTAATCAGCTCCAGTTCATCGCGGAGCCAAATGAGCGTATCCGCCGAGCAGGTCACATTGCCCTCCAGCACATAGGACACCGTGCCGCCGAATCCAAAGGCCACGGATGTACTGAGCCCATTCTGTGAGCAAACCGGCGTGCTGCCGGTGTTCATCATAATGGAAGAGCCCGTTCCATAGCTGGTTTTCACCATTCCGGCGCTGTGGCAGCCGTGGCCAAACAGGGACGCGTGACTGTCCCCCATCACCGCATGAATCGGAATCCCGCGGTATTCGCCAAAACAGGCATCTGAATGGAGGATCTGCTCTGCAAGGGATTCGCGCGGAATTTCAAACATGCGGCACAGCTTGTCATCCCACGCAAGCGTTTCAATTCCCGCCAGCTGTGTCCGGCTGGCATTGGATACATCCGTTGCAAACACCCGGCCCTCTGTCAAACGGTAGACCAGGTAACTGTCTATGGTTCCGATACAAAAATCCGTGTCAAAATGATGGTTCCGAAGAACGTGCGCAGCCTTTGCCGCCGGATAATAGGGCGAAAGCTCCAGTCCGGTCACGCATTTCACCGTGTCAGCCCGGGAGGATAATTCCCTGCAAAGATCGGCGCCCCGGACATCCTGCCAGACCACCGCCGGACAGAGCGGACGGCCTGTCTTGCGGTCCCAGATCACTGTCGTTTCGCGCTGGTTTGCAATACCCATTGCCGCCACCGCGCCTGTCGGAACGCCTTCCAGAACCTCGTCTATCACACGAACCGTGTTCCGGTAGATTTCCTCCGCATCATGCTCCACCCAGCCGGGGGCGGGATAATACTGCGCATGGGGGAGCGAAGCTTTTTTCACAATGCTCCCATGTTCATCCAGCAACCCGGCCTTGGTGCCGGATGTGCTCTGGTCGATTGCCAAAATATAACGCATAATTCCTCCTTACTGCGCTGCCCGGCAGAGAATCCGATACTTACCGGATCCGGCCAGCGCTGTGCCATCCGTAAAACAAAGCACGCCGCTGTCCAGGATGGTATAGGGCGAAAGGTCAATCAAAGCCTCCGCATTGCAGGGTATGGTAAGCTCTAAAACCAGATTCTCCTCTGATTTCTGCCAAGATACCCGGACATCCCCGTAAAGCGAACGGTATACCGTTCGTACAAAACTCAGGTTTCCGCCTGCACGCGGGGCAATCCGCACACGCCGGTATCCCGGACACGCCTCGTCTGTGTCAATTCCGCCCGCGACACGGAAAATCCACTTGCCAATGGAACCGTAAGAATAATGATTGAAAGAATTCATGTCGGCGCTCCACATGGAGCCGTCCGGCTTGATGCCGTCCCAGTGTTCCCACACTGTGGTGGCACCCATTTTGACCTGATACAGCCAGGAGGGGAAATCATCCCGCAGTAGCAGATCGTATGCTTCGCGCAGATAGCCGTTTTCCGAGAGCGCATACGTAAAATACGGCGTGCCGACAAACCCGGTCACCAGATGTCCGCCCTCTTTTTGCAGCAGTTCCACCAAGTGAGCCGCTGTTTTCTCCCGCCATTGCTCCGGCACAAGACCAAAGTGCAGCGCAATGATATGTGCAGTCTGGGTATCTGCCGTCATGGAACCATCAGCACGGAAGAATCGCGTGTGGAAGCCCTCCACAATCTCATGGTGCAGTGCAGCATAGGTCCGGTGGTCCTCCTCGCGGCCAAGTATAGCTGCGATCCGGGCAAAAATGCCCGTCACAAACGCATAATAAGCCGAGGCAATGAGATCGTTCGGCGTTGCGCCATAATAGCTGCCTTCCTCGGCATCCAGCGCCACCCAGTCGCCGAACTGCAATTGATACCGCCAGACGGGGCCGTCTGCATGGCGGTGCATAAATTCCACCCAAGCACGCATGCTGTCATATTGCTCTTCGAGAATCCGACAGTCGCCGTAGGCCAGATAAAGGTTCCAGGGGTTCAATACCGCAGCGTCAGCCCATGCGGCAGCGGAATGTGCGCCGCTTTTCAGCAGCCAGTTATCGCTGACATTGCTTTTCGTGGAAATGATGTCCGGTATTACGTGCGGAACACCGCCCTCCGGCGTCTGATCCGCCGCCAGATCACGCAGCCATTTTCGGAAAAACACATAGGTATTCATCAGGAAGCAGGCCGTCGGACAAAAAATCTGCGCGTCCCCCGTCCAGCCCAGACGTTCGTCGCGCTGCGGGCAGTCGGTCGGGATATCCAGGAAATTTCCCTTCAGTCCCCATAAAATATTATGATAAAGCTGGTTGACGTCCTCATTGGAGGTTTCAAAGGTGCAGGTTTGTTCCATATCGGAATGTATCACCAGCGCCGTAAAGTCTTCGGCAGCCGGTTCTCCCGGAAATGCTTCCACGTGTACATAACGGAACCCCTGGAACGTGAAAAGCGGCTGATAGGTCTCCCGCTCCCCGCCTCTCAGGATATACCGGATCGTCTGACGCGCCGAGCGCAGATTCTCCGTATAAACATTTCCGTCACGATCAAGCACCTCAAAGCAGCGGAGAACAACTTCCTCGCCGGCCCGGCCGGAAACGGAAAGCCGCACACAGCCGGTCAGATTCTGGCCGAAATCCAGCACGGTTTCACCGCGCGGCGTTTTGATGATTTCCCGGACAGGAAACGTCTCCATCACCCGCACACGGCAGTCGCTCTGGGCCTCCAGACAGGACATAGCAAAAGGAACAGTCGAAACCGGATACGGATTGCAGAAATCCTGCCGCGCATCGTAGGTTTCGCCATGATAAATTTCCGAAAACAGCACCGGTGTGTCCTGCCCCTGCCACGAGGCATCGGAACAAAGAGTTTCCCTGGAACCATCCGTATAATAAAGCTCAATTTGGCATAAAAAAGCGGTTTTCTTTCCGTAATTATTCCGGTTGTGTAAAAATCCCATCTCGCCTTTATACCAGCCTGCGCCCAACAAAGCGGAAAACTCATTTTCGCCGGACGTCAGCAGCCTCGTAATCTCATAGGTCTGATACAGGAGGCGATGGTGGTAGGAGGTCCAGCCTGGGGCAAGCTGGTCATCCCCCACTTTCTGTCCGTTGATATAAAAATGATAAACGCCCAGCGCAGTTGTGAACGCATAGGCCGCGCGCACCGGTTTTTCCAGACGATAGGAACGGAAAACACGTGTGCCGCGGGAACTGTCCGCATCCGCGTCCGTTTCAGCGGAGATGAATTCCGCCTGCCACGGACGATCAAGCAGGGACGTTACAAAGGTGGCCGGATCACTCCACCCGCTCTCCCGTCCCCGGTTATCCACGATGCGGACTCTCCAGTAATAGCGATTTGCGGGGGTCAGCGGCAGATCATCCGGCACATAGTGCGCGGATTCATCCGAAAGCACGACGCCGCTGTCAAATAAGACAATGGAAAAGGCATCATCCTGCGCTAATTGGAACCGGAAGGAGGTCTGGCGTATGCCGGTTCCATCACCTTCCAGAATCCAGCCGAAATGCGGGCTCTTTCCCACGCCCTCGGGGTCTTTAGAATAGTCTGTTTTCAACGAATGAACGTGCAGCATAGCCTGGATCCCCTTTGTTTCCTGCCTCAGAACGGCAGTCTTTTCCGCAGTAGCATCGTATTACGCCTTATAAAAAAGCGCTGGCAGAAGCTGATTTTTATTTTCGTTTGCCAATAATAAAACAGCTTTATTTTAGCACAACGTTCTTCCACTTTCAAGAAAACTTTTATTGCATCAAAGAACGCAGACTGTTATAATAAAAGAAGTACAGCCAGCCGGAAAAATCCCTCTGCGGAATGCAGCAGGCAGTTTTTCAGGTTTTCGAAAGTCAAAACGTCTGTACGGCGTTTGCCGTATCTCGGATTGCTGGCCGGCGATTGGCAGAGGTGATTTCATGCGAAAAGCATTGACAAAAGAACAAGTCCGCGCAGTCGTCACGCGGAGCGGAGGGCCGCCCGGCGTCCCGGTTATGTTGGCAAAATGGTGGGGTAACGGTCTGCGCGATGTCTACGGCGAACGTTTGGACGAAATCGACGCTGCTTACCCGGACGATATCTGTATGCTTTGGTACCGGCAGCCCGGGTTTGATGTCTCGTCAAACGATAACCCGGAATACCGGTTTGGCTATCGCGATGATTATTCCAACTCGGTCGCGCACAGCATTGGTCAGCACGTTGTTTTGCTTCCGGAATGGGACGAACTGGATCAGTTCCTGGCACATATGCCGGACCCGAACGAGCCGGGCAACTTTGACGAGGTCGCACGGATCGCGGCAGCAAATCCGGACCGCTACAAGATCGGCGGTTTCTGGTTTTTCCTCCATGAGCGTTTCTGGATGATCCGCGGGATGGAAAACCTGATGATGGATTACTATGACGAGATGGACGGGCTGAAACGTCTGGGTAAGGCGATGGTGGAATTCTATAAAGTGATCATTGACCGCTATGCGGCGCTTGGCTGTGACGCTATTTTTTCCTCCGACGATCTGGGCCACCAGACCGGCCCCATGATGTCCCCTGCCATCTTCCGCGAGCTTTATTTCCCGCTCTACAAGGAGATTGCAGACTATATCCACGCGCGCGGTATGCACTTTTTCCTGCATTCCTGCGGGGATAACACACTCCTTCTGGATGACATGATTGCTTCCGGTGTGGATGTGCTGCACCCCATCCAAAAGGGCTGCATGGATATGGAGGCTACGGCACAGCGTTTTGGCAACAGAATCAGCATCTGTGCGGGCATGGATGTGCAGCACATTCTCATAGACGGAACGCCGGACGACGTACGTGCAGAAATTGCGCGTATGCGCCGCATCTTTAACCGTCCCGATGGCGGACTGCTGTTTGCCATGGGCAATGGCATCCAGCCGGGCACACCCCTGGAGAATATCCGCGCAGCGTTCGATGAAATGTACGCCGAAGTATAAAGTAAATTCATGCCTCCGCCGTTTTCGGCAGGCATGGAACAGAATAAGAGGTCTTGTTTGCTATGCTTAATTTTAAAAATATGTCTTTTGAGGAACTGCTAAAGCCGGATGGCTATGACTGTCCATGCGGGCGGCATCATGCTACTGCGGTGAAATTCTTAAAAATCGGCCGCGGCGTGATCGAAACTGTCCCGGAAGCGTTGAAAACATTGGGTGTCTCCTATCCCTTTGTGGTCTGTGACCAGAATACGTATCGGGCCGCCGGCGAACGCGTCGTTGAAATCCTGAAAAGGGCCGGAATCCCCTACGCGCTCTATGTGTTTGACGGCGCACATCCTGTAATGCCCTCGGAACGGGAGCTTGGCATCCTGGCCATGCGCTTTAACCACAGCTGCGACGTGGTGCTTGGCGTCGGCAGCGGCGTGATTAACGATCTCTGCAAAATGCTGGGCTTTACGGCGAATCGTCCCTGCGCGATCGTTGGCACGGCGCCGTCCATGGACGGCTATGCTTCCAACTCCTCCGCCATGGAGCTGGAGGGCGTGAAGCTGACCATCTACAACAACGGTCCGGAGGCTGTCATCTGCGACACAGAGATTATGGCGCAGGCCCCCATGCGGATGCTCCGTGCCGGCTTTGGCGATATGATCGCCAAATATATTTCCATCTGCGAATGGCGCATTGCACATCTGATAACAGGTGAATATTACTGTGAAGCCGTTGCCGATATGATGCGCGCGGCTGTTGCAAAAATCATGGCGTCCGTTGACGGGATCCTCGCGCGTGATCCGGATGCCGTCGGTGCAGTCGCGGAAGGACTGGTGCTCTCCGGCCTTGCCATGGCGTATTCAAATGTTTCCCGTCCCGCATCCGGAATCGAGCACCGTTTCTCACATATCTGGGAAATGATCAACATCGCGCGCGGCCGCTCCCTGGAACTGCACGGAATCCAGGTCGGCATCGGTTCCATGCTGACCTTTGAGCTGTATGAATACATTCGCAAAATCAAACCGGACCTGCAGCACGCCCGCGATGTGATTGCAGCCTTTGATCCCGCAGCCTGGGATGCCAAAATCAACCGCGTCTTTGGTGCTGTCGCAGGAGATGTTTTTGCCTCCGTGAAAAAATCGCGTCAAAACGAGGCTGACGTCCGCCTTGCCCATGCGGAAACCATTTGCGCGCATTGGGACGAAATTCTCGATATCATCCATGCCGAAATGCCCGATATCCGGGTGATGTATGCCGCGGCACAGAAACTTGGCATGCCGGTGCGCCCCTGTGAAATCGACGTTTCCACTTCGGATACCATGGACGCACTCGTCTGCTCGCACGATATCCGGGAACGCTATATCTGCACGTCCATGCTCTTTGATCTTGGTCTGCTGGAAGAAGCGGCGGAGTTTTTCCGCGGTCTTTTGGATTGATCCTGTAAACCAGCAAGGCCCCGATGGAATACCATCGGGGCCTTTTTTTATGTTTCCGCTTTCACATCCGGTTCTCCCACCAGATCATAGCACATATCCACGATCATGGTCGTGATCGTACTGACATAAAAATCCTCATATTTTTCATCCGGCATATACTTCATCACCAGATAAATGTCCCGCGTTTCCGTAACACCGTTCCACAGGGCGGTATCATTCAGGCGCAGCCGGTATTCGTCCTCGCTTTTGATCCCGAAAAATGCCAGATCACGCAGAGCCTCGCGTTCCATCAGGCAGGAATAACCGTACTCGTCCGTGATAAAGCATACCACATCGTCATCAGTAAGGGCTTTATCGAGCGTATTATAGGCCGTGCGCTCCGAAGTGGTCAGGGGATCCTGCACGAGCTTCAGCGTTTTCGGCTCCATATACACAACGTCGTCACTGTCCACATCGATGATGTACTCATACAGATTATCGCAGAGCGTTTTAAAATGTGTTTCGTCCAATTCCTGTTCCACGCAAAAATAAATTTTCACATCCGGCTGCACCGTTTTCATGGAAAAATAGAGTGCCACAATAAACACCACGGCAGCCACTATGACGATCAGATAAGAACGATAGTAATAACCATAATTTAAAATCCAGGAAAAGAAGCCTTTTTTCTTAATATGACCGTTTTCATCAATATATTCATTCTTGGCAAGCTTTCGTTTCGTCATGATAAACCACCTTTTCACGCGCGGGGCGTAAAATCACTTTTTTATTATAGCTGATTTTTTTCGCAAAGTAAACAAACAAAATGTCAACAGATTGCAAACCGCGGAAAAGACGGCGGATTTTTCTTTTTTTGGCGCATCGTACATAAAGCGGCAGAAAATGACGCAAGCTATTCCGTAGAATAGGAACAGAGACAGCGAAGTGAAATGATTCTAATTCCCGCTACCATTTTTGAAAAGGAGTTTGATGTTCATGGATTACCGGATTGACGAAACGACCGCGATCGTGGCAATCGGCGGCGAGCTGGATCACCACAGCCTGCGCGAGACCTCCATGGCGGTCAACCGTATTATCGATACGTATCTGCCAAAAACGCTGGTTCTGGATATGGGCGGCGTGCGCTTTATGGACAGTTCCGGCCTGGCGCTTGTCATCGGAGGAAGCAGGAAAATGTCGGAGCTCAACGGACGCGTGATCATCCGGAATGTTCCGCCGCAGCCGATGAAAGTTTTGAATGCGGCGGGAATTTCCCGTTTCGTGACAATTGAACACACAGGAAAGGTGGTGTAAAAAAATGAAAAAGCACGACAAAATGAAGCTGGAAATCGAGAGCAAGTCGATTAACGAAGGCTTTGCACGCGCCGCTGTTGCCGCGTTTGCCGCGCGGCTGGATCCCAGTCTGGAGGAACTCGGCGACATCAAAACCGCTGTCAGTGAGGCCGTGACCAACTGCATCGTCCACGCCTATCCGGATTCGATCGGACTCGTCCAAATCAACTGCCGGGTATTTGAGGACTACATAGAAATCAAAATCCGTGATTATGGGCGCGGGATAGCAGATATTGCGCGGGCGCGCGAACCCATGTATACAACAGGCGGCTCCGATCGCTCCGGCATGGGCTTTACCGTGATGGAAAGCTTTATGGATGAACTTCGCGTCCGTTCGCGGGAAGGCATCGGCACAACCGTGACCATGCAAAAACGCATAAAACCCAGAAAATGAGCGAATATGCGGAAAACGGGGCCTTGGTGCTTCGTGCCCAGCAGGGCGACGAGAATGCCTTTGCCCAGCTGATCAATGAAAATACCGGGCTGATCTGGAGTATTGCCCGGCGCTATTTCGGCCGTGGCTGCGACGCAGAAGATCTCTATCAACTGGGCTGCGTCGGCTTCATCAAGGCCGTGCGCGGTTATGACCCAGCCTTCGGCACACAGTTTTCCACCTACGCTGTGCCTAAAATTGCCGGTGAAATCCGGCGTTTTCTGCGTGATGACGGTCCGGTCAAGGTCAGCCGCGGCACAAAGGAGACCGGCGCCCGCCTGATGCGGATTAAGGCCGAGCTGGAGGCAAAGCTTGGCCGGGAAGCACGGCTTTCGGAGCTTTCTGCGGAATCCGGCCTTTCGCCGGAAGATATCGCCGTTTGCGAGCTGGCCTCCTCCCCTGTCCAGTCGCTGCAGCAGCCGCTGGGCGAGGAAGGGTTTGCACTGGAGAGTACGATCGGCGGCGACAGTATCGAAAACACGATTGTCGAGCGTACTGCCCTGCGCAGCGCGCTGCGGGAACTGCCGGAACGGGAACGCTGCGTCCTGCTGCTGCGGTATTACCGCGGGATGACGCAGGAACGTGTTGCCCGTGCGCTGGACGTATCACAGGTGCAGGTTTCGCGCATCGAACGACGCGCGATCGGTATGCTGCGGGAAAAAATCGGCTGAAACAGGCTTATCCCCTGCTTCGGCCTGTTTTTTACCATTGACAAGTACGTCCGTTTGCGTCAGAATAGAGAAAACGCGATAAGGAAGTGACGCAGATGCGGCAGTACCTTCTGCCTGAAGGCGGACAGTTTTATAAAGCAAACCTGCACTCTCACTCTACCGTCTCCGATGGCACACTGACGCCTGCCGAGATGAAGCAGGCGTATATGGCGCATGGATACAGTATTCTGGCCTATACCGACCACGAAATCCTTGCGGATCACTCAGGACTCTCGGATGAGCGGTTTCTGGCAATCACCGCTTACGAGCTCTCCGTCAATGAGCGGGGCGACAAACCCTGGCCGCAAAAGCAAACCTGCCACCTCAATCTGTATGCACGCGATCCGCACAATACCACGCAGGTCTGTTTTCATCCGGAACAGTACTATTTCTGCGGAGAAGACGTTTACGGCAAGATCAAATATGTCGGAGAACCTTATCTGCGGGAGCATACGCCGGAATGTATCAACGATATAATCCGTACCGCACGCGAAAACGGCTTTCTTGTGGCCTATAATCACCCGCACTGGTCGCGTGAGGATCCGCGCGATTACTTAAACTACGAGGGAATGTTTGCAATGGAGATTTACAATCACGGCAGCAATTCCGTCGGAGTTTTTGAATATGACATTCAGGCTTATGACCTGATGCTGCGCGCCGGAAAACGGATTTTCTGCTCCATGACAGATGACAATCACAACAAAAACCCGCATGGGCTGTATACGGATTCCTTCGGTGGATTTGATATGATAAAGGCGCCGTCCCTTACCTATGACGCCATCATTCATGCGCTTGAAAACGGCGATTTCTATGCATCCCAGGGGCCGGAGATTTATGAGCTCTATCTGGAGGACGGCGTCGTCCACATCAAATGCTCCCCCGCCAAATATATTTCCTATGCGGCCGGTGTTCGCCGGAATGCAGCACGCTTTGGCAATGAGGATTCCCTCACCGAGGCCTCGTTTGAGGTGGATCCCGGGGACATCTTCTTCCGGATCAGCGTTGTGGATGAGAAGGGTCTGCACGCGGACACACACGCTTATTTCCTGGACAGCCTGCAGTAAGAACCCCCCCCCCGCACTCTGCTCGAGTGCGGGGGTTTTTTGCTGTTATCTGCCCAACGCTGCAAGTACCGTCTGCGCGTACAGACGAACGGAAAAGTCATTGGGATGGTTGATGCAGTTTCCCGTCAGTTCATAATATGTCTTTCCGCGATGCAGAAGTTCCTCTGAAATCTCATGCACCGGCGCGACAGTGATTCCGGTCTCAGCGTGCGCAAGGTCCCACAGCGCCGCCTCCTGCTGCGCCAGTTTGTTTTCGGCAAGTCCGGCAATTTCCGTATTGGGTACCATGGGCGAAACCAGAAGGAAATCACATTCCGGCGCTTCCGCGCGAATCGTATGGATGATCGCCTCGATCTGAGAGCGGTACAGCGTCGCCGGATCGCGCAGACTGTTCATGCCAAAGCCCAAAATGACCAGATCCGGATGTTGCGGGCAGACCAATTCGGCAGCGTGTTCCACGCCCCAGACCGTGGTGGATCCGCCTGCCCCGCGGTTCGTTTTCCGGATGTCTGCCTGCGGGTATGCGGCGCGCAGCCCGCGCGTTACCAGTTCCGGCCAGGAAGGAACGTATGGCGGACGGTTGATGCGGAGCGGGAACGCACGGCAGTCACGCATATTGATGACTTCTTCGTCACATCCGCTGGCCTCCCAGCCTGCCGTGATGCTGTCGCCGTAAAACAGGAGATTGAATGGGCCGCCCGCCTGCAGTTTTTTCAGGCTGTGGGTCAGCGCGGCGCTTCCGTCCGCCGGTTTGGCGCCTTCCCAGAGCGCATCATGCGTGTAGGTAACCAGAATCTGATACTGATAAACGGTCGGCGATATGGCCATATACCGGTTTCCGTCCGCAAGGCGAAGCCATGCCGTTTCTTTTGCGCCATCATACACTTTACAGTATTCCGCGCGCGGGAGAATCGGGATACGGGAGTCCGGCGTCCTGATCAGTCTGCCGTTTTGCACGGCATAGTCGCGCCCCTCCTGATATTGTATGGTGCAGTCATGCGAAGTTACGGATTCGATAGCTTTCGGCGGGAAAAGCAGCTGTCCGCCGGAAAGGCTTCCGTCGTCCTGTTCGGCAAAGCATACCGGTTCCATTAAAATGCGTTTCGTTTCCCAGATTTTTTCGGTCCATTCCATTTACAAATCATCCTTTCCAAGAACATTCAGGTGATTTTTATTAGTTTTTCAAAAGCGCAGCCCGTTCGCGATAATCCGGAAGCACCTGTGCTATCAGGCCGTAAAATGCGCGGCTATGATTTTTATGGACGATGTGCGCCAGTTCATGCACCACAACATAGTCGATCGCTGCCGCCGGATAGCGCATCAGGCGCCATGCAAAACACAGCCCGTTCTCCGGGCCGCAGCTTCCGAAGCGCTTGCGGGCAGAGGTGATTTTCACCCAGGCAGGTTCCACGTGCATCACTGCCGCGTAATAGGCCACACGCTGCGGCAGATATTCCCGCGCACGCCGCTTCAGTTCCTCGGCTTCTTCCTCATCCGGTTCCGGATAGCGCTGCGCAAGACGATGCTGATGTTCGAGCTTTTGCAGAATCCAGTCCCGGTGCCGCTTTAAAAACATCTCTATTTCGGCGCGCGGCATACGCTGCGGCGCACGGACAACCACAGTTTCCTCCCGCGTCACCTCAACCGACACGGTGCGGCGCGCAGAACGGATCAATTCATAGGAAAAGTCCGGTTTCGCTCCACAAGGCACCTTGCCTCACATCCTCCTGCTCAAAATAAGCCTGAATCCGGTTCAGTACGCGCTTTTTATCGGCGCTCCACAAGGGGGCGATCAGATTGCGCTTCGCGCCGTCCCCCGTCAGGCGGTGAATCACCATATCCTTCGGCAGTCTGCGTATGCAGCCTGCCAACAGCTCGGCATATTTCTCCAGCGTCAGCGTCGGAAAGGCACCGGCGGCATATTCCTCCGCCAGATCTGCATCCCGCAGGACGTGCAGTAATTGCAGTTTGATGCCCTGTACGCCGCTTTTCCCGATATAGGCGGCGGTTTCGTACATCATACGCGGTGTTTCAAAGGGCAGTCCGAGTATCATGTGCGTAATAACTTCCAGGCCCGCCGCACGCAGACGCTCCACACAGGCGTCGTAGCACGCAAGGTCGTACCCGCGTCGGATATACGCCGCGCTGGCAGGATGGATCGTTTGCAGGCCAAGTTCTATCCAAACAGGCTTCCGGGCATTCAGGCGGCACAGCAGTGCCAGCACATCGTCCGGAATACAGTCCGGCCGTGTGGCAATGGAGAGCGCCACAACCTCCTCCGGAGCCATAGCAGCCCGGTAAAGCGGTTCCAGGACATAGGCCGGCGCATACGTATTGGTAAAGCTTTGAAAATAGGCAATGTATTTTGCCTGTTTTACCTTCCCGGCCACCACGCGGCGCGCTGCGGCCAGCTGCGCAGTAATGTCCGGGCCGCTGCAAACGGCAAAATCGCCCGAACCGCTGCGGCTGCAAAAAATACAGCCGCGCGTTCCGAGCGTACCGTCACGGTTCGGGCAGGTCATGCCGCCATCCAGCGCCAGTTTGTAAACCTTGCACCCGAATCGTTCCTTCAGATAACTGTTCAGTGTACGATAACGCATTCTTATTGGTAATTAAGTTCCGCATATTGCAGCATATTCCTGCAAAGGAACAGGCTGAGCAGTGCGATCAGCAAATTGCAGATGGTAATCACCAGGAAACCGGTGGCAATGCCGGAAAACACGGTAAGGCCGGCAGCCGCCGTCACAATCGCAAGAATGACACCGGGCGCCGCAAGCAGCAGCATTAAAACCATATACAGGAGCATAATGACTGCTTTGGAGGCGCTCCCGCTCCAGATACGGGAAAGGATGACATTGCCGGCAATGAAAAGCAGCGTGAAGCTGATTCGTGCCAGAATACACAGAAGCATTTCCGGCACATTCATGCCAATGATGAAATAGACCGGTACAAAGATCAACACCGCCTCCACGATGGCGCTTGGCAGCGACTCACGCAGCGCGTGGAGCATTTTGGAAAGAGGCGGCTCCGGAAGCAGGTAGATATACGGCTTCAAAAGTTCCTTGTTAAAGCGGCCCAGCGAAACAGAGAAAAATTGCAGATACGTGGCCATGACGAAAACCGGAATGATGCCGGATTCGCGCATGAAAAGTGAGAAGATGATCACGCAGGCAGCCCAGATGAGGGATATCGTATCCAGTATCAAAATGCGGGAGCGGCGGTTTTCCAGGCGGTGCTTATAATAAAACATCTCCGCACCGGCTCCGCGGCCAAATCCCGTTTTCCCCAGCTTCACATGGGCCGGCGCCGACTCCGCCACAACGCCCTGTTTGCTGGCGTTGATTGCGGATTGGGAAACCTCCGCCGTTTTGATCACATCTTCGTAAAAATCACTGTTCGTCTTTTCCACAATCAGGATCAAAAGCGCAGCAAATATCCCGCAAAGCCCCAGGCCCAGCACAATTTTCATCACGTCGGAAGCAGCGGCGCCCGCCGCGAACAGCCCGAGCCATCCGCCGACCGGCGTAAAGAGCATCAAAGGGCTTCCCGCCGCCGCCACAAGCTGCGACACGGCATTTGCTGTGTCCTTCAGCACAAACGAGGCAGCATAAATCAGAATCAGCGCAATATACGCCGCATAAATGACCTTCGCGCGTTTCTTTTTCCGTTCATCCGCCGAAGTCAGCGAATAAATCAGCATGGCGACAAACTGTCCGAAAAAGACCGCCAATGCATACCCCAACACCAGGATCAGCAGAAAGCCATAGGAAACACCATAGGCCGTATGCATCCAGGTGTATTGAAAGAGCAGGAAAAAGCCGAGCAGCAGCGAAGATCCAACCTGCTTGATCAAGCCATAAAACAGGACATCCCGCTGCACAAACGGCGCCGGGAACAGCAGATTCACGTCCGGCATGGCAAAAATCGAGCCGCCGTTTGCAAATCCGTTTCTGGCAAGCAGCAGAAACATCAGCGTGTACAGCGCCATCGCCCCCGCAATCAATTCTGCAATATCACGGTATTGCGGCGCTTTGCTTTCCTCTTGGTTGCCCGCAAAAATAGTAAATCCGATCAGTGCGACAAGAATCACCGCATAAATCAGGCGGACAGGCTGGCGCACCAGACTTTTCAGTGTATTTTTCAGCCGTGTGAAGATTAAAAAAGCCAATGCATTCATTTATTTGCCCCGCCTTCCGTAATGGAAAAGAACAGTTCCTCCAGGCTTTGGGATTGCAGTTCGTCCGGCGTATTGTGTTTGGTCGCGGCAAATTCTCCGTTTGTCATAATATGCGTGACGTCCCAGTAATCCTCAACGCTGTCTATCATGTGTGTACTGATAAGCACGGATGCGCCGTCCGCCTTCAGTTCGCGGAACATTTCCTTAAGTTCCTTGATTGCGTGCGGATCCAGGCCAACCATCGGTTCGTCAAAGATCACAACGCGCGGTTTATGCACCAATGCGCAGCACAGCGACAGCTTCTGCTGCATACCTTTGGACAGTTCTTTGCCGAGTTTCTGCCTTTTATCCCCCAGCTCAAACCGCTCCAGCAGCGCATCGCCATAACCGTCGTCCTCCATGCGGTAAGCGCGGCGGATGAATTCCAGATGTTCGGAAACAGTCAGCAGATCATATACAGCCGGCATTTCCGGGATATACCCCAGCAGGCGCTTTGCTTCAAGCGATTTGTTATCAAACCCATTTAGCGTAATGGAACCCTGAAAACGCAGCAGCCCTGCAATACACTTGATAATCGTAGATTTACCCGCGCCATTCGGGCCAAGCAGAATGGCGATCTGTCCCTCTCCTACTGTAAAGCTGATGTCATTATTAGCAAGCGTTTTGCCATACCGTTTTGTCACATGCTCAATTTTCAACATAAAATCATTCCTCTAATTCCCGGCAGATAATCCAGGATTCTATGTTTCAGTTTGCCGCAGCGGCAGCCTGTGCCGCCACGCAGTCGATTGTTAAAACAACAGCCAGAGCCAGGACCTCGTCCCATCCATCCGCAATATCCAGCACATAAAAATCGCCCCACGTAAACCATTCTTTCCTTACGCCGGCGATTTTTCGGCCCTGCACCAAAATGTCGTAATCGTGTTCCCAGAAGGAACCCTCCACTGTCCAGCCGGGTCCCTCCAACGTATATTTCGGGTGCAGGAAAGAAAGTTCCTTGCGGATCAGGGCGACCAGCGAGCCATTGCGGAAAATATAGTATTTCGGCATCAAGCTCCAAATTTTTTGTTCGATATAGGCCACTTCTCTGCCGGACAGATCATAAATATGCAGTTTTTTTGCCCAGGAAAAGACTTCCCCCTCGGCATAATACCGGTCGTTTCCGTTTTCATCTTTGATCGCAAATTTATCGCGCCAGGAAAAAACCTTTTGTTTGATCAACAGACGCATCTTGTATTCCTTTCTTCGGCCGCCAAAGCGAAAGGCAGTCTCCGCTTTCAGATGTATTTCTCAATTTCCACGCTGATCCGCCCTTTTTTCGTCACGTGAGTCCCCTCACAGAGACGGAACTTACCGGAACCGCGCGCAGAAACGGTTTCCCCACCCGCAAGCTGGCGATCCGGCTTCTCGCAGATCAACCCATTTACGGACACGCGTCCGGATCGGATCAGCGCGGACGCTTTTTCGCGGGAAAGGCCAAAGCCTGCTCCCACAACACTGTCCAGGCGCAGCGATGCCACGGTATCCCGGATCAAGCGGGTTTCTTTTTCCGGAATATGCAGAGCCTCCGGCGAAATCTCCGTCAGGGAAAGTGACGCACGTCCGGCGGAAGTCAGATTCTGCATCAGATACGGCGCAACGCTGCGCAGTACAATCAAATCACAGCTTGAAGCGTCCGGCAGGATATCCCCCACCGTCTCGCGGCGTATCCCGGCGCCCATCAAAGCGCCGAGAAAATCCCGGTGTCCGATCTGTGCGCCGGTTTTTTCCGACCATTCGGCACGGATATAAGATACCGGTGCATAGGAAGAGGGCTCTTCTGCCGCCCAGTCCGGCAAAAACAGCACCATGCGGCGTTCCGCCTCCGGATAGCCGCCAAAAAACACATGGGAGGTGCTGTGCACTTCCGCCAGCATCCGTTCTGTCAGTGCCTGCTGGCGCTCATTCAGAAAAACCGTGGAAGTCACCTGCTCCGCGCGCTCCGATGCCGTCAATTTATCCAGCACCTGCGCCAGCGGCACACGGTCCTCCTCTTCCCGGGCGTATTTTTTCAGTAATTCTGCTTTTTCCATACTCATTCCTGATAAGGCAGGTCTGTCCGGATCAGAATGGCGCCGGCTTGTTCGTCCCACTCCACCGAAAAGTCAAACAGCATACCGATGTCACGCAGACGGAAATAGTTATTGGAATTGATCAGATAGGCGCCAAGCGAAACGGCGGCGCCATCCACATAGATACGGCAGGGCGAGGGTTGTGCAGAAGCAGAGGCAATCCCCGATGCGGTCAATTCATTTCCCACCGGCGAATAGCGGTATTCCGCGAACAAACCAACGGCGTTCTGTTCTTCCAGCCACACCACCTCGAATTGTGCCGGCGTTCCGGTCAGGGCAAAGGCAAGATCCCGCAGTTTGAAATAGTTATACCCATTGATGGTATAGGCTTCCAGCACAAACTCCATCCCGTCGATATAAATCGGCGCAGTATTCACCGTGGCTTCGGCAGGCAAAAGTTCCTCCGGAGCCGTGAATATCTCCTCCGGCTCTTCGATAGGCAATTCCTCCGGCGGCAATTCCGGGACTGCGGCTTCCGTCATAGCAGGTGTCAGCGTATTGCGTTCCGGGAATGTCTCACGGTCCCAACCGTGGCGTTCTGCCCAGACTTCGGTATCCGCTTCCAGAAAATAATCATAGTAAAGCTGTGTGCGGCCGGAACGTTCATAGGCGGCATTGTCGATGCGCACATCCGACCAGTAATACGTGCCGTCGATGCGAAGATAGTCCCACTTATGGATCACTACGGAGCCATCACTGTTAAAAAAGTCTCCGCTTGCGATCCAACATTCAATGCCCAGCCGGGCAAGCAGCACCTGTACCAGCGCAGAAAACTCCAGACACGTTCCCACGCGATACAGCAGCAGCGTTTTGGCATTGCGGACATACAGGTTATCCAGCACGTCATAGCTGATCAGCCCGGCCGCGTGCAGGCTGTCAGAATAGACGCCTTCGGAAGCGATGGCAGGCGCCAGCGCATCGAGGTCAAAATAAGCAAAGTCGCTCTCGCCCGTGCGGTAACAGTTTGCCTGCACCCAGGTATAGACAGCTCGAACCTGTTCGCGCGTGGAAAGGCCCGCAGTCGGAATTTCTTCCAGAATGCAGGACACCATATAGTCCGTTTCAGGATCGCCCGTGTAGTTCGGCACGCCGGATTCCGGCAGAGCCGCCGCGCCAGAACTGTCCACCGTGCAGCGCGCCGTGCGCCGGACACTGGCCGTGCCGGAAGTACAGACTGCTTCTATCGTGTAAACACCGTCCGGCACAAAAGCATCCGCATCATATCCGGCCGGATTGCCATAGGCCGGACGCAAATTCCAGATAAACGTGTGGACATTCTGCGTCAGCGCGCCGCGCTCAAACCGTGCAACAGCGCGTCCATACGCATCGTAGATCGTCAGTACACAGTCAGTCGTACCGGACTGCACCGGCAGATAAATATAAAGCCGTCCCTCCGCCGACGGTGCAAGGCTTTCCTGCGAAAGCCGCAGTTCCCCCACCTCCACACCGGCGGCGAAAGCAGCAGGCATGGCAAGGGAAAGCAGCAACGATAAGAGCAAAATCAAGGACAGTATCCGTTTCATGGTTCCTCCGTAAAACAGCGTACAATTTACAGTTACCGGAGCCATTTTATCAGAATTTGCCGTTAATTGCAAGAAGCCGGAAGCGTTTTCACGCCTCCGGCCATCAGATTCTGACATATTTCAGTTATAAACGAAGTAATTCGGTCAATTCAGCCAGTCCCCGTCCCGTATAATCCGGGGGTGTGGAAACTCCTTGCGGCAATCCCCGTCCTTCTCGGTCAACGTGGTATACATCGATACCGCAGAGTTTCGCGCCAATCAGATCCGAAGATCCGTCTCCTATATGAAGGATTTCCTGCGGCTGCACACCCGTTTTTTTTATCACCTGACGGAAGAACGATCCATCCCGGTAAGCCTTGTAGGCGCCAAGTTCCTCCGAAACAAACGCCAGTTCATGCGGAATGCGCGGGAGAAGGTCCCGCACCATGCTGCAGTCGGCATCCGTCGAAATCACGACGCGGTAACGTCCCTGCAGACGCTTGAGCAGTGCGGACGCATCTTCGTAAATCGGGCAATAGTTGTGTTCCTCCAGGAAAATATCTGCTGCGCGATCCGGGTCGGCGTCAATGCCTTCCGCCCGGAAATATTCCGCAAATCCCCGGCGGAACACTGCATCCATCGTCACAAAGGGTGGTTCACGCAGTGCGTAGTAATATGGAAGATAATGCGACTTCAATCCGGCAGCATACCGGGCGACTTCCTCCTGTGTAAGCGGGCCTTCCAGAATACGTTCCCACAAAACAGGGACGCGTGCATTCAGATCGGCCAGCGTCATAAACAAGTCAAAGCTGATTACCTGATACAAGACAAATTCACTCCGTTTCAAACAATAGAGTGCTTATTTCTTCCAGATATCCGTTGCTCCTGCGACTGCACCGACATAATTCAGGCGGCGTTTTGCCTCCTCATACACATCCGGCGCGAGCGGTCCGCGCGCTGCCGCACGGACATTCTGGGCAAGATGCTCCGTTCCGCGGGTGCCGCACACACCGGCTGTGATTGCCGGATGCGTCAGCGTATAGCGAATCAGGAAATCATTGCGGGTTTCGCCCTCTTCTAAAAGCTCCTGCAGGCCGGAAGCCTCCCAGCGTGCGTCATAGGTTGCGTCATAGCGTTTCAGCAGGCCGCGTGCAATGATGCCCGTGCCGAAATCGTCGTGTGCCTTCTGGATGACGTTTTCGCTGAGGCGCGTCATGCAGCCATATACCACCTGAATCACTTCAATATCGCGCCAGGAGGCAAAAGTCTGCAAATTACGGTACCCGTGCAGAGCCGGATAGGCATAGTCCGCAGGATTCGAGTTGCGGATCGTCAGGCCGATGTGCAGAATTTTACCGGCCTTTTTCAGTTCGCGCATAGTTTCCAGCACTTCACCGTTCTCTCCGCCTGCCAAAAACTCCGGCAGTACGCCGTGAATCTGCAGAACATCAATATGATCCGTTTTCAAAAGACGCAGGCTTTCGTCTATGTTCTCCAGCACGGTCTGGCGGTCAAAAGTATACATCGGGCCGTTGCCGCGCATATTGTCGCAGCATTTTGTTGCCAAAATAAACTCATCGCGGCGGTGCGAGATGGCCTTGCCGATAAAATATTCGCTGTTTGCGTATTCGGGCGAAGTGTCAATGTAATTGATGCCCTCATCCAGCACCTGATTTAACAGTTTCACTGCCGTGGCTTCACTGACAGGACTGAGTTCCATACCGCCATATGCAAGGCGCGTAACGGATAATCCAGTTTTGCCTAACAGTTTCTTTTCCATAAATCTCCCTACTTTCAATCAGTGTATGCAATGGCTTCGCATGCCGCAAGGCCGCCAAGCCTTGTCTCTGCTATTCAATGTATCATGCTTAAGCCTGAAAAGCAAGAGTCACACACAAAATAAGAAAATTGGCAGCGGGAGACGGTCCCGGCGGAATAAAAAACACACCGCAGGAGTGTGTCCTGCGGTGTGCGGGTAATGACAAGTTACTTCTGGCTCTCTTCCACAGCAACTGCAACGGCGACGGTAGCGCCAACCATCGGGTTGTTGCCCATGCCGATGAGGCCCATCATCTCGACGTGTGCCGGGACTGAGGAGGAACCTGCGAACTGTGCATCGCTGTGCATACGGCCCATGGTATCGGTCATACCGTAGGAAGCAGGACCGGCAGCCATGTTATCCGGATGGAGCGTACGGCCCGTGCCGCCGCCGGAGGCAACGGAGAAATACTTCTTGCCGTTTTCCACGCACCACTTCTTGTAGGTGCCGGCGACAGGATGCTGGAAGCGGGTCGGGTTCGTGGAGTTACCGGTGATGGAAACGCCAACGTTCTCCAGACGCATGATTGCAACGCCTTCCGGTACGTTGTCGGCGCCATAGCAGCGGACAGCAGCACGCGGACCGTTGGAATATGCGGTCTCGGACTCGATGGTGACTTCCTCGGTAGCCGGATCAAAGACAGTCTTCACATAAGTGAAGCCGTTGATACGGGAAATGATGAAAGCTGCGTCCTTGCCCAGACCGTTCAGGATAACGCGCAGGGGCTTGGTACGGACTTTATTCGCGTTGAGCGCGATTTTGATAGCGCCCTCAGCAGCCGCGAAGGACTCGTGGCCGGCGAGGAAGCAGAAGCACTCGGTTTCTTCGGAAAGGAGCATGGCGCCGAGGTTACCGTGGCCAAGACCGACCTTACGGTTCTCTGCGACGGAGCCGGGGATACAGAAGGACTGCAGGCCGATGCCGATTGCGGCAGCCGCGTCAGAAGCCTTCTTGCAGCCTTTTTTCAGTGCGATTGCAGCACCGACGGTGTAGGCCCAGATTGCATTTTCAAAGCAGATGGGCTGGGTTTCGCGCACGATCTTGTCGCAGTCGATACCAGCAGCGAGGGTAATGTCGCGGCACTCTTCGATGGAGGAGATGCCGTACTCTTTCAAAACGCCGTTGATTTTATCAACACGTCTTTCATAGCTCTCAAACAATGCCATATCTCTTGTTCCTCCTTACTCTTTACGCGGGTCAATGTAACGGACAGCCTCGTCGAAGCGGCCGTACTTGCCCATCGCCTTTTCATAAGCGGTGTTCGGATCGTCGCCCTTCTTGATGAAGTCGGTCATTTTGCCCAGGGAAACAAACTCATAGCCGATAACCTGATCGTCCTTGTCCAGTGCCATACGGGTGACATAACCCTCGGCCATTTCCAGGTAACGAACGCCCTTCTTGCGGGTGCCGTACATCGTACCAACCTGGCTTCTCGTACCCTTACCGAGGTCCTCAAGGCCGGCGCCGATGGACAGACCGTCTTCAGAGAACGCAGACTGGCTGCGGCCATAGACAATCTGGAGGAAAAGCTCGCGCATGGCGGTATTGATTGCGTCGCACACGAGGTCCGTGTTAAGTGCCTCGAGAATGGTCTTGCCCTGCAGAATCTCAGCAGCCATAGCGGCGGAGTGAGTCATGCCGGAGCAGCCGATCGTCTCGACAAGCGCCTCTTCAATCACACCGTTTTTGATGTTCAAAGAGAGCTTACAGGCGCCCTGCTGCGGTGCGCACCAGCCGATGCCGTGCGTAAAGCCGGATATATCTTTAATTTCCTTGGCCTGTACCCATTTTCCCTCTTCCGGAATAGGTGCAGGACCGTGGTCGGGACCTTTGGCCACACAACACATATTTTCTACTTCATGAGTGTAGTTCATTGAAATTCTCCTTTCCAAATTCACTCTTGGTTATTATACCACGCTTTTTTTCTGAAATCAACGAATAACATGAAAAAAAGTGTATTTCTCCCCCGTGTTCTTCCACGAATTCAAATAAAACGTTCAGTTTTAGGAAAATAGATAAAAAATAGTCTGAACCCTTCCAATTGTTTGTCCTTTATTTTATAATAGAAATGTATTTTCCCTTTACTTATAAAAAATCAGATTGGATTACGAGGTGCCGCTATGTTAACTGCTATTCAGGGATCCTCCGTGCGTCTGCTCGACGGGGAGCTGCTACGCCGCCGCCGCGCAAACCGCGATTACATGATGAGCCTTTCCGACGACAACCTTCTCATGAATTTCCGGCTGGAAGCCGGCCTTTTCTCCGCGGATCATACTCCGGCGGAAGCGCACGGCGGTTGGGAATCGCCGTTTTGCCAGCTGCGCGGCCATTTTCCCGGCCACTGGCTGAGCGCCGCAGCCATGCATTATCAAGCCACCGGCGATCTTGAGATCAAGGCAAAGGCCGATACGCTCGTGGCCGAACTTGCGCGCTGTCAGGAGGAAAACGGCGGCGAGTGGGTTGGTCCTATTCCGGAGAAATATCTCTATTGGATTGCGCGCGGCAAGAGAGTCTGGGCGCCGCAGTACACCATGCACAAAGTGATCATGGGACTGCTTGATATGTATGGGTATGCGGGAAATACGCAGGCGCTGGAGATTGTAAAAAAGCTGGCAAACTGGTATCTGCGCTGGAGCCGTCAATACGACCGCGAAACCTTTGACAACATCCTTGATGTGGAGACCGGCGGTATGTTGGAAGTCTGGGTGCAGTTATATTCCTATACCGGCGACCCCGCTCACCGCGAACTGATCGACAAATACTACCGTGCACGCCTGTTTGACTCCCTGCTGGACGGTCAGGATGTGCTGACAAATATGCACGCCAACACAACGGTTCCGGAAATCATGGGCGCAGCGCGCGCCTATGAGGTGCTGGGCGACGAAAAATGGCTGCGTATTGTGCAAGCCTATTGGGATAAAGCCGTGCGGGAGCGCGGATGCTATGTCACCGGCGGGCAGACCTGCGGTGAAATCTGGACGCCGATGGAAAAAATGAGCGCGCGCCTGGGCGACAAGAACCAGGAGCACTGCACGGTGTATAACATGATGCGTCTGGCAGACTTCCTGTTCCGCGTGACCGGAAAGCGCGAGTATGCCGATTATTACGAGAAGAATCTCTATAACGGCATCATGGCCCAGGCTTACTGGAAAGGCAATTTCACGCACGGCCAGCACTCCGACCATCCGGACACCGGACTTTTGACCTATTTCCTCCCGCTGCGCAGCGGCGGACACAAGGGATGGGCATCTCATACCGACGATTTCTTCTGCTGCCACGGCACACTGGTGCAGGCAAACGCCGCATTGACCGGCGGATTCTACTACCGGGACGAGGATTCTCTGTATGTCTGTCAGTATTTCAACTCCGATGCTGACGCAGAGTTCCACGGCACGCCGGTAACGCTGCGCCAGCGTATTGATACGCTCACCGGCAGCAACCATACCTCCAGCTGGTCCACGGGCAGCCAGAAAATCATGGCCACCGCAGCGCGCTATCCCAGTCGTCCGGACCTGCTGTGCGTCAATCTGCTGGTCGGCTGCGAGCAGGAAACCGAATTCACGCTCCGTCTCCGGATTCCCGATTGGGTGCCGGATGGTGCGTCGCTGTCCATCGACGGTGAGGAGCTCCCCTGCACGCCGGATGCCAATGGATTTGTTTCCATCCGCCGCGTCTGGAAAGACCACGCCGTCTGCCTGAATCTGCCGCTGTCCCTGCAGTCCTACCCGCTGCCCGATATGCCCGATACAGTCGCGTTCCGCTATGGGCCGATGGCGCTGGCCGGCCTCTGTGAAGAAGAGCGCATGCTCTTCGGCGATAAAGAGGATCCCCGTACCATGCTGACCCCTGACAATGAACGCGAATGGGCTTCCTGGAAGCCCACCTTCCGGCTGGTGAATCAGCCGGTCGGTATGCGTTTCATTCCGCTGAAGGATGTTGGGTATGAGCCGTATACCGTCTACTTCCCGGTACGGCCGGTACAGGGAAAATAACAGCGTTCTTGTCAGGTAGGTATACTTTATCCTGTTTTCGACAAAAAATCTTTGTCTGGTTTGTATACCGCGCGAATCTTGACAAGACGGACGGACTCCGTTAGAATATTAGACAAGAAATTCAAGATAGAGGCGCATTGTGTAATCAGTAGCCTGCCCTTTGAAAAGGCCGCGCAGGGTCAATTGGGGCTTGTGAAAGGTACAGATGCCGAAGCGTTCCCTTTTGCGCAGGGTTCGGCTGGACGGATGAAATAAGATTTATCCGGCTGTCGCCAGAAAACGGCGGAGTGCTATCTTTGTTCCCATAATGAAAGTTTGGAAGGTCCGTGAAAGCCGGATACCCCATTTCATGTTTGGTAATGAAGCAGCCGATGTCGTTTCGGCTGCTTTTATTTTGCATAGGAGGAAAACAAATATGACAAAGAAACCGGTATTTGAAGGAATTGCAACGGCGCTGATCACGCCCTTAGATGAAAACGGAATCAATTACGAGGAATTTGGAAAATTGATCGACTGGCAGATTGACAGCGGCATTGATGCGCTTGTGATCTGCGGCACCACCGGTGAATCCTCCACTCTGGAAGACAAGGAGCATCGTGACGCCATTGCCTATGCCGTAAAGCGTGCGGCAGGCCGCGTGCCGATCATTGCAGGCACCGGCAGCAACGACACGGCCTATGCGCTTGACCTGACACGCTTTGCCTGTGAAGCGGGCGCCGACGCCATGCTGGTCGTCACACCCTATTATAACAAGACGACGCAGGGCGGCCTGATCCGTATGTTCACCACATTGGCAGATGCCAGCACCAAACCGCTGATTCTTTATAACATTCCCTCCCGCACCGGCGTCAACATTGAGCCTGCGACGTATGCGGCACTGGCCGATCATCCGAATATTGCCGGCATCAAGGAAGCAAACGGCAACATCTCCAAAATTGTCGAGACTGCTGCGCTTGTGCATGGCAAACTGGACATTTACTCCGGTGACGATAATCAGATCGTGCCGATCATGGCACTTGGCGGCCGCGGCTGTATCTCCGTTTTGTCCAATCTCATGCCGGCACAAACCCGCGAAATCTGCACACGCTTCTGGAGCGGCGACATTGCAGGCGCCGCGGAGCTGCAATACAAATATCTGCCGCTGATCAACGCGCTGTTCAGCGAAGTGAACCCCATTCCCGTCAAGGCGGCCATGTCTGCCATGGGCTTCTGCAAGGATTACCTGCGTCTCCCGCTGATTGAAATGTCCGAAGCACCCCGCGCAAAGCTCTATGCCATCATGCGTGAGTTCGGATTGATCCGGTAAATTTCATTCAAATCTCAAAAGAAGGAGTATCCCATGCTGCATACCAATCTTTCTGTCAATGAAAAAGGCCATCTCGCCATCGCGGGCGTGGACGCCGTCTCGCTCGCCGAAAAATACGGCACGCCGCTTTACGTGCTTGATGAGGATCGGGTACGCGCCAATGCGCGCATTTATGTCGATTCCATGCGAAAGTATTTCGGGGAAGGCTCCCGTCCGCTTTACGCAAGCAAGGCGCTCAGCTTCCGCGGTATTTACAAAATCGCAGCAGAAGAGGGTATGTGCGTTGACATCGTCTCACCGGGCGAGCTTTACACCGCGCTTTCTGCCGGTTTTCCCGCAAAGGACATGTTTTTCCATGGGAACAACAAGACAGATGCAGACATTCGCTATGCAATGGATAGCGGCATCGGTTACTTTATTGTCGATAACGCCGAAGAACTCAATGCCATTGAGGACTATGCCGCCCTGTGCGGCACCACGCAGGACATCCTGCTGCGCGTGACGCCCGGTATTGACCCTCACACCTTTGAAGCCGTGAATACCGGAAAGGTGGATTGTCAGTTTGGCTTTTCCATTGAAACCGGTCAGGCCCGCGCTTTTGTGGGCGAAATTTTAAAAAAGAAGCATATCCGGCTGCGCGGCTTCCATTGCCATATCGGCTCTCAGATCTTTGACCAGGTCCCCTTCTGCGACGCGGCGGACATCATGATCCGTTTCCTGGCAGAGATGAAGAAGCAGTACGGTCTGCTGACGGAAATTCTGAATCTTGGCGGCGGATTTGGTGTGCGGTATGTTGACAGCGATCCTGTCATTGACATCGCAGAAAATATCCGTCTGGTTGCCTCCCATATCAATGCACGCTGCATCGAACTCGGCGTTGCGCATCCTGTCATCCTGATGGAGCCGGGCCGCAGCATTGTTGCGGACGCCGGTGTGACGCTGTATTCCGTCGGCAGTGTCAAAACGATCGACGGCTACCGCAGCTACGTGTCCATAGACGGCGGCATGAGCGACAATCCCCGCTATGCGCTCTATAAGTCGCAGTATACGGTGCTTCTCGCCAACCGTGCGAACGAAAATGCCGATTTCCTCTGCACCGTTGCGGGCCGCTGCTGCGAAAGCGGTGCTCTGATACAGGAAAACGTCCTGCTCCCCCGCCCTGTGCGCGGTGATATTCTCGCCGTTCTTGTCACGGGCGCCTACAATTACTCCATGGCATCCAATTACAACCGTATCTGCCGTCCGCCGATCGTCATGCTTTCCAACGGAGAGGATCGCATTGCCGTGCGGCGCGAAACCTTTGAGGATCTGACGGCGTGCGACCTGTAACTGCAGGCAAAGCAAACGCCTGGCTGCGCAAACTGCGCGGCCAGGCGTTTTTAGTTACGGGTTAGAAAAAGTATCCGCAATTATGCCTTTTTCTCGAAGCGGAACATATTCCAGGACAGTTTCTTCAGCGTTGCGGTCACTTCGCCGTTTTCACAGCGGGTGTTCTGGTTCACAACCGGCTTGATTGCATCCGGATTCTCAAAAGTATTGGATGCCATGATGTCGTCGGAGTAGAGCTCGACATGCTCAACAAAGTCATAACCCTTGAAACCGGCCGTGTCGATGGACACATCATTGTCGCTCTCCCAGTTACGGTTCAGGACAAATACCGTCAGCGTGCCCTTGTCCTCGTCATATGCGGCGGCGGACTCGATGAACGGCAGGCCCTCGCGCACGTCGTACATATGGAAGTTATCCGTTGCATAGGCAGGCGCATCAAAGGTGTCGCAGTCCACGCCGGTGCGCATGGAAACGCCGGTGCCATAGGTCTTCAGCTGCTGGAAGAAATAATGCAGGCCGGATTTCCAGACATGGTCATGATCACAGGCAGCATAAGCAGCCAGACCGCCGGTCATACAACCGATCTCCACGCGATCCGCGTGACGGAGGAAGGTCAAAATCGTGGAAGCCGTGGTTGCAATGTCCACGCTCTCGCCATACGGTCTCTTGAAACGGAAGCCGGGCATATTGTCCGGATCATGGAGGATATATTCGCGCGGATCATGTTTCTGGAAAGATTTCTGGAAATGGCGTTCCTGTGAAATACCATAATTGAAGCCCTTGCCGGCACGCATGGAGTTGCCGTACTCGTCAAAAGAGAGCTTCATCTTGTACGAGGAACGGTTCTTCGTGGCAATATAGTCGCACAGCGCAATTTCCGTATTGATATAATCCTCAAAATAAACGGAACTTGCCAGCAGTGTCGGCAGCTCACCCATCGGCACTGTGTGATAATGGTGCAGAGAAATGTAGTCCACCGCCTCATAGCACTGCTCAAGCACCTGTCTGTCCCAATCCGGATAATGGTCCAGATACGGAGAGGAGGAAACGCAGACAGCGGTTTCAATCGTGCCGTCCACCCACTTCATGGCCTTGGAAACTTCGTGTGCGCGCACACCGTAACCGCGCGGATCCTTATCCCACGAGGCAATCTGCCAGGGGCCGTCCGCCTCGTTGCCAAGGTACCACACCTTCACGCCGTAGGGATCCTCATGTCCGTTTTTCCGGCGCAGGTCAGACCAGTATGTACCACCCTTGTGGTTCGTGTATTCCGTGATGTAAATTGCGTCATTGATATCGCCGGTGCCAAGATTGATGGTATACATCGGCTCAAATCCGCACTTCTCGGCCCACTGGAGATATTCATCATGTCCCACTTCGTTTGTAATATACTGGAACCAGGCAAGATCCAGATGGGTCTTGCGGTTTTCCTTCGGTCCGATGGAATCTTTCCAGTCCCAACCGGAGATAAAGTTGCCGCCCGGCAGACGTACTGCGGGGATTCCCGCTTCACGCAGCGCTTTGATCCAGTCCTGGCGGAAGCCCTGCTCATCGGCTGTGGGGTGCTTCGGATTGAACATATTGCCGTTCACCATCGTACCGATCGGCTCCAGGAAGCCGCCATACAGACGGGGCGAGATCTTACCGATCGGGTAAAGCGGATGTACAGCGATTTTGGCTTTCTTAGGCATAGGAAACCTCCAATTGATATTTGTCAATATTGTATTGCAAACAAGCAGAATTGTCAATTTGTTTTATCATCTATGAACAAATAATCAAAGATTTATTCCGGGAGGGTAAAAAATTGGATGGAAATCACGCATGGCGGATCCAGTCTCGTTCGGTATCACCGGGGCAATCCGTTATCCTTTTGTTTTCGTAAGCCCTGCCCGCAGCTTCAACAGTGCTTTTTTCTCAATACGCGAGACATACGAGCGGGAAATGCCGCAGATTGAAGCTATCTCACGCTGTGTCAGCGGCGCCGGGATTCCTAAAATCCCATAGCGCATGGCGATGATCTGCCGCTCTCTTTCGTCCAGCACGGAAAACACGCTCCGATAGATACGCAGGCGGTCATCGCGTGCGTCAAGCTGCTCCGCAAGATCCTCTTCACAGCTGATGACATCCATGAGGGCCAGAGAACTGCCGTCCCGGTCCGTCTCAATCGGCTCAGAGAGAGAAACCTCCCCCGCCGTCCGCCGCAGCGCTCTGAAGTACATCAGGATTTCATTTGCTATCCTCCCCCCAATGCGTTTTTGATGCACTGAGGGGATTAGTTTTTCCCAGGCGTTCATCCTCCATATCGTCATCCTCATAATCTACATCGGAGAAGTCCACCAATTCCTCGGTTTCCTCATCATCTTCGGTATTATCGGATGCGACAGCAGCAATTTCCGGATACTCAATTTCATCATCCCGAACACCAAACAAGATTACATGAGCATTGACACCATCCCAAACCACCTTGCGCACGATGGTGCGAATGGCAGCACGTTTCTGTTCAACTGTCATTTCATCAATGCCATCCTTGAAGATGGTAAGCAACTGACGAAGCAAATCAAACTCAACATCACTAAGAGCGTGCTGTGAAGTCAATCCCTCCAGTTCCTGAATACGCTGTTCAAGAGACTGGTATTCTCCATTCAACTGTTCAATTCGTTTGGTTACATGAGCTTTTGCAGGACTATCACCCATATCCACAAGAGAGTCCACCAGAGAATTGATTTTCTTCTCGATTTCTATCTTTTCTTTTCGCATATCACCCAGTCGCTGTTCGTAATCCATGCGATTGCCGGTATAGAATCTGCGGCTCTGTTCCAACTGTTCAATGAAAGTATCTTTGTCCTCTGCAAGCATTTTAATCTGCTCCACTACAGCCATATCCAGTGTATTGCCATTGGCATTCTTGCTGTTGCATACAGATCTCTGACTGCGTTCTTTCATCTTACAGACATAGGTGTAAATCACTTTGTCATCCGCAGTTTTACGCTTGCTCATTTTCGGATACATACGCTCACCGCAACTACAGAACAACAGACCAGTCAAAAGTGCTTCGTTGCTTCGTGGCTTTCTGAAAGATTTGGATTTATTACGTTCCAGAGATTCTTGAATCTGTACCCACACCTTGCCCGGAATCAGACCTGGATGTTTACCGACAGATACAATCCATTCACTTGCAGGAAGATACTTTGTGGCTCTGCCTTTTTCCTGATCGGTACGGTTGTAAGCCATAATACCATGCTGATTGTCGAAAGCATCTTTTTCCGAGAACAAATCTGTGTCGTTCTGAATGAAGTAATTATAGGCATCTTCGTCCGCAATCATATAAACCGGATTCTGTAAAATAGCCTTGATAGAGAAACGGGTAAAGTAATTGTTGTTCTTCGTCTTGATACCCTGTTTGATCAAGGCAGCTTCTGTCAATGTCAGAGAATCCGTTTCTATATATAAGTCATAAATCATTCTTACAATATCAGCTTCATCCGGAATCAGTTTCAGCTTGCAGGCTTTCTTAGATTTGCCATCAATGGTAATGCTCTTAACCGCTTCAGAAGCATAGCCAGTAGGTGTTGTGCCACCAAGCCAGCGTCCGGTCTTTGCCAGTTCGTGCATATTATCACGGATACGCTCTGCAATGGTTTCACGCTCCAACTGTGAGAAAACAGATGCAATATACATCATAGCTCGTCCCATAGGAGTGCTTGTGTCAAATTGCTCTTTAATAGAAACAAAAGACATATCAAGGCGAGCAAGTTCTTCAATCAGACTTGCGAAGTCACTGATATTTCGGCTGATACGGTCAAGACGATACACAATGATCGCCTTAAATTTTCGTTTCTTGGCAGCATCCATCATTTTCTTGAAATCAGGACGATTCAGATTACCACCAGAAAAGCCCTCATCTTCATATACCACAACTTTATCTACAGCAGCATCGCCATAATGCACACGAACATATTCTTTACATAGCTCTACCTGATTGCCGATACTTTCACCTTTTCCGGTAAATTTAGACTTACGGGAATAGATAGCTATGATGTCATCATTTTTCCGCATTTCATATCCTCCTTATCTTGATATGTGATGTATCTTGTGGTATTATAACATAGCGTAGCAATAAAGTAAACAGATTGGAGGGTTTTCTATGAAATCAATCTTTGAAGAAATGGGCGGAACCTATACATTGGGCGCTGATGGAATGTATTATCCTGATATTGCACTTCCCGAAGAAGAACCGCATTACAGCAAATACGGCAGAATGCGTCTGCGTCATCTGAAAGAACACCGCAAGGTGCTATATAACACACTTTTGCTGGACGGAGAACTGGTCAAACATCTGAATGAGGTAGATGATACCGCTATTCAGCGAATGGAGCTGCTGACCCTGCAAATGCAGGAGCGACAGGGTATAAATGAAGCATTAAAAGCTCGTGACCAGATGGCATGGGTCGGTGCTATGAATAATATCCGAAATGCAGCAGAAGAAATGGTGTTGAGTGAATTGATATATTGCTAATAAATGAAGCCACGGCTATTCCTCTTACTTAGAGTGAATGACGTGGCTTTCTTAATTTTTTATCAACTCAATTCACACATATTGACATTCTCGATATTCGAGATATAATAAAGTTAGAAGATACTCGATAATCGAGAATTGGAGGTGAACCGTGTGGCAAGAGCAAAATTTCAAACACTGACAGAGCAGATGTTTTACACTTTGCTTTGTCTAAAAGAAGAATGTTACGGCATGGATATTCTGGATAGAGTTCCTGCCATGACAAGGGGGCGGGTCAATGTTGGCTCCGGTACACTATACACTCTGCTTGAACAGTTCCTGGATGCTGAGATGATTCGGGAAACAAAAGTTGAGGGCAGACGCCGCAGTTATATCCTCACGAACAAAGGCAGAGAAATGTTAGAAAAAGAATGTGCCAGACTGACAGCACAGCTGGCTGATTATCATTTAATTTTCGGGAAGGAGGAAGTCTAATGAAGAATACAAAACGTCGTATTGAACCGTTATCCTTTTTTAATCACACAGGAATTAGCAGACATCTTGAAAAAATGGCTTCTAAAGGATGGATGATTGAAAAAATCGTAAACACCGGTTGGGTCTATCGTCGAATCGAACCGAAAAATATTCATTTTGCGGTTTCCTATTTCCCAAAGGCTTCCGAATTTGACCCTGAACCTTCTGAAGAACAGAAAATGTTCCATGATTTCTGCGCTCATACCGGATGGCAGCTCGCCTGCACTTCTGCTCAGTTACAAATCTTCTACAATGAGCGTGAGAATCCCACTCCTATTGAAACTGATCCAGAATTGGAACTGCAAGCTATTCACGCATCCGCCAAAAAGAGCTTTATTCCATCTTACATCGTTCTGTTTGCCATTGGACTTTTGAACGGAGCATTGTGGGTCAGCAACTTGCTTGGAGATCCGATTGATCTTCTGTCTAATCCCTCCAACCTGTTTACCGGCCTTGCGTGGTTGTTGTTGGGACTCCTTTGTATTGTTGAACTTGTTTCCTATTTCAGGTGGCGTTCCAAAGCGAAAATTGCTGCAGAACACGGTGAATTTCTGAAGGTTCCAGACACTTCAAAATTCCAAAAGGCTGTATTGATCATTACAATCGGCGGCGCAGTCTTCTGGGCAATCAATTACATTATTTACGGCGACAGCTTGCGTAGATGGATTACAATTCTCATGTGCATCTATATGCCTGCACTCTTTGTGATTGTCAATGCTACAAAGGAGTTCTTGAAGCGCAGAAAGGCATCCAGAGGTGTCAATCGCACAGTAACCATGCTCACCAGTTTTGTCGTTGCTTTTGCCATGATGGGGGCAATTACATTTGGAACCCTCTATGCTTCCAATCATGGATTCTTTGCAGACAAAAATGAAGAAACCTATGAGTACAGAGGGATGACTTGGGTTATTCATCAAGACGAACTTCCCCTTGTAGTGGAAGATCTTATGGACGTTGAGTTTGACGGTTATATCAAAGAGCGCCGTGGTAATGTGTCTGTACTCATGGGGCAGCTTGTTATGCGTCAGCACCCTCGCTATGATGCAGAAAACCGCAAAGATTATCCTGGACTCGAATATACTGTGACCATTATAAATGTTCCTGCACTCTATGAAATGTGCAAAAACCAGACGATAGATAAAAAAGATGAAACCGACAATACGGATATTCCTGAAGGTTTCAAACGTGTGTATTTGGAGCAAGACCCAACACCATGGAATGCCAACGAGGTATATCAGCTGGCGTATCAAGACACTGGCACATTGAACAGCTATCTTTTGTGCTATGATGATAGAATCATTGAAATCCGTTTTGATTGGGAACCTACCGTAGAACAGATGGCGATTGTTGCTGAAAAGCTGAATGGCAACTGATTACACTGCAGGAGGTATTGCTATGAAAACAAAACGAATCTGTCCCAAGTGCAATAGCACAGATATTCTCATGGTTCCGGGAAAAGCTGGAGCATACGGTGTAGGAAACAATATTCAGATAGGCTGGAGCAACTTCTCTGCTGTTCTGGTGAATAGATATGTCTGCTGTGATTGTGGCTATTCTGAGGAATGGATTGACAAAGAAGATATTGCAGCATTGAAGAAAAAATATAAATAATTGCAAGTGCTGTGTCGCACCTGAAATGCGCCCTATAAGTGCGTGATAGTTGGTGGTAGCAACAAGTGGTTTTTGCTACGATATAAGCACAACAAACCACGAAAGGAGAAGCATTATGGCAAATACATTGTTTATGCTGCTGATTACTCTACCACTCTTGTTCTTAACCATTGGAGGAATTGTTTATCTCTTTGTGCTGCTTTGCAGAGCGTTAAAAAAGTACATCTCCTCCACTGACTCCCGCAAGGAATCAGCAATCATTAAAAAGTCTCTGGGAGAAGTTTTGAAAAATCATCGCACTAAAAATAAGATGACACAGGAGTTTGTTGCTGAAGCTGTTGGTGTCAGCAGACAGTCTGTATCTAAATGGGAGCAAGGTATTTCAGATCCCAGCACTTCCAACCTGTTTGCCCTGGCTAAGTTGTTCGGTGTATCCGTCGAGGAGCTGCTGAAAGAAGTTGAATAAGAAATACGAATAATCAATCTCGCATGAAAGGTGGTGCATGAAATGCTGAAACGAAACTTTTGGAATGTTGAAGTTGAGATAAACGAATCTGCTACAGCGGAATGGTATTTGACAAGCGAACCCTGGGGCTGCGATTGTGATGATTGCAAAAATTTCTTAGAGTTATGCAAATGCAATGAGCTTCCAGAAGCAATTCATGCTATTCTGAAAGAACTGAATATTGCACCGGAGAAAGCCACCTATGTATGTGAGATCATGCCCAAGGATAACGGTCACTTATATCAATTCAGCTATCGTCTTGTCGGTCGAATTCTGAATGAAGATACTGCAAAAAGTACGGTTGAGGATTGGGGTGAAGTACGGTGCTGCCACGAACCTTACCCTTACGGAGCGCCGGGGTTCCCCACCCCCCACTTCGATTTGGAGTTTTGGGTAACGCTTCCGTGGGTGTTAGAGGAAAAGGAATAGATTGGAGGTAGCCATGATTAGAACCATATTTGATAAAATAAACCCACCCTACACTTTACACGACATGAATGTAATTGCATTTGAAGTTGACGAAAATACCATTACCATGAGAACACAGTCCGGCATGATAAAAACCGCCAATCTGTCATCTCAGGTTGATGGCTATGTAGAATTTCACGACGTAGACTTCGACTTCTGCTATGTTTACATCTACAATGGATTCTATGGAAATGTAGGAACATTCTCAGGCGAAAAGATGTTCCTGAAGGACTTTATAGACAGCTTTGAAAACGCAGGTTTCTCAATCATGGACGAAAACTATGGATACAACCGTGTCTGCTACACTGGTTTCCTTTCAAAAGGTGGAACAATGGGTGAATGTACTATTGAAATCTATCATAACGGAGATATGGTTTTCGTTGACGAAACCGAATATACCGGCATGAAAGAGGTCATTCTCAGCCATGACAGTGAAGCAATGATCTATTTGGTTCCTGCTGAAGTAGCTGCCGATCTTGATAAATACTGCTGGGACTTTGCCGCTAATTGGGTGTGGCATGGCCCTGAGAATGGTAAGTTCCTGAAGCACTTTAGTGACAATCAACTTGGCGCTGTTTTCGGCGCTCCTGACTTCATTGATTATCTGAACAAGTGGGCGTTTCCTGATTATCAATCCAAACTCGTCAAGGGGCTTGGATGCTTTGGGCATGAGATACCAGAAGAATACCGGAATTTACCTAAGTACAATTTTTAAAACACCAACGAGCCACGACTGCTACTCCATTACGGAGCAACAGCCGTGGTTTTATTATCGTTCGTATTCTTTCTTCTTTTGTTTCTTTGGCTGCTGCGTTTCCAGTTTCGGTGTTCTCAACTGCTCACTGATAGAACGCTTTTTCTTTTGAACTGGCTGTTCTTTCAATTCGGCATCAATCTGCCGGTTGGCTTCATCAAAAGTGTCAGAACTGTATTTATCCCTGTATTTTTCATACAATCTGCGAACCAAACCGGCTCTGCCATCAGAGCGAATAGTTTCACGCTCTGCCATGACGTTATCTTCATTTTCCGGAGCGACACTATCTCGGATTTCAAGGAATTCTGCTTTATCAGCTTCTTTCTGCCCGGACAATAGCGTGTGCTGTTGCATCAAATTATCCAGAGCTGTGTCCAGTTCTTTTAATGCCTGCTTCTTAGCAGCAATACCATTATCCTGACAATTCAATCGAGCCAACAGCTGAGCTTTCTGGAATTTCAATTCTTCAATATCCTCTGTCAGAGTAGTAATCTGCTCACCCAGCTTACTTGCACGAATAAAGTGGATACCGCAGTTTTTCTGCTCTGCAATCAGTTCCTTTTTCTCAGCGGTTTTGGCTTTGATTTCAGCTTTCACATTTTTGTATTCAGCCAGTATATCTGCCAAAAGATTTTTCTGAGAAGTGACAGTTTCTTGCTGAGAATTATTTACGATCAACTGGTACTGGAGAAAAACCATGTGGTCACGCAGAGTTTCCAATGCAGATGCGATAGCAGGAATGCTCTCTTTGACAGCTTTCATCAGCTTCTGCACCTGTTTTTTCAGTTCACGCAGGAGCTTGTTATCTGCCTTGATCTGGCGGTTTAATTCACAGCGGTCAGAAACGATTCCCATGGACTCCAATTTTCTTGCATGGTATCCCTCGTGTACGGTCGGCTGTTCGGTCAATCCTCTGGCGGCATGACTGCGACAGTCCACACGGTCGGTAATACCATGGCGTTCCTGTTCCTCATTGATAATCATTTCCCAACTCTTACGCCACGCAAATATCTGTTCTTCGCTGTTCCAAAGCTCTGTAAGTGGATTCTGTCTCCCATAGCGGGTACTTTTAGGAGTCTTTGATGTTCTGACACATCCCTCAATTTTCTCTGCTTCAGACGGGGTTAAATACTCCTTTTTCTCCCCGAACTGATACATATATTGTTTCTCCCAGCCCTGTGTTTTGGCGTTCTTAAACTCATCAGCGGTAAAACCACGTTCTTCACCGTCACGTTTGCAAAGATATTCTTTTTGTGTCTTTGCCTGCCACTTGCCGTGTTCGTCTAAGGGACGCATGGTGAAAAGTATATGGCTGTGGGGATTATGACCCGGAGGGTACGGATCATGGATATTCACATCTGCGCACATACCAAGGTCAATACCTTGCTCACGAACAAAACGCTCCAACATACCTTTCCAATCATCCAGGGACAGCTCCGATGGCAGAGCAACTACATGCTCTCTTGCCAGTCGGCTGTCCTTTGTTTTTTCTACGGTTTCTACTGCTTCCCAGAGCAGTTGCCTGTCTTTCCATTCTTCAGGTGCATACTGCGGAAGAAAGACTTCGCTATACAGACATCCATGCTTTCTGGTGTAATCGTGGGTAAGTCCGTCATAATCGTTGTAGAGTCTGGAGCATGATGCATAAGCGGCAGCTGCTATGACAGAACGGCCTGCGCCACGGCTCACAACCTTTGCTTCCAAATGGAAATAGTTCACTATTTTCCTCCTTCCTGTGCCGCAGCACAATTTTTGTTTCTTTTTCTGAAAAAGAAATAGGTGCGGTGAATGCTGCACCTATCTCTGCGATAAAGCTGCCGCACCCGAAGGGCGTACCTTGTGTAGTGGCAGATTTTCGCAGGCAGGCGGCTGGGTGCTTCCAGAATGGAAACACCTGTTTTGAGCAAGCAAAACTCTTTGCCGTCTGCATGGACAATGACAGCAATTTGAAAAAGTGTGGCATTGTACATCAGGCTCCAAAGGAGCCGCAAAGCCTCGCAGAGCGCACGACCCCGAAGGGGATACCACCGCCCATTTTATGGGTGGTGAGTAAGTGCGCCCTTCGGGATAGCAGCAAAGCTGCCAAGGCTTATACCTTTAATTGTTCTTCCGTATCTGTGTACTGATCGGCGAATTGTTCAGCACCATCGGTTATGAAATTAAGTACCGGAATTTAATATTTTTCGTGCTTCCTGCATATTAGCGGCTGCGTTCAGCTCTCGGATATTCTGATTATTGATTTTCAAAGGAACACAACGCTCCAATACTCGGTCATAAATTCTGGCTCTCGCCAGATCTTTCGGATGCTTCAACTCATCCAAAGTCAGATTGGTGGTTACAATCAGCGGTTTCTTGCTTCGGTAACGGCTGTCAATTACATTGAATACCTGCTCCAGAGCAAATTCGGAGCTTCGCTCAATTCCCAGATCATCAATGATCAGCAGACTGTATTTGTTAAAGCTGTCAATGAACTGGTTTCTGTCATCGGTATACATTCCGGTCAGCGTATTCAGTATTCTGGAAAAGTTGGTCATCAAAACCGGAATACCTTTGTCCAACAGAGCATTTGCAATGCACCCGGCGAAAAAGGATTTACCGGTTCCCACATCGCCCCAGAGAAGCAGTCCCAACGAGTTGGCTTTCATTTCCTCCCAATGTGCCACATAATCATGTGCTTTCTGTATTTCCGGGTTGTAGCCTTTATCATTGGCGAAGTTGTAATCTCGCAGGGATTTGTCCTGCAATCCATTGGCTTTCAATCGGGATACTTGTATCAGATGTTCCTGATGTTGGCGCTCGGCTTCTTGTTTGTCATATTCCTCCTGCTGACAACGGCAGCGAACCGTAGGGAGGAATACTCGTTCCTTCAGTTCAATTCGGTGTTGTCTGGGTGTGTGGCATTTGGAACAATAGATCAGCCCGTCAGCTTCGTTCAGATATTCGTCCGCTGCAAGCTCTCTCGGTTGAAACAAATCGTCCACGGTGTTATTGATTGGTTTCATAGGCTTTCATCCTCCTTACATTCATAGGTTCGTTTGACAGGAGCAGGATGGTCACGCAATGCCCAGCTTCGTATCGTAGCTGCGTGATTGGAATACTGCTTACCGCTGGATGCCATATAACTGGACAGCTTTTCAATGTATTCCTGATAATGAGGAACTTCCTTTTGTAAGGAAATCAGTTCTTCCATACTCAGGAAAACATTTTGATAAGAGCCATAAGCGGTGCGGTCATCCTTACTCTCTGAATTTGCTCTTTTTATATTGTTCTTCTCTTT
This sequence comes from Clostridiaceae bacterium, assembly GCA_018384365.1. Classification (GTDB taxonomy): domain Bacteria; phylum Bacillota; class Clostridia; order Oscillospirales; family QAMX01; genus Allobutyricicoccus. The sequence continues at coordinate 43,338 of JAHAYX010000015.1, forward strand.
ATTCCTACTGGACAGTTTTCTTTCTGTCACAGAGACAGTTTTCTGTCCGTCTGTAGGACAGTTTTCTGTCTGTCTTACAGAAAGATTTCTGTCCGTCTGATTCAATGCTTCCGGTGGATATTTGACGTAGATCCTGTTTGGAAAACCTGCGCCCTGACGTCTGCGAACAATCAGATTTTCTTTTTCCAAAGCAGATAGTGCTGTCTTAATGGACATTTCACTTTTGTGCATGGTTTCTGCCAGATTCTTGATGGGGAAAAAAATGAACACATGACCTTGTTCATCCGTCCAGCCATCATTTTTCTGCGACAGCCTTGCTCGGTCGAGCAAAATCGTATAGAGAATCTTGGCTGTTTCATTCAGTCCATCTTTGTCCAGTAAAAATCTTGGAAATGCCATATACGGCGGTATCGGACTATCCTGTGTCAAAAATCGGGTCATGCGTTCACCTCCCTTCTGTAAAATCAGCTTGGAGAAAACTTATTCCCCAAGGAACTCCCAATCCAGTTCCTCATCCGGCTCCTGCTGAACAACCGGAGCTGCCACAACAGGAACTTGTGACAGTCCAGCCATACAGCCTGCCAGAAATACCGGAAGTGTTTTCTCCATGACACTTTCTACGGAGGAAATAATCTGATTTACAAATCGTTCCTCACGTTCTCTGGTTTCAAAGTACGGGTCATCCTGACTGCGATAATAGCGGTCAAAATATTCCACCAGAGCTACGGCAATCACGTTGCTGTAGGATTTGAAATGCTGCTTGTCCATGGTCTGAAGATACTGCCATGCTCGCTTCTGGGTGTCCTTTTCCAGATTGAAGCGAAGATTTGTGCTGCGGATATTCTCACTCATGGCTTACTCCTTCCTGCGAAGGCTGGTAAAGGCGAGATATTCATAACCTTTGGCTGTCGCACAAATATCGTCCAGAATGGTAACTCGGCTTTCATCATACTGTCCAAAGTGCTTGACCAGACAGCCACCACCACCAACGATATACAGTCGCATCAGATCCGGATTGTACTCATAACGGCGAAGTGTAGCAA
>JAHAYX010000016.1 GCA_018384365.1 Clostridiaceae bacterium
GCCGCAAACGTGGGTTCGATTCCCGCACGGGTCACCAAGCCTTACTACAAGTGATGAAACGGCGCTCCGTTTCATATATATGCTTCGTTAAGAAGCCCTTAGTCGGTGTTTATTACTGAGAGGGTCCCCCCGTTCCCATTCCGAACACGGTAGTTAAGCTCTTCAGTGCCTACGATACTTGGACGGAAGCGTCCCGGGAAAATTGGTCGGCGCCGACACGAAAAAGCGAGTAGTTATACTACTCGCTTTTTTCTTGTACGAACAGAAGAAGCGAAGAAAATGTCGCATCTGCGTTGCTTTTGAAGGAAAGCTATTTGGAGCGGACCGGTACTGGAGTCTGTCAAACGGAAAAACAGAAAAATCGTACGGAAGGAATATCTTTACAAGTATGCAATGACATGATAGACTGTATTTGAAAGCTAATGACACTTGAAAGAGGTGGTGACCATGTTTTATTCAGCCTTAAATGAGTAACAGTGAATCACGACATAGTTAGGAGGACCGTAACATGAAAAAGGCATATTATGTTCGTATCGCTTTCTTGCTCGCGATTCTTTTCCTTTTAACTGCGTGCACTTCGGCAGATGTTGTAAAGAAAGAAGACTTACCGATATCCTGTCCGGATGCTTTTGCGGATGTTCTTTCAATCGAAAATGGAAAAATGTGTGTTTTCGATCTTTCTGCCGGTATCACCTACACGCAGCTGGTCGGAGAGATGTTTTCCGAAGAGGAACTGGATTTACAGTTTTATTCTGACAATGGAAAAATCACGATGAAACAACCGATTACTTTTTCTGAGACGGGGAAAGAGCAATGGATCATCAGTTTTTTCTTTGAGGACGAACAATTGGTGCGGATCGCGGCAGGTATCACCTTCCTGAACACGCCTATTCCGGAAGCATCTGAATGCATCTTTTCCTTGAAAGATGCGTATCAAAGCAGATGTGGGAGTGATGTGTTTTTCCGTGAACAGGGTCCGACGTTAGCAGAACTATCCGATGGAGATAGCCGTAAATACTCTGCTGAGTGGATACTGGATGAAGGAGGCGGCGTCCGCATTTCTACACATATTCGTGATGATTTAAAGCAATCCGGCATTACAGATCAGGATTTGTGTTTGGAAGCGTCTGTGATCTTTGTACTGTAAGGATGTATGATAAATCAAAACAGAAGTTCTTATTATTTTAAGCACCCCACGAGAAATTCGTGGGGTGTACTTGACAACTATATTATACAAACGTATAATATTATTGAACAAGATAACAGATACGCTCGGAGGTGATTCCCATGCAGAAGGATATCAAACGGCTCGGCGACGCAGAACTGGAGATTATGCAGGTGATCTGGCATACTGGAGCACCAATGACGGCCGGCAGTATACAGGAAAAGCTGCGCGGGCGCCGGGACTGGCAGCTCTCCAGCCTGATGACGGCACTTTCCCGTCTTGCAGAAAAGGGGTTCGTGCAATGCGACAGGTCAACGCGCACAAATTTGTATACTGCCCTGATTTCAGAAGCCGCGTATCGCGAAGAAGCCGGTCAGTCTTTCCTTGCCAAGCTCTATGACAACTCCATCCAGAACTTTGTAACGGCCCTCTATGATGCACATGCACTGACGCCGGACGACCTGGGGGAACTCCGCAGCTTGATAGATGAGATGGAAAGGAGGCAGAAACGTGATTGAAAGAACTTTTTTACTCTTTCTTCGCCTTTCCATCTCCGGTGCGATCGTGTTAACTTTACTCTTCCTCTCAAGCCCTATCTGGGAATTCCGCACTTCCCCCGTCGTCAGGCGCATGTTATGGTTGGTTCTGGCGCTTTTCCTGCTCCTGCCTGTCCGGTATTCGCTGCCGGTTTCTGTATTTGATGTTTCGGTTTTGAGCGATTCTTCATCGGATCTTTCCCCGATTCCAACTGCCGAAGGAGAGTTTCCCGAAATTCCGGATACCGAACCGACAACGCCTCCACAGCTTTCCCAACCTGCGATAACACCGCTCTTTCTCTGCTCTCTCCTATGGGCCGCGGGAGGTTTCGTCTTTGCACTTTATCAGCTATTTGCAGCGTTACGACTTCAACGGACGCTTTTCGCTGGTTCCCACGTACCGGAAAATACGGCTCTCACGTCTGCCTTTCAGGAACTTGCTTTGCAGTCAGCACTCCGCTGCACCCCGCGCCTTTTTATCAACCCGAATGTCGAGACTCCGCTGGCAATCGGTTTCTTTCGTCCGACGATTTTTCTGCCGCGCGAGGACTATCCTGCCGAGGAACTTGATTTCATCCTCCGGCATGAGCTGACGCATATCAAAACGGGGGATATCTGGCTGAAACTGCTCCTTCTGGCGGCAAATGCGGTGCATTGGTTGAATCCTCTGGTTTACCGGATGCGCAGGGAAGCATTCGCGGACATGGAGGCAGCCTGCGATTCACGCGTTTCCTCAAAAAACGAATTTTCACAGCGCCGCAGATACGCGGAAACGATACTCTCATCCATTGAAACGCAGAAGCCGAAGGGCAATACCCTTACGACGCAGTTTTATGGAGGTGTGAAAACCATGAAAAAACGGATCAAAAATATTCTGGACCCTGTTTCGCCCCGCAGAGGAGTCACCCTTGCAGTCCTCGTCATGTTCACAACAGTTTTACTGACCGGCCTGATCGCGTGTTCAACGGGCCCGCAGCTTCGTCGTGTCACCGGCGGATTCTATATGGGTTCCCTTTATGATTATGCGAAGATCGGAAAAACGCGTGTCGGCGTCCAGGGACTTTCTCCAAACATGACGAAGGACGATGTAATGGCGTATTACGGTCTGAAACCGGATGACTTCAGGATCGAAGACGTGGAGGCAAAGACGATTCCAAACGCAGACAGCGCGAAATGGTCCTCTTGCATGCTCGACCAGTGTGTGTTCTTTGATGAAACCGGTGAGATTCCCTGCACGATCACCTTCAACTTCCGGGAGGACGGAACCATCCGGAATGTTGGTTTCTCCGTCCGATACATCGGACTACCCTGGAAAGAAGCGCACACGCACGCGATGTTTTTGTTTGACGAGATCAACGGAAAAGTTGGCAAGAAAATCACGCAGGAAGAATGGATGCAGAACCCCGACCGAAAGGGCGTGGTGATCAATGACTTCGCGGATCCGCTGGAGTCGCTCTCCGAATTCGACAGTCATTTTATGCGGCAATATGTCTATACAGGCAGTGATCAGTCGAACTCCTTTGCAGTTTCCATGTCGTATCAGGATTTTTCCGGTGCGGATACCACAAAGGGGCTGGGGCAGAACGTTGACGACCTCTTCACCTTCAGCCTGACCATTCCGATTCGATGAAATAAGCGCCCGCAGAGTTCTTCTGCGGGCGCTTTCTTATGCTTTGCTGAGTTTTCGCCGCAGCAGATGCGGCGCGCTTCCCGGGGAGGCAGAGCCTTTCTCCAGGGCTGCGCCAAGGCCCAGCACCGTACAGTCTGCGGCATCCTCCGCCACATAGGCGCAAATCCCCGTTTTCTCTGTGATCAGCCGGTCGATCCCGTAGAGAAGGCTGCCGCCGCCTGTCAGCCGGATGCCGTCGCGTGTGATGTCGGAGACAAGCTCCGGCGGCGTCTGCTCCAGGACAAGCCGGATCGCCTCAATCAGCTCCTCGGCGGTACCGAGAAAAGCCTCCTGCGTTTCAACGGAGGTGATTTCGCATGTGCGGGGAAAGCCGGAGGAAAGATCGCGGCCGCGGACAGGGAGGGAGAGCGGTTCCTCGCGCGGCAGGACGCAGCCGATGGCGCGTTTGATCTCCTCCGCGCTGCGCTCACCGATCAACAGGTTTTTCTTCCGGCGCAGCCAGCGCATCAGCGCCGCGTCAAAGTGCTCGCCCGCCGCCAGAGAGGTGGTGAAGGCCACGACACTGCCCAGCGCCAGCACGGCGGCATGACAGACGCCGTGCCCGATATCCACCACCATGCTGCCGGCAGCACGGCGGATGTCAAGTCCCGCGCCCAATGCCGCCGCAGCAGGCGTTTGCATCAGGCGGACACGCCGCGCACCGGCCTGCATGCCGGTGTCCTTCGCGGTTCGTTCCGATACCTCCGAGATGCCGGCGGGAATACAGAGGAGCAGATCCGGTTTCAACGGGCTGCCGCCCAAAACCTTCTTCAGATAGGCCCGGATCATGCGTTCGGCCATGCCGGCATTTGTAATCACGCCGCATCGAACAGGCCGGATTGCCGCCAGACTGCCGGCAGAACGGGAAAGCAGCGCTTCGGCGTCGCTGCCGACTGCTTTCAATTCGCCGCTTGCACGGTCCACGACTGCAAGCGAAGGTTCCCGCAAAACGATGCCGCGTCCCCGTACATACATGGACACGGATGAGCTGCCCAGATCGACGCCAATCTCCTTTACAAACATAAAGACCCTCCATTCGGTGCCGTTTCCTCTGACAGTTTATCATGACAGATGAAAATAACGGCTCGAAAAATGGAGGGCCTTTTCATTTCTCAGTGCGCCAGCGCCACACAGATGACTTCCCGGGCACCGGCGTCCGTTAACACACGGCAGCATTCGGAAATGGTGGAACCGGTTGTGACGATGTCGTCAATCAGGACGATCCGGCATCCCGCGGGATGGCATCCGACCGCAAGGGAATAGGCACCGCGCACGTTTTCGGCGCGATCCTGCCTTACCGTCCGGGATTGCCGGCGGGTGTGACGGCGCTTGCGAAGCATGCGCTTTACCGGGATGTGTAAAATCCGTCCGGCTGCTTCGGCCAGCAGACGGCTTTGGTCATAACCGCGTCCGACAAGCCGCAGTGCGCTGACAGGCGCCCAGGTGAGGACATCCACCTGCCCAAGCCCGGAAATCAGCGGCACCAGCAGTTCGCCCAGCGGTTTTGCATACTGCGCTTTGCCGTGAAACTTATAAGCAAGGATCGCCCGGCGGATGTCCGCCGCGTAATCGAGCAGATACAGGCAGGAACCTGCCGGAATTGGCAGTTCCCGCGGGGAAAGCGACGCAAGATACAGGCGGCAGCTTTCGCAAAATGGCACTTCTGCGTCATACGGCAGGTGTTTCCGGCAGAAAAGGCAGCGCGCGGGAAAGAAAAATTGCAGCAAGAAGCGAAACGGTTTCTGCATAGGCGCGCTCATTCAAACTGCGCGCGGATGCGCATATGTAAGGCGCTGTACCGCTTGTGGCGGACGTTGTTTGCCACCATTTGCGCGAATACTTCGTCGCTGCCGACGACGACAAGCTGGCTTTTTGCGCGCGTCACGGCTGTATACAGGAGATTGCGGGACAAAAGCCGCGGATCGGCGTCAAAAACGGAGAGCACGACGACCGGGAACTCGTTGCCCTGCGATTTGTGCACGGTGATGGCATAGGCAAGATCCAGTTCGTTTAAAAGCTCCGGCGTGTAGGCGGCAACCCGTCGGTCGTCAAAGGTGAGCGTGACAATCTGCGAGGCGAGGTCGATGGCCGTGATGGTTGCGGTATCGCCGTTAAACACGCCGAAGGTGGTCTCACCCGTATCCGGCCGTTCACAGACGATGTCGTAGTTGTTGCGCATCTGCATCACGCGGTCGCCAACGCGCAGCACGCTGTCGCCCATACGAAGTTCCGCTTTGCCGGGTGCCGCGGGGTTGAGCGCCTCCTGCAGGCGGCGGTTCAGGCTGACCGTTCCGGCCTCCTGCTTTTTGGAGGGGGCAATGACCTGAATCTGCGAGGGATCGATTTTGAAAAACTTCGGCAGACGAACCGTGCAGAGCTCCACGATGGTTTTTGCAATGTCGCTGCCGCTTGTACGTTTCATATAAAAGAAATCCTTTGCGCTTTTCAGCTCCGGCACCTTGCCGTCGTTGATGGCGTGCGCGTTCATGACGATCATACTCTCCTGTGCCTGACGGAAAATCGTGTCGAGATGGACGGTTGGGATGTGCCTGCTTTGAATCATGTCCTTCAGTACGTTGCCGGGCCCGACGGAGGGCAGCTGATCCGCATCGCCGACCAAAATCAGCGACGCATCCGCAGGCAGTGCACGCAGCAGGGCGTGCATCAGCGGCAAATCCACCATGGAGAGCTCGTCCACGATCAAAACATCCGTGTCAATCAGATTTTCTTCATTGCGGCCGAACTCCTGCGAGGATTTGTCCTCCGAAAAGACGGTTTCCAGCAGGCGATGAATGGTGCGTGCCTCCAGTCCGCAGACCTCGCTCATGCGGTTTGCGGCGCGTCCGGTCGGCGCGGCCAGCGTGACACGGCGGTGCATACGCTCGCACAGACGAATGATGGCTCGGATCGCGGTGGTTTTACCGGTGCCGGGACCGCCTGTCAGCACCATAACGGGCAGCGCTGCGCCGCCAAGTATGGCCTCGCGCTGGCGTTTGCCGTAGGTGACGCCGGATTCCTGCTCGGCAAACGCAATGGCGTCCGCCGGCAGGGGATAGGGCTGCCGCCGGACCATATCGGCCAGACGCCGGGCAACGCTGTCCTCGGCTTCATACAGCTCCGTTAAATAACAGGCGTCCTCGCGCAGGACGGGTTCGCGATGAATTTCGCCCTTCTCGCACAGACGTGCCAGCGAAGGCTCCATTTCCTCCGGACTGCCGAGATCTAAAAGCGCGGCCGCAGCCGCGCAGAGCTTCCCTGCCGGGATAAAAACGTGGCCGTTTGACAGGTTGTGGATCAGGACATACTTCATTGCGGCGTCAAAACGCATGGGCGAATCGTCCGCAAGGCCCAGGTCGCGCGCAAACAGATCGGCCATGGGAAAAGACACGCCGTAATAAGCGTCTACTAAGACATAGGGATTGTTTGCAACGATGGAAGCGGCCATCGTGCCGTGGCGGCGGTAGAGCCGCATACCAATTTCCGGGGAAAGCCCGTGCTCCGAGACAAATTCCAAAAGGCGGCGCAGCTCCATGCGCTCGTTGAACTGGTGCTGGATTTTTTTTGCGCGCTCGAGCGTAATGCCCTGGATCAGCGCAAGGCGCTCCGGCTCCTCGGCAATGACGGAAAATGCGCGCTCGCCGAAGCGTTCCACGATGCGCGCGGCAGTGGCTGAACCGATGCCCTTGAAAATACCGACGGCGAGATACGCTTCGATGTCCTCCGGCGTTTGCGGCAGCCAGCGTTCGCCGCCCATCGCCTTGAATTGCTGGCCATAGGTGCGGTGTTCCGTCCAATTCCCGTAAAGCTCGAAGTATTCGCCCGGCGCGGCATAGGGAAAACACCCGACCACTGTGACAGGCTCCGTCACACCGCAGTCGAGTTTCATTACGGTATAGCCGTTACTTTCGTTTGAAAAGAGAATCGCAACGGCTTTTCCTTCCAGTCTTTCGTAATTGTCCATAGTTCTCCTCGTTTCTGGCCAAAAGCCTGCAAAACAGGCGGCAGACGCCCTGTACGGAATAATAAATGACAGCCGCAATCAGATAAGCGGTGACTGCATCCAAAAAAATCATATGATCCCCCGCAAACAAGATATGTCCGGGAGGAAACTTGCGTGCCTGTCCGGAAAAGACCTGCCCCGAAACGAAAAAAGGCCGGCATCTCCTCTTTGCGGAAATGCCGGCGCCGGACATCTGAAAATCAGGCTTTTTTCTCGATGAAGTAATTCACGGAACGGAAAATGACAGCCGTCAGAATGGCGTCCAGCAGACCCTTGACAAAGGTGAAAGGCAGGTTAAAGATCAGCAGGCACTCCAGCAGGCCGTCCGTGCCGGGACGCAGCGCCTGATAGGCCGCAATGATCTTGTCCAGTCCGCCGAAGAGCGTTGCATAGACCGGATAACTGATGAAATAGTTGACGGGCACGCTAACCACAGCCATCACAAGCGCGCCGATCAGGGAAGCCAGAATGGCTGTGCCATGGGTTCTTCTGCGGGAATAAATCAGGCCGGCCGTACCGACAAACGCAGCGCCCAGCAGGAAGTTGCAGAGTTCGCCGATGCCGCCGGTGCTGCCGTGGAGCAGCAGATTCAGCAGGTTTTTAATCAGGCAGACCGCAATGCCGTACACCGGGCCGAGCCCGAAGGAGGCCAGCAGGGCCGGCACTTCCGATACATCCATTTTCACGAAGCTGGGGATGAGCGCCGGCAGGCTGAAGTCCAAAAACATCAGCACGGTGGCCACGGCGGAAAGCATGGCGGTGAGTGTCAGTTTGCGCAGTTTGGAATTGTTTTGCATGAGGCAGTCCTCCCAATCAATATTTGAAAGCCGTTTGCCGGCCAGGGGAGGCATTTCGTTCACGCTGTTTTACACAAAAACCCCTTTGCCGGGGAACGGCAAAAGGGCCTTCAACAAGCAACACGATACGTCTTGCTTCCGTTTCTTCCATCCGGACTATACCGTCGGCTTCGGAATCTCACCGAATCAGCGTTTGCCAGGCAAACGGTCGCGGGCTGTACCGCCGGTGGGGACTTGCACCCCGCCCTGAAACAGACTTTCTTTCCTTCAGTATAACACACCCGTCAAGGGGTTGCAAGTCCTATTTTTCGCCGGAATCTGCGGAAAAAGACTTCCGTGCGGCGGCCAGCGCCGCTTCATATTCCTCGCGGGTGCACATGACGTTCAGCGCCTCTAAAAGACCGTTTGAGGTCAGCCGTTCCGGCAGGGCAAGCTCCTGTAAAAGTGCGGCGCGCAGACGGGAGCTGTCCGGTCCGCCCAAAAGTCCGTCGGCATACAGGTCGGCCTTTTTGAGCGCAGCGCCGGACGCTGCGGCGTCCTCGTCTTCAATCGTTGCGCCGCAGGCACGCAGCGAGGCGAGCAGCACCTCCGGCCGCATCCCTTCCACGCCGAGCTTTCCCTCGCGCGACGCCGTTTTTTTGCGCCGTTCGCGCCCCGGAATATCCGGAATGTAGGCGTGCTTCACGTCTTTCGGGTCGATCGCGCCCTTTAAATACCGCCGGATGACAAACCCGGCGCCGTCGCCGTCTGTCATGACGATGATGCCGCGCCGCTCGGCCAGTTTCCGGATGTAAGCAAGCCGTTCCTTATCATGAAAGATACCGAAACCGCTCGTTTCGATAATCACGGTATCCACAAGCTGGCTGAGCGCGTGCTTGTCGTACCGCCCTTCCACAACGATGGCTTCCCGAATCTTAATCATACTTCCGCCGCCTTTGCCGCATAGCGCATAATGAGCATACGCACGGTGTCATAGTCCGCTGCGCGGGAGGATTTCAGCTCCGCGTCCGCTTCCATGCAGGCGATCAGTGCATAACGCAGGAGCGGGAGCGGCATCCGCCGCGCACTGTCGATCAGGCGGTTGGCATGATAGGGAAAACGCAGGCCGGTGAGCTGCATGATGGCAGCACGGTCTCTGCCGGATTCCAGCGCCAGCCGTGCTGCGTAAAGCTGCCGGAACTGCCGGGCTATGACTGCCGTAACGGCAATCGCCGGCTCGCGCGATATTTCCAGGTCGGAAAGCATGGTAAGCGCGCGTCCGGTATGATTCGTCGCCAGCTCGTCGCACATTTCAAAAATACGCGACTCCACGGCGCGGGAGGCAACCGCGTCGATATCCTCCCGGGTGATGCGTTCGCCGTGGGCATAGGCCGCAATTTTTTCGATTTCATTCAGCAGCCCGGCCATCAGATTGGTGCATAAAAAAATCAGATATTCGACCTCCGGGCGGTCTATACTGTGCCCGCGGTCCTTGAAGCAGCGCCGGATGAAGCCCTCCAGCTCTTCCGGCGAAGCCGTATTGAATTCGGCAAAAAAACCGTATTTTGAAAGCTCTTTATAGGCTTTTGTGCGCTTGTCCGGCTTCCAGGCGGGGTCCTCCATGTCAAAAATGAGACAAACGTCCTCGGAAAGCGCAGATGCAAGCTCCGTTATGTCATTTTTCAGCGGATCAAATTCACGCACCAGCACCAGCTTGCGCTCGGCGGAGACCGGCGGCGTGGATACCGCTTCTGCGATGATATCCGCAGTGACGCTGCGTCCGCGCAGCTCCACCGTATCCCAATCAAAGCCGCCTTCCGGCGACAGACGGCGGCGGATCATGCCAACCGCTGTTTCGCGGCGATAGGTTTCCTCGCCATAGAAGATATAAAGCCGCTCAAGCGGCTCCGTTTTCAGGGCGCGTATCCACGCGCGCCCGACGCCTTCCTGCTTTGCAGCCACAGGATACGCCTCCTTTTCCTTCGCTTTGGATGCTGCGGGGTCTTTCTCTATTATAACGGCATGGCGGCGGTGTGTCAAACGGCTGTTCTGTATAAATTTGGCTTGGAAAGAGGTTCATAAAACGGCAGCGGCGGGTAAAACTATGCCTGTAATCAAAACCGCAAAGCGGCTTACGCAAAAAAACGGGAGGTCAATATGGGAAAGATACGAAAACTCATGGCCGTGCTCCTGGCGGCTGGTACGGTATGCCTGATGACGGGGGCGGCGGGCGCCGAAGTGCTGGAGGAAACGGCGCCGGAGCTGGATGGTATTCTGCTGGTTTCGCTGCCGGATGAGGCGGACGGAACCCTGACATATGGCGGACGCGCGCTGCTGACAGGCGAAAGCGTGCCGGCGGAGCATCTGGATCAACTGGCGTATGAGCCGGGCGCCTGTGCGGAAAGCACGTATTCCTATATTCCGGTCTATACGGACGGCAGTATCGGCGAAGAAACCGTCTGCACGGTCAGCGCCCGGAGCGGGCTGCGTCCCACAGCGAAGAATATACAGCTGCGCACGTACCGGAACCTGACTGTCAGCGGCATTTTCCCCGTCACGGATGACGGCGCGGATTACACCTGCCAGGTGCTTACGCAGCCCACGCTTGGCATGGTGACGGCAGCAGGCGGTACTTTTGTCTATACGCCGTACCAGAACCGCACGGGCACGGATACGTTTACGTATATCGTGCGTGATGCGCAGGGTGCATGGAGCGAGGAGGCAACCGTCAGCATTGATATCGAAAAGCAGAAGTCCGAGCTTGTTTACAGCGATCTCTCCGGCAATGCCGCGCAGTATGCGGCGGTACGGCTTGCGGAAGAGGCGGTCTACATGGGCAGAAGTGTGGGCGGCGTCCTGTATTTTGAACCGGACGAGCCGGTGACCCGCGGCGAATTCATTGCCATGACCCTTGCTGCTGCGGGATATGAACCTGCGGCGGCGGCATCCACCTTTTTCAGCGACGACGGCAGCATTCCCGCATGGACGCGCGCCTATGTCGCGACGGCCGTGCGCGAAGGGATCGTTTGCGGCGAAAACAGCGGGGAAAACGGCGCGGTACTGCGTGCGGCGGACAGCGTGACGCTGGCAGAAGCCGCCGTTATTCTGGATAACGCCGCCTCCCTGAAAGACGGCGAGACGGCCATAGCCGCCGCCTCTGTCCCGGTGTGGGCGGCAGAGGCGCTTTCCCGGCTTTGCGCCAACGGAATCCTTGCGGCGGACGCAGGAGACCCTCTGCGGGTGCTGACGCGCGGGGAGGCGGCCGGGCTGCTGCTCAATCTGATGAACTGCCGGGAAGCTGCGGCGGTTCCCACGGGCTTTTTCTCCTGGACCACGATGTAAAAGGGCAAAAATGAAGCGTCCCGTCCGGCATTTTGCCGGATGGGACGCTTTCCTGTTTACAGGGAAATTCCTCCATGCAAAACTGCGTCCGTTTTTGAAAATGGACGCAGTGGCGTGTGCGTTATTCTGCCTCGTCCGCGTGTTCGGCGAGGAAACGTTTATAGGTTTCATAGTTGGAAGCCAGAAGATCAGGCGTTGTCAGGCTGTACGGACAGTGCCCCATGCACTGGTTGCAGTGCAGACAATCCTCAATTTTGCGCATTTTCTCCTGCCAGGCCTTTGAAAGGAACTGACGGTAGGGCAATTTTTTCAGCATAACAGACATTCGTGCACAGTTATTGATCTCAATTCCCACGGGGCAGGGCATACAGTATCCGCAGCCATGGCAAAACTCGCCATAGAGCGCTTTGCGATCTGCTTCGATCACGGCGCGCATAGCTTCGTCCATAACAGGCGGATTTTTGGAAAAGGAGAGAAATTCATTCAGCTCGCACTCGCGCTGAATACCCCAAATGGGCAGCACATTGTCAAACTGGTTCATAAAGGCATAACAGGCGGCCGCATTGTTCAAAACGCCTCCGGCAAGACCCTTCATGGCGATAAATCCGATATTGGCAGCACGACACTTTTCCACCAGATCCAGGTCGCGGTCGATGTAAAGATAGGAAAACGGGAATTGCAGGGTGTCATAAAGACCGGAGGCAATCGCGGCGTGTGCGACCACATGTCGGTGATTCGTCATACCGATAAAACGGATTTTGCCCTCGCGCCGGAAATCCTGCATCGCTTCATACATTCCGGTTCCGTCGCCCGGCAGATAGCACTGACCGGGATTATGAAACTGGTAAAGATCAACGTGGTCGGTCTTCAAAAGACGCAGGCTGGTTTCCAGATCGCGGCGCAGCACGTCCGGCGAGGAAGCAGTCGATTTCGTGGCAAGACAAACCTCCCTACGGCGGTCCGAAAAGGCGAGCCCCAACTTTTCTTCGCTGTCGTTATAGGCACGTGCGGAGTCAAAGAAGGTGATGCCGCCCTCCAGCGCCTTGCGCAGCAGATAAACGGCGTCATCCGCCGGAATACGCTGAATCGGAATTGCGCCAAAGGCATTTTTCCCGGATGTGATGCCGGTGCGGCCTAAAGTAACCGTGTTCATAAGCCTGAATCTCCTTTGTTCGGTTATTCTGCCTCGTCTGCGTGTTCCGCGAGGAATTTTTTATAAAATTCGTAGTTGGTTTTCAAAAGTTCCGGCGTGTTCAGGCCGTAAGGACAATGGCTCATGCACTTGCGGCAGTGGAGACAGCTCTCGATCAGCTTCATTTTCTCCTGCCAGGCCTTGGTCAGATACGGCTGGTACGGCGCGCGGCCGAGAAGGGGGATGATGCGCGCACAGGTGTTGATTTCAATACCGGCGGGGCAGGGCATACAGTAGCCGCAGGCACGGCAGAAATCGCCGGCCAACTCGCGCCGGTCTGCTTCGATCACGGCGCGCATGGCGTCGTCCATGACGGGCGGATGTTTGGCAAAGGATAAAAACTCCTCCAGTTCGCGCTCACGCTGGATGCCCCAGATGGGCAGGACGTTATCGAACTGGTTCATAAAGGCATAGCACGCCGCGGCGTTATTCAGAATGCCGCCGGACAGTCCTTTCATGGCAATAAAGCCGATGTTGTTTTCTTTGCAGCCGCGCACCAGAGCCAGATCAACGTCGGAACAGAGATAGGAAAACGGAAATTGCAGCGTGTCGTAAAGCCTGGAGGAGATCGCCTCGTTCGCCACGGCCGGACGGTGGTTGGAAAGGCTGATGAAGCGAATTTTGCCCTCGCGGCGGAATTCTTCCATGGCTTCATACATCCCGGTGCCGTCACCGGGCCGGTAACACTGCGCGGGATTGTGAAATTGGTAAATATCCACGTAATCCGTCTGCAAATTGCGCAGGCTGGTTTCCAGATCGCGCCGCAGCGCGTCCGGCGTTTTCGCGTGGGACTTGGTCGCAAGGAAGATCTTGTCCCGCATACCGGAAAATGCGCGCCCCAGCTTTTCTTCGCTGTCGGTATAGCCGCGCGCAGTGTCGAAAAAAGTGATGCCGCCCTCATAGGCGCGGCGCAGAAGCTTCACGGCCTCGTCGGAAGTGATGCGCTGGACAGGCAGCGCGCCGAAAGCATTTTTTGCGACCGTAATGCCGGTACGGCCAAGCGTTACTGTTTGCATTTCATGATTCTCCTTCTCTATTTGGACTGATAGGTTTCGCAAAAAGAGATTTCCTCCAGGGAACGCAGCTTTTTTGCGCCGGGCGCCCTGGCCGGATATCCCAGCGGCAGCAGATACAGGCAGCGGATATCCGCGGGCAGCTGCAAAATCCCGCTGGCTTTCTGCACATCCAGCCAACCGATGATGCAGCCCTCAATGCCGTGGGCTTTTGCGGCAAGCACCATATGTTCCGCCGGAATGAGCGGCACGGCATCCGCCAGCAGCACGGCGGTTTCCTGCCATTCGGGATATGCCAGCAGGTGCCGGAGAAACCGTTCGCCAAACCGCAGGGTGTTCACCTGCAGGCCGAAATCCTCTTTGGGAAGCGTGTGCCAGTCTGCGTCCAGTCTGGCGCAGCAGGCAATCACAACGGGCGCGTCGGCAATCCATTTTTGCCCGCCGGCGGCCTCTGCCAGCGCGTTTTTGCGCGCCTGATCCCGGACAATGCCGAAAACGTGCGCCTGTCCGTTGCCGCCGGAGGGCGCAGCCTGTGCGGCCAGCAGCAGCTCATGAATTATTTCATCGGAAATCCCGCGCGTTTCATAGGCGCGCGCGGAGCGTCGGTTCAGTATGGCATCCAAAACCCTCAGAAAGCATCGCCTCCCTGCATTGATGCAGTTATTTTACCATATCGCGCCTCCTGACGCAATAAGACAGGAAAAAACAGAACAAAACACCGCACTTTCCTCTTGACAAAGAGAAACGCGTATGCTACTATGTAAAGGGATGAGACTTTACATGACAAAAGAGGTGCGCCGCATGGCAAAGGATCTTGTAAAGATGAGTATGCTTTATGATCTTTACGGCGGTATGCTCACGGAAAAGCAACGGGAGCTTTTCACGCTGTATTACGAGGAGGACCTCTCCCTGGCGGAAATCGCACAGAACGAAGGAATCACAAGACAGGGCGTCCGCGACACGATCGTGCGTGCCGAAGAGGCGCTTTTGGAATTTGAGGACCGGCTGCATCTTTCGGACCGGCTGTCCGGTATCCGGCTCAGCGCACAGAAGATTGCTGTCGCTGCGTACGAAGTGGGTGAAATCAACCGCCGCAATTACTTTGACACGCGTGTGGACGCTTATGTAAGGGAAATCATCGAAGCGACGAGGGTTATGGAATAATGGCATTTGAAAGTTTATCCGAACGAATCTCCGCGGCTTTTAAAAATCTCCGCAGCAAAGGCAGATTGACGGAGCGGGATATCCGCGATGCCATGCGGGAAATCCGTATGGCGCTGCTGGAAGCGGACGTAAACTACAAGGTCGCGCGTGATTTTATTAAAACAGTTTCCGACAAGGCGGTCGGCAGTGATGTGCTCGAAAGCCTGACGCCGGGACAGCAGGTTATCAAGATTGTCAATGAAGAGCTGATTGCCCTGATGGGCGGCACAAACGCCAAGATCTCGATGGCGTCGCGTCCGCCGACGGTAGTGATGCTCGTGGGCCTGCAGGGCGCCGGTAAAACCACAAACGGTGCAAAACTCGCCGGTTATTTCAAGCGTCAGGGGAAACGCCCGCTGATGGCGGCCTGTGACGTGTACCGTCCGGCGGCAATCCAGCAGCTGAAAATTGCGGCCGGAACCTTTGACATCCCGGTTTACGAGGAAGGTCAGGGCGATCCGGTAAAGATTGCGCAGAATGCAATCGAGCATGCGCGCCGTCACGGCAACGACATCGTGTTGATCGACACGGCAGGCCGTCTGCACGTGGACGAAGCGCTGATGGAGGAACTCTGCCGTATCCGCGATACGGTGCATCCGAACGAAATCCTCTTTTTCGCAAATGCCATGACCGGCCAGGATGCCGTCACGGCGGCAGGCGAATTTAACGATCAAATCGGCATCGACGGCGTTTATATGACGCAGATGGATTCCGATGCCCGCGGCGGCGCCGCGCTTTCCATACGCGCCGTGACGGGCAAGCCGATCAAGTTCATCGGAACGGGCGAGAAGATTTCCGACCCGAACTCGATTGAGCTGTTCCATCCGGAGCGCATGGCTTCGCGTATTCTGGGCATGGGCGATATGCTCACGCTGATTGAAAAGGCGCAGGCCGAATTTGATGAAAAAAAGGCCGAGGAACTGGAACGCAAAATGCGGGAGTCAAAGCTCGACCTCAACGATTATCTGGATCAGCTGCATCAAATGAAAAAAATGGGTTCCGTGCAGGATATGCTCGGCATGATTCCGGGTATCAAGGCTTCTCAGCTCAAGGATGTCAAGGTGGATGACCGGCAGTTTTTGCGTATGGAGGCCATCATCACCTCGATGACGCCGAAGGAACGTGAAAATCCGGAACTCATCAATTTCAGCCGCAAAAAGCGCATTGCGGCGGGCTGCGGACAGAAGGTGGAGGATGTCAACCGCCTGCTGAAGCAGTTTGACATGATCCAGCAGATGTCAAAGCAGATGGCCAAGGGCGGTATGCCCAGCTTCGGGCCGGGCGGCATGCCTAAAATGAAGCGTACCAAGACCCGCCGGGGCGGCGGCAACGGAAAGTATAAGCTTCCGTTCTAAAACACGGGTATCATTTCGCATAAAGCGGACTCGATATACACAAAATTATATACAGGTGGTGTAACCATGGTTAAGATCAGACTTCGCAGAGTTGGCGCAAAGAAAGCTCCTTATTACAGAGTAGTTGTCGCAGATTCCCGTTATCCGCGTGACGGCAGATTCATTGAGGAAATCGGCACATACAATCCGATGACGGAGCCGTCCACGATCAATATCGACGGTGAGCGTGCCGTACAGTGGATCAAAAACGGCGCACAGCCGACCGATACCGTTAAGGTTCTTCTGAAGCGTGCCGGCATCATTTAAGGAGGCACTTCGCTTATGAAGGATTTGCTGATTTATATCGTTTCACATCTGGTCGATGATCCCGATGCAATCGAAGTGATCGAGCGCGACGGCGAGGCTGAGAATGAAACGGTTCTGGAGCTCCACGTTGCCAAGGAAGACGTTGGCAAGGTGATCGGGCGCCAGGGACGGATCGCAAAAGAGATCCGCACCATTATCCGCGGCGCGGCGAACCGGGAAGGCCGTCGTGTTTCAGTAGAAATTGCAGGCTGAAAAAACGGAGGGCTATGCCCTCTGTTTTTACTTTTTGAAGGAAAGTGGGGAATAATGTGAAAATGACCGTAAAAATCCAGGGTATGATGTGCGAGCATTGCGTGCGCGCTGTGAAAAATGCGCTTGAGGGTATCGACGGCGTGTGCGCCGAGGTTTCCCTGAAGGAAGGCACGGCTGTTTTGACCTCGACTGCGGAAATCGATACGGCGCGTGTTCGCGCAGTGATCGAGGAAGAGGGCTATACGGTGCTGGACATCGCATAAGGCATTGCAAAAGACAGAAAATCCACCGCGTGACGGCGAGTCATACGGTGGATTTTTTGTACCTTCGGTGTAAGGGGATCGAGAAGCCGGGATGTTTGCTTATTCGGACAGAATGTGCACCAAAAATGCCTGTAAAGTCCGGGAAAGTGCTTCTGCGTCCGCAATGGCGGCACACGAAAGCGCTCCGCCAAAGCTGCGCATGGCAAAACCGGCTGCTGCTGCCGGGATACCTGCACCGGTGCGCTGAATTGCAGCCAGATTGGATACGGCGGGGCCCGCAAAGTCATGCTGCACGGGGCCGTCTGCTGCTTCGATCAGAGCTTTCGTGAGCGCGGGATCCGCAATGGCGCGACCCGACTGGTGCGAAATCACAACACCGCCGCGCAGCGAAACGGAACCGTCGCCGCCGGGAATGTCTCGTGCGGGGATTGCGTCAATCGTGACGGCAAGCTCCGGGGCGGCCAGGAATGCAGCCGCCGAGGCGTCCCGCGCACCGGGCATATGCTGTGCCGTGAATACGAAGCTGACGTCCGCGTCGTCCGGGGCCTCTGCCAGAACGTCAAGCAGGACGGCGGCGGAAAGCGCCGGTGCAAGGAACGGCGTATAGAGCAGACCGTCCGCAGTGTCAGCCGGCAGGGCCGGAACAAAGGCTTCGGCAGGCGCGGCACCGGGTGCATCGATGAAAAGCTGGGAAAGCGTGAGTTTTTCCGGTTCTGCGCCGTAGTCCGCGCCGATGATGCCGCGCGTACCGCGCACGGAAACGACGGGCACGCCAGCCAGCAGACGGGCATCTGCCGGACCGAAGGCTTCAAAGCGGAATACACCGCAGGCTTCCTGGCGGGTGGTGAAAAATCCTGTCGTATCCGCATGGGCGGCAAGCAGGACGCGTCGGCCGCGGCCAGGACAGTGAACCAGCAGACTGCCTGCCGCCGTGCGCCGCAGATCGGACGTATAGGTGCGGGCAATTTCCGCAATGGCGTCGAGCGCCGCCTGCTCAAAGCCGGACGGACAGGGAATTTTGGAAAGCGTCAGGGCTGTATGCAAAAGATCCATCTTGCGTATCTCCTTTGTCAGTGGATTTCCGGCGTGAAACAGGAGGACTCAGTCGTCCGGCTGTTCCTGCGGCACGCCGAAGTAGGCACAGAGGATATCGCGCGCAACGCGCGCGGCGTTATTGCCGGAGCCGCCGTGCTCCAGAACAACGGCAACCGCAATTTCCGGAGTTTCAGCCGGTGCGGCCAGAATAAAAAGGCCGTTAGCCTGGCCTGTACCAACCTGTGCGGAGCCGGATTTTCCGAGCACGGAGACGGGGAAATCCGAAAAAACAGAACTGGCGGTTCCGTCCTCTGTTACGGCCAGCATCCCCTCCCGTATAGTATCGTAGATTTCTTCGGAAAAATCAAGTCTTGTGAGAATTTCTGCCTCCTGGCGGTACCGGACACTGCCGCGCTCCACGTGGTGCAGCAGGTGGACGGCGTAACGCGTGCCGCCGTTTGCCAGGATGGCGGCGAAATTGGCCAGCTGGAGCGGTGTGAAAAGATGGTCGGACTGGCCGATGGCAGCCTGCAATGTGTTGCCTGCATACCAATCCCCGCCGCGCGAATCCGGCCCGGCAACAACGCCGCGTGCCTCACCGGAGAGTTCAATCCCCGTATATTCGCCCAGACCGAACTGCTTCGCATAGGCGTCAAGGGCGCGGATCCCGGTCAGACGGCCTGCCTCATAAAAGAAGCAGTTGCAGGATTCCTGCAGCGCCTGCGCGGCCGTCAAAGCACCGTGCGTGCGGCCGTAATCCCGGTAAACCCAGCAGTGATAGAGGTAGTCCGGCGCATAATAGGTGTAAACGCCGTCGCAGTCGAGCCGTGTTTCGGGCGTGATCACGCCTTCGGAGAGGGCGGCGGCGGCAGTGACGAGTTTGAAGGTGGAGCCGGGCGCATACGTGCCCGCAAGCGCACGATTGAACATCGGCGCCAGCTCATCGGCGGCCAGAGCGGCGTAGTTTTCCTGAAAATCAACCAGCGAAAACGTGGGATAGGAGGCCAGCGCCAGCACTTCGCCGTTTGATACGTCCAAAACGACGGCTGCACCGCCGCCGGCTTCCAGACCGTCCTCGTGCAGCTGTGCAATATGCTGTGCGAGGGAGTCCTCTGCCGCTTTTTGCAGGGTAATGTCAAGCGTCAGATAGACGTCGCCGCCGGAACGCGCAGGCGTTTCGTCAAGCGTCCGGACAATGTCGCCGGACACGTTGGTTTCCACGATCCGCTCGCCGTCGATGCCGCGCAGATAGGACTCAAACGCCCGTTCTGCGCCGCTGCGGCCCACGATGGCGTCCATCGGGTAGCCCTGTGCGGCAAACGCCTCGTAATCCTCGGCCAGTATCAGGCCGGTGCGCCCCAGAATGTGTGCCGCATAGGGCGTTTCATATTGCCGCGCCGAAAGAATTTCTACCGTGACACCGGGATAGCGGTCCTGCTGCTCCGCAAGGACGGAAACCAGTTCCATGCTGATGTCCTTTGCAACGAGAAAGGGATTGTCATAAGAAAAATCGGCCATGCAGAGGTCGAACAATACACCGGTTATGCGCCGGATCTCCGTCTCGGAGAACTCCGCCGGTATTTTGCATACCCGGCGGAGCTGCCGCATGGCCTCGTCCGCCGGAAGCGATTCCTCCAGGCCGTAACAGCGCAGAAAACGCGCCATCCGGCGCGCAGCGGCGCTGTCCGGCGCACAGGTATAGCAGTAGGGCGGCGCGATGGTAACCGGAAGCTCGTCTTCATAGGATATGCCGTAGGCGTCCAGCAGCGCAAGCGTGTTGCGGATCACGGTGCACTGTGCGGTGCGCGGCCAGCTGAAATAGTCAAAGCACAGGGCATACACCGGTCGGTTTGTCACAAGGGGGACGCCGTTGCGGTCAAAAATCTCGCCGCGTGCGGCGGAAAGCGTCTGCGTGCGTAAAACAGTGCGCTCTTCGCACGCGGCGGAGGCGTCCTGCGGCGTACCCTGCAGGGAGAGAAGGGACGCAGTCAGAGACAGAAACAGGACAAGCGAGACAAAGGCTAAAACGGCCAGCCGCAGCTGTAAACGGGCGCGGGTCATAACGGGTACCTCAGGCGGGAACGCCGCCGGCGGGCAGAATCGGGAATCCGGTGGATGGCACGGCAGAGCGGGTAAAGCGGCAGAGCGCCCAGAACCGTAAACAGGGCGCAGCCGCCGTATCCGGCAAGAAGCGTGGAAATTTCCTGCCGGATTTGCAGAAGTCCGGCGACAGCCGCGCGGGAAAATACACAGACTGTGACTGCAAGAAGGGCCGAAAACGTGACCGTCAGGAAATTCGTCCGTATGTGTGCCGAGGATGCGCTGCCCACGGCGTAACCGGCGGCAAAATAGAGCGGGGTATACAGTGCGGCAAGGTTTGACGCGCTGCCGCAGAGCAGGCCTGCGGCAAGTCCCATCACGGCGCCGGGCCGGGGACCTTCCCAAAATGCCGTGCACACGACCAGCAGCGGCAGAAAGTCCGGTGCTGCGCCGAACAGAGTGATTCGCCCGGCATAGGCCGACTGAAAAGCAAAGGTGAGGAGGAATACAGCGGCATAGGAAGCCCATTTCAGAACCGAAAGAAATTTCTCCATAGCGTTTACTCCGATACCGTAAAACCTGTGATAATGAATACCTGCCGCAGACTGTCAAGTTCTGCCGCCGGTTTGATCACGGCGGAGCAGGAAAGCCCGTTTTCCTCCTGCCGCGGCTCGCCGATGCGGCCGATCAGAAGGTTCGGCGGAAAAACGCCGCCGAGCCCGGATGTGACAACCCGGTCCCCCGAGTGCGCCGTGCTGTTCTGTGGCAGATAGATACACTGCAGCGTCCCTTCCCGGCAATGCAGGGGCGCGCCCTGCGCAACGCAGGTTTCGTGGCTGCGGGAAATCATGGCCCCGGCGCTGAAATCTTCGTCCAGCACGGTGATCATCTCGCTCCAGTTCGGGCCGGCTGCCGTAATCACGCCGGCCATGCCCTCCCACACGAGCACGGCGTTGCCGGCGGACACGCCATCGTCCGTACCGCAGCCGAGCGTGTAGGTGACGCCGTATGCGCCGGTCCGGGAGGCAATCACGGAAGCGGTAATCATATCGCAGGCTGTGTAACGGCGCTGCATTTTCAAGAGATCGCGCAGAGCGTCGTTTTCTGCGGCAAGAAAATCCGCCTCGCGCATCCGGGCCTCATACTCGGCGATCCGGCTGCGCAAGGCGGCATTTTCGGCTTCTAAATTTCGATCATTTCGGACACTCTGCGCGGCATCCTCGACAAAATTCCCGGCTTCGGTCAGGACTTTCTGGATGGGTGCCAGCGCCGCCGCAACGGCGCGGCGGACAGGGGAGACTGTTTTTGTCCATTCGGCGTGACCCGCAAGGCCGGTCACCAGCAGAATGAAAAACGCAGAAAAAAGGAAAAACCTGTGCTGAGATCGTTTCAAAAAAATCCTCCTGTCAGAATCAAACAAGGGCTTTCCGGCTTGCAAAACAAAACGCTTTCCCGGGAAAACGTTGGTTTTCGGGCTTGCCGGCGGCCTTTACAGCAGCGGAAATCCGATGGAACGAAGCAGAGAACCCAAACGGCAAAGCGGCAGGCCCATCACATTATAATAATCCCCGGAAATTCGCTCTACAAACAGGGCTGCAAGCCCCTGAATACCATAGGCGCCCGCTTTATCAAACGGCGGCTCGGCTTCGATATAGGCGTCGATCTCGCGGTCCGTCAGCTCGCGGAATTGTACGGCGGTGATTTCACACGCACAGTGCACCTGCCCTCCGGCGCAGACACAGACGCCGCTCATCACCTGGTGCTCCCGGCCGGAAAGCAGCCGCAGCATCTCCTGCGCCTCCCGGAAATCCGCCGGTTTCCCCAAAATTCTTCCATCAATCGTGACCGCCGTATCCGACCCGATCACGACGGCGTCCGGATGGCGTGCGGAAACCTCCTCCGCCTTCGCCCGGGCCAGCAGCGTGACGGTTTCCGCGCAGGATGTACAGCCGCGGCTTACCGCCGCCTCGTCAATCCCGGCTTCCTCAATGAGAAAATCGCGGATGCCGATTTTTTCTAAAAGTTCCCGGCGCCGCGGGGAACGCGACGCCAGAACGATCTGCTGTTTTGCCATATCACTGCCCCTGACGGCGTCCGGATTCGCGCCGCACCTCCGACAGATCGGCGCGCAGACGGGAAATCTCGTCGCTGTATGCCTTGATCTGTGCGCGCAGGTTTTCGGCGGTCTCCTGTGCCTTAATCTGCTCATCCGCCAGATTGCATGCGGCAAGGATGGTTGCATCGCTCAGCGGCACGCGGCTGGAATCCAAAATGGCGGTGATTTTTGCGTCTACCAGTGAGGCAACGCGGCGTATGTATTCCTCCGGCTCTGCGGCGACAATCGTGAATTCTTCGCCCGCAATCTGCACCTTCACGCGGTTTTTCGGCAGCGGAGCGCCGTCTGCATTCATCACGCGGGACAGATAGCTGGCAATGCTGTCTCTGGATTCGTTACTCATGTGATCAAAACCTTTCAAACTCTTTCGGGCAATCTTCTTTGGATAGTACCATTGTAACGAAAAAACATAAGAAATACAAGAGGTTTTTTCCGTCGAAGCCTGGCTTCTCCGCCGCAGGATACCGTTACAGCCGCAAAAGCGCTTCTGCGTTCCGGTGGTTAATATTTTCCCGCAGTTCCCCGGTGATGCCCGCTTCGTCCAGCAGGGCGGAAAGGCGCGGCGGCGTGCTCCAGGGACAGTCGGTGGCAAACAGCAGACGCTTCGGGTCATGCAGACCGAGAAGGTGACGGAGTCTGTCCGCCTGCATGGCTTCACCGACAAAAGCAAGATCCAGATAAACGTCTTTGCCGCACAGCCGGCGTTCCACTTCGTCCCAGCGCTCCATGCCGCCCAGATGAGCCAGCACAAAGCGGCAGGAGGGAAAGTCTCGGATCACTTTTTCGCACTGCTCGGGTTCGGAACAGCGGGCATCCGGGAAAGCAATGTCCCAGCCTGCGTGGAACACAACGGCCAGATCCAGCTCCGCACAGCGCGCATAGATGGGATAGACTTTGCGGTCATCGGCCGCAAAGCCCTGATAGGCCGGGTGCAGCTTGATGCCCCGGATTCCTGCCGCCTTCAGGCGGTCCAGCTCCTGCAGTGCATCCGGTGCGTCAGGATGTACGGAGCCAAAGGCAAAAAACCGCTGGCCGTCGTTTGCTTCGATTGCAAAATTGTTGACGCTGTGCTGCGTCCTGGGAGAAACCGCGATGTTCAGTAAAACAGCCTTGTCCACACCCCATGCATCGAGCTTTTCCCGGGTGTCGGCAAGCGTCCCGTTCGTATAATACGGATAGCCGGAGGCTTTGTGCAGGCTGCCGACTGCGCCGGCGGCAAGCTTGTCCGGAAAGCAGTGCACATGAAAATCAATCAGCATAAATATCCCTCGTTTTCAGATATGGATGGTATGATTCAGTATACCATACTGGGAAGCGGCAGGCGGCCATGCAATTTGAATGAAAATATTTTGCCGTGTCACGAAAATTTTGCCGCCGGAAACACGCATTTTTTCGGTTCGGAAAAATATTTGCAGGATTTCAAGGAAAAATAATGCAGTAAAGTTTTACTTTCGTGGCTAAAACAGCCGGAAAAGGGGAAAAATATTTTTACATGAAGGAAAACGAACCAAAACTTGCAAAAATGTTTTTTGTGAAGAATTACAGGAAGCAAGGCAAAAAAATCGAAAAAAAGCTGTACATTTCCACAAGTTTTATAGTATAATACCTTAATGGAAAGTCACACGGCGTGTCTTTCCCCCACAAAAGTCAATTCTGCGAAAGTTTGATACAAACGAAGTGAAGGAGGATCACACATGGCGCATAAGTATGTGTATTTATTCTCAGAGGGCAATGGCAAGATGCGTGAACTGCTCGGCGGTAAGGGCGCAAACCTTGCGGAGATGACGAAGCTGGGACTGCCTGTCCCGCAGGGCTTCACCATCAGCACCGAGGCCTGTACGCAGTATTACGAGGATGGCCGCCAGATCAATGATGAGATTCAGGCACAGATCATGGAATATATCGCCAAGATGGAAGAGATCACCGGAAAGAAGTTCGGCGACCGCGAGAACCCGCTGCTTGTCTCCGTCCGTTCCGGCGCACGCGCTTCCATGCCGGGCATGATGGACACCATCCTGAACCTCGGCCTCAATGAGGACGTTGTGAATGTCATCGCGGCAAAGTCCGGCAATCCCCGCTGGGCCTGGGACTGCTACAGAAGATTTATCCAGATGTATTCCGACGTTGTTATGGAAGTCGGCAAGAAGTATTTTGAAGAGCTGATCGATAAGCTGAAGGAAGAAAAGGGCGTCACGCAGGACGTCGAGCTGGATGCAGACGATCTCAAGAACCTGGCCAACCAGTTCAAGGCCGAATATAAGTCCAAGCTCGGCACGGACTTCCCGGATGACCCGAAGGAGCAGCTCATGGGCGCCATTAAGGCCGTGTTCCGTTCCTGGGACAACCCCCGCGCAAACTTCTACCGTATGCAGAACGAGATCCCGTATTCCTGGGGCACCGCTGTCAATGTACAGATGATGGCCTTCGGCAACATGGGCGAGACCTCCGGCACCGGCGTTGCCTTTACCCGTAACCCCGCTACCGGCGAAAAGAAGCTGATGGGCGAATTCCTGATGAATGCGCAGGGCGAGGATGTCGTCGCCGGCGTTCGTACGCCAATGCCCATTGACAAGATGGCTGAAATCATGCCCGAGGTGTTTACGCAGTTCCAGGAAATCTGCAAGATCCTTGAAAACCATTACCGCGATATGCAGGATATGGAGTTTACGATCGAAGATCGCAAGCTGTATATGCTCCAGACCCGTAACGGCAAGCGTACCGCTGCTGCGGCGCTGAAAATCGCCTGTGACCTCGTGGATGAGGGCATGATCTCCGAGAAGGAAGCACTCGCCATGATTGACCCGAAGCAGCTGGATGCGCTGCTGCACCCGCAGTTTGAGGCAGCTGCCCTGAAAAAGGCTCAGCCGATCGCTTCCGCACTTCCGGCATCCCCCGGCGCTGCCTGCGGCAAGGTCGTCTTTACCGCTGAGGACGCGGTTGAGTGGGGTAAGCGCGGCGAGAAGGTCGTTCTCGTTCGTCTCGAGACCTCCCCTGAGGACATCGAAGGCATGCATTACGCACAGGGCATCCTGACGGTGCGCGGCGGCATGACCTCCCACGCGGCGGTGGTCGCGCGCGGCATGGGCACCTGCTGTGTTTCTGGCTGCGGCGCCAT
Source organism: Clostridiaceae bacterium (assembly GCA_018384365.1). Lineage (GTDB taxonomy): Bacteria > Bacillota > Clostridia > Oscillospirales > QAMX01 > Allobutyricicoccus. The sequence goes on from JAHAYX010000016.1 coordinate 25,379, forward strand.
TCATATGGACGAAGCCAACAAAGTCTTTACGCTGGCCGGCCGTGAGTATCACGAGGGCGACTGGATCTCCCTGGACGGCTCCACCGGTAACATTTACGGCGAAGCAATCGCCACTGTCCCGGCCACCATTTCCGGCGAATTCGGCCGCATCATGGCCTGGGCTGATAAATACCGCACGCTGAAGGTTCGCACGAATGCCGACACGCCGAAGGATGCGCGCCAGGCACGTGAGTTCGGTGCAGAGGGCATCGGTCTCTGCCGCACTGAGCATATGTTCTTTGAGCCGGACCGTATCTCCGCGATTCGCGAGATGATCTGCTCCGACACCGTGGAAGAGCGCGAAGCCGCGCTTGCCAAGCTGCTGCCGATGCAGCAGGGCGACTTCGAGGCCATTTACGAGGCCATGGAAGGCTGCCCCGTTACCATCCGCTTCCTGGATCCGCCGCTGCACGAGTTCGTTCCGACCGAGGAAAAGGACATCGAGCTGCTGGCCAATACCCAGGGCAAGACCGTCAGCCAGATCAAGGCGATCATCGCCGGCCTGCATGAATTCAACCCGATGATGGGTCACCGTGGCTGCCGTCTGGCCGTTACGTATCCGGAAATCGCCCGTATGCAGACCCGCGCCGTGATCCGCGCCGCATTGAACGTACAGAAGAAGCATCCCGAGTGGAATATTGTTCCGGAAATCATGATCCCGCTGGTCGGCGAGGTCAAGGAACTGGCCTTTGTCAAGAAGGTTGTCGTGGAAACTGCCGATGAGGAAATCCGTGCTGCCGGTTCCGATATGCAGTATCATGTCGGTACCATGATCGAGATCCCGCGTGCTGCACTGACGGCCGACGAGATTGCGAAGGAAGCGGAGTTCTTCTCCTTCGGTACGAACGACCTGACCCAGATGACCTTCGGCTTCAGCCGCGATGACGCCGGTAAGTTCCTGGATTCCTATTATGCGAACAAGATTTATGAAAATGACCCGTTTGCCCGCCTCGATCAGACCGGTGTTGGCCGTCTGATCGACATGGCCTGCAAGCTTGGCCGCCAGACCCGTCCGGACATCAAGCTCGGCATCTGCGGCGAACACGGCGGCGACCCGTCCTCCGTTGAATTCTGCCACAAGACCGGCCTGACGTATGTTTCCTGCTCCCCGTTCCGTGTCCCGATTGCGCGTCTTGCCGCCGCACAGGCTGCGATTAAGAATCAGTAAGGTGTTTCAAAAGCGCCGCCCGGAGTTATCCGGGCGGCTTTTTTGTGTCGCGCGTACGTCCCGGGCCGCTTCTTGGCTATATGCACCACAGGCAGGAAAGACCCGCCGTTTATCCTATGTAGTTTTCACATTGCGCGGCACTATCTGCCGTGCTATAATGAAAAAACTTGTGACAAAGTGAGGTATTTGGCATGATTTCACGGTTTTTTCAGAGCCTGAAAAGCGAATTCTCCGGTTATAACGGCGCCAGCCTGCTGAAAGACATGATGGCGGGCCTGACGGTGTGTGCTGTGGCGCTTCCGTTGGCGCTGGCGTTTGGTGTTTCCTCCGGCGCAACGGCTGCCGCCGGACTGGTCACGGCGATCATCGCCGGTATTGTCATTGCAGTCCTCGGCGGCGCGTCTTATCAGGTTTCCGGTCCGACCGGCGCCATGAGCGCGGTGCTGGTATCCATCGTAGCCTCCTATGGCCTGCAAAGTATGTTCCTTGCCTGCCTGGCAGCGGGCATCATTCTGCTGTTGGCCGGTATTTTCAAGCTGGGCCGCCTGATCAGCTTCATCCCCATGCCGGTGGTAATGGGCTTCACCTCCGGTATCGCAGTGATCATTGCGATGGGCCAGATTGACAATTTCTTCGGCACGGTTTCCGAGGGGACGTCCAATCTGGCAAAGCTGGCTTCCTATGGACGGCTGGGCTTCCATATCAATTGGCAGGCCATGCTGATTGGACTGCTGGTCGTTGCGCTGATGCTGGCGTGGCCGAAAAAGTGGAACGCCAAGGTGCCTGGTTCCCTGGTCGGCATCATTTTGGCCACGGTTGTATCGACGGTGGCCGGTATGGATTCCCTGGCTGTGGTGGGCGACATTCCCCGCACACTGCTGCTTTCTGACCGTCTCGATTTCACGCAGCTGGATTTTTCCGTGCTGGGCAGTCTGATTTCCCCGATTGTCACCATTGCGGCGCTGGGCATGATCGAAAGCCTGCTGTGCGGCGCGTCTGCGTCGCGTATGAAAAACGAAGTGTTCCATGCGGATCAGGAATTGATCGCGCAGGGGGTGGGCAATATCCTGCTGCCGCTCTTCGGCGGCGTACCTGCAACGGCGGCCATCGCGCGTACCAGCGTGGCAATCAAATCCGGCCAGCAGACCAGACTTGCCAGCATTTTTCACTCGCTGTTCCTGCTGGCGTCTATGTTCCTGTTGGGCGGCGTGATGGCAAGGCTGCCGCTGGCGGCGCTCGCCGGCGTTTTGATGGTGACTGCCTGGCGCATGAACGACTGGGAGGGTATCCGCTATATCTTCCGCCGCAAGTTCAAGTCCGGTATCAGCCAGTTTGTGATTACCATGGCTGCCACGGTCATTTTTGACCTGACGGTGGCGATTCTGCTGGGCGCACTGTATTCCGCGCTGCTTTACATTGCAAAATCCAGCCATATCAAAGTCAGCTTTTCGTCGATCGACGCAAACCGCCTGCGCACGATCGAGGGGAAGGAGCCGATTCTGGAAACTGCGGGCGTTGCCTATATCACCGGGCCGCTGTTCTTCGGCGCGGTGGACGAATTTAACCACCGCATGGCGGAAATGCCGGCCTATGACCATGTGATTCTGTCCATGCGCGGAATGCCCAGCGTGGATGTCTCCGGCGCGCAGGCTATCCTGATGCTCTGTGAAAGCCTGAAGGCGCAGGGTCGGAGCGTTGCCTTCTGCGGCATGACGGATTCGGTCCGCACCTATTTTGACCGCGCAGGCGTTACGGAACTTTTAGGTGAAGGCGCTTATTTCTGGAGCGCCGACCAGGCGATCCTGAGCCTGCTGGCGACGGAAACCGCCGAATAAAGGATCAAAAAAAGCACCCGGTACGAGGAAATGGAACTTGCCTCGCGCCGGGTGCTTTTGCAATGTTCGGTTTTTCAGGTCGAAAGGAATACTGCCTGCGTTTTGCGGTAGCAGTGCACGAAATACGCAATTTCGGCCACAGACGTAATGCCCCAGGAAAACGCATAGAGCAGATACAGAGAAGTGATCGTGTGGAAATAGGCGAATATGGTATAAACCCAGATCACGCGGAAAACACAGGAACCCAGGATGACAATGACCGTTGGCACAAAGCTCTTCCCAAGGCCGCGCGAAGCGGCAATGGTGCAGTCCATGAAGGCGGAAAGTGCGTAGGAACAGCCCATCACGGTCAGACGTGCCATACCGGCGTCAATCACCGCGGACTCCGTCGTAAACAGCGCAAGGAACTGCCGTCCGAACAGGACAAGCAGCAGCCCCAGGGCGGCACCGATGCCGAAGGAATAGGCCAGACTGATGAAATAGCTTTTCAAAACACGGTCGCGCTTCCCGGCGCCGAAGTTTTGCCCCATAAAACTGGCGCAGGCCGTGTAAAATGCAGCCATGACGTCGTAAACCAGCGCATCGGCATTGGTGGCGGCCGAGTTGCCCTCCACCATAGTGGCATCAAAGGTGTTGACACCGGCTTGAATAAACAGGTTCGCAATAGCAAAAATGGCGTTTTGCAGTCCTGCCGGGATGCCCAGCGCCAAAACGCAGCGGGCCTTTTTCGGATGAATCCGCAGCGCGGAAAAACGCAGGGAGTACATTTCCTGACTGGTGCACAGGGCCAGGACCACTAAAAATGCCGAGACATACTGCGCGATAACGCTGGCAATGGCCACACCGGCCACGTCCAGCCTGCAAACGATCACAAAAAAGAGATTTAAAAGGACGTTGAGAACACCTGCGACGGAAAGAAAATAAAGCGGCCGGCGCGTGTCGCCCACGGCGCTTAAAACGGCGTTGCCAAAGTTATACACGGCCAGCGCCGGCATACCAAGCAGATAAATGCGCAGGTACACCGTTGCGCCGTCGATCAGCTCATCCTTTGTGCCGAGCAGTTCCAAAAGGCCGCGCGAGAAAACAAGACCGAGCACGGCAAGGGAAAGGCCGATGAGCAGGGATAAAAGCGCTGATGTATGCACAAATTCCCGCACGTCGCGCGCTGCGCGGGCGCCTGCACTGCGGGCCACGAGGACATTGATTCCGCCGCCCACGCCGATCAGAAATCCGGTAAACAGCGTGATGAGTATGGCGGTGGAGCCAACCGAACCGAGCGCCGCGGAACCGGCAAAACGGCCGACAACGGCAATGTCGGTCATGTTGAAAAGTACCTGTAAAACGTTTGACAGCATCAGGGGCAGGCTGAAAACAAAAATCTGTTTTCCAAGCCGGCCTTCCGTCATATCCTGTACGCTTCTGATCATAAAAGCCTCGCAAAAAAAGTTCTGTGGAAACCGAAATGCCCGGTATTAGCTTTCGTTGATACGCCGGATGATTTCGGAAATCTGGATTTTTGCCTGTTCCACTTCTTCCCGGAAAGCCCGTGCGGAAATACGCATGGCGCCGTGCCCGAGAATGATGAGCTGTTCCATCCCGTCGGAGGTCGCCACACGCACACGCCGGTGCCGTCCGATTTCATAAGTGGTGCGCTCGATATACATATCCGCGGTTTCCGCTTCTTTGGTATAGACCACGTAAATGTTGTGATAGCGCTCCACGTCGCAGACGGAGCGCTGTACCTGATACGCGTCGAATACGAGGATCAGGACACATTTGCGGAATCCCTGGTAATTGCTCAGAATATCCATCAGCGTGTGCCGCGCCGCGTCCATATTGACCGCGGCCAGTTTTTTCAGATCCTCCCACGCATAGATGATGTTGTAACCATCCACAAGCAGGTATTCCGCACCGAGATCCAAAATCCGGAAGTTTTCCTGAAGCCGCTCGCGCACGACCGGCTTGGGATCAAAATAATGTCCGTCCTTGATCGGCCCGTATGTGCGTTCAAAGATGGCTTCCAGTTCCCGATCCTCGCGCAGGGTGCCGGAATAGCGCGGCGCGGCGGCCATGCGCGGTCCGGAACCGGGGGAGGGGTCCTGCGGTTCGGCCCCGGCGGCCTCCTCTCCCAGACGCAGGCCGGTGTCGATGTGCATATACTCTCTTACATGATCCCAGCGCACGGAAAAACCTGCGCCATGCGCACAGAAAACCGAATCCGGCGAATTGTCGGGGTCGCGCGTGGGGTCATACCCGATTTCGGCGATCACCTGCTCTGTGTTGTGACAGGGTGCATAGCCTTTCAGCGTAAAGGAAAGCCTGCCGCGCCCCTTTGTATAGGAAGTAAGCTCCGCGGCATAGTCACGCATGGTGGAAACGGGCGCGCTGCCGGTTAAAACGACGGTGTCGCCATAGGTTTCCGGCGGGGAAAAGGAACCGTGCAGTTTCCCGATGTCATTCATGGCGCGGCCCAAGGACTCCGGCGGCAGTTCCAGCCGGAAATCGTAGTAGGGTTCCAGTAAAATACTCTGCGCGCACATCAGCCCCTGGCGCAAGGCCCGGTAGGTGGCCTGCCGGAAGTCGCCGCCCTCCGTATGCTTGAGGTGCGCGCGCCCGGCAATGAGCGTAATGTTCATGTCTGTGAGCGGGGAGCCGGTCAGCACGCCGATGTGCTCGCGCTCGGCAAGGTGCGTCAGAATCAGCCGCTGCCAGTTTCGGTCCAGTACGTCCTCCGAACAGGCCGTATCAAATGTCAGCCCTCGTCCGGGTTCGCCGGGCTCCAACAGTAAATGCACTTCCGCATAATGCCGCAGCGGTTCGAAGTGGCCAACGCCTTCCACCGGCGCGGCGATGGTTTCGCGGTAAACGATGTTCCCTGTGCCGAATTCCACGGCGATGCCAAAACGCTCAAAGATCAGATGCCGCAGGATCTCCAGCTGTACTTCGCCCATCAGTTTGACGTGAATTTCGCGCAGATGCTCGTTCCAGACGATGTGAAGCTGCGGATCCTCTTCCTCAAGCTGCCGGAATTTTGCAAGTGCCGTGTGCGGATCGCAGCCGTCCGGTAAAATGATCTGGTAATTTAAAACGGGCTCCAAAACCGGCGGCACGGAGGCTGCCTCGATGCCCAGCCCCTCGCCGGGCCAGGTCATGGTCAGTCCCGTAACGGCGCAGACCATTCCGGCGGACGCTTCGTCCAGCGCCTGAAACCTGGTTCCGGAATAAAGCCGCAGCTGGTCGGCTTTTTCCTCCCAGGGCTCGCCGCTTGCGCTGATGCCGGAAAGCACATCCTTCACGCGCAGCACGCCGCCGGTCACTTTCAGATAAGTCAGGCGGCGGCCCTGCTCATCCCGGGCAATTTTATAAACCTTTGCGCCGAATTCCCCGCGGAAGCGGGGCTCTGCCGTGTCGCGCGAAAGCCCCTCGAGCAGGGCGTCGATCCCCTCCAGCTTTAAGGCGGAGCCAAAATAGCAGGGGAAAAGCTGCCGGCGGCGGATCAGCGTCCGGATGTCCCTATCCGACACGGCACCGCTTTCAAAATACCGGTTTAAAACGTCCTCGTCACACATGGCGACGTTTTCTAAAAAGTTCTCGTCCCGGCCTGCGCTGAAATCCACGCAGCTTTCGGAAAGCTGCTGGCGCAATTCAGCCAGCAGAGCGCTGCGGTCGGCGCCGGCCAGGTCCATTTTGTTGATAAACAGGAACGTGGGGATGCCATGCTGCGCCAAAAGGCGCCAAAGCGTGCGCGTGTGCACCTGAACGCCGTCTGTGCCGCTGATGACCAGAATGGCGTAGTCCAGCACCTGCAGCGTGCGCTCCATTTCACTGGAAAAATCGACATGACCCGGCGTATCGAGCAGCATCAGCTCCAGATCGCCGGTGCGAAATACCGCCTGTTTGGAAAAAATGGTGATACCGCGCTCGCGCTCCAGTGCATAGGTGTCCAGAAATGCATCCTGATGGTCGACGCGTCCGAGCCGCCGGATGCTGCCGCTTACGTACAGCATCCCCTCGGAGAGGGTTGTTTTCCCTGCGTCAACGTGCGCCAAAACACCTACAACAAGCCGCTTCATGATGCCTCCATCGTTTGTACTGCAATGTATTCTCTTTATTGTACCATAAATCGAAGAAAAGGGAAATGGCAAGCTTGCAGGAAACTGTCCTTGCAGGCATAGAGAAAATTTGATAAAATCATTTCAGAGAAAGGAAGGAGGCAATGTGTATGGCAAAGCTGGAATGCGAACTTTCCGGTAATTTTCATCAGATCCTACGCGAAATTGAAGACGCGGTACTTGATGGAAGCAGTACGGCAAGCTGCGAGGAGACTTCGGATTTTCAGACAGAGCATTGCCGCTGTGCAGTACGTGTCTACGAACGATATAGCGCTCTGGGCGGCAACCGCGTCAGCCTGAACCTGACGCTCATACAGGCCGACGGCAGGATACATTTATGCGCCATCACCTCGGGCGGCAGTCAGGCGATGTTTTTTAAGCTCAACACGTTTGGCGAAGAATCGTTCCTTTCCACTATCCGGGAAACGGTCGGCCGATATAGAAAATGAGGAAAAAAGCACAGCATACGCTGTGCTTTTCGCTTATTCGGCCAAAATCTTTCGCGCCATCAAAACGCCCATGACAGACGCCATCATCAGACCACGTGTCCAGCCGCTGGAGTCGCCCAGACAGTGCAGGCCGCTGACATTGGTGTCAAGATCATCGTCCAGTTTGATTTTGTTGCTGTAAAACTTCAGCTCCGGGGAATACAGCAGAGTCTCCGGCGCCGCAAACCCCGGCACGACGATATCTGCCGCCTGAATGAAGTTGATAATATTCGTCATGGCGCGGTAGGGCATGGCGGCGGTGATGTCGCCCGCCACGGCGTCCGGCAGGGTGGGGACAACGTTCGACTGCGACAGTTCTTTCTGCCAGGTGCGCTTGCCGTCGAGAATATCGCCGAAGCGCTGCACGAGAATGTGCCCGTCACCGAGCATATTGGTCAGTTCTCCCACCTTTTGCGCATAGGCAATGGGCTGATTGAATGGCACGGAGAAATTGTGTGAGCACAGAATGGCAAGGTTCGTGTTGTTTGACTTGCGCTCCTTATAGGAATGGCCGTTGACGACGGCCAGGTGATTGTCGTAATTCTCCTGGCTCACGAAACCGCCGGGGTTCTGGCAGAAGGTGCGCACCTTGTTTTTAAAAGGCTGCGGATAACCGATGAGTTTGGATTCATACAGCACGCGGTTGACGAACTCCATGACTTCGTTGCGCACCTCCACGCGGACGCCGATGTCAACGGTGCCGGGCTGGTGCGCAATGTCATACTGCGCGCACTGATGCTCCAGCCATTCGGAACCGCGCCGCCCGGTTGCCACGATGGTGTGCCCGGCCAGGCACTCAAAGCTGCCGGAACGGCCCTCAATCCGTGCGCCCAGGCATTTTCCGTCCTGGATAATCAGTTCGTTGCACGCATGCTCAAAATAAATCTCCACGCCGCGCGAAAGCAGCAGGTTCTGGATCGCCAGATAGATCGCCTGCGCGCGCTCCGTGCCCAGGTGGCGGATGGGGCAGTCCACCAGCTTCAATCCGGCCTTGATGGCGTTTTTGCGGATTTCCTTGACTTCCGCGCTGTTGTTGATGCCTTCGATTTTTTCATCCGCGCCGAACTCCAGATAAATGCTGTCGGCATAGTGGATGGTTTCCTGCACAAGCTCTGCGCCGACCAGATTCGGCAGGTCGCCGCCGACCTCATAACTGAGCGAGAGTTTGCCGTCCGAAAAGGCGCCCGCGCCGGAGAAACCGGTTGTAATGTTGCAGTGCGGACGGCAGTCCACACAGCGGCGCGTTTTTTCCTTGGGGCAATGGCGGCGTTCGATGGGCAGGCCTTTTTCGACCATGACAATTTTCTTCTGACTTCCTTTTTTCAAAAGCTCCAGCGCCGTAAAGATACCGGCGGGGCCGGTGCCGATGATGAGTACGTCCGTTTTCATGAACAGGGCTCCTTTTGCACAAAAAAATAACCGCGGCAGCAGGGCTAAAACGCTCCCATCTGCGCGGGATGTTATAGCCGGCTGTTGCGGCAGCCTGTAGAAACGCTCGACCGAATTACGAGCCTATATAACCAAATGATCCTGCGACAGTATAGCAGAGAATTTTGCAAAAGTCAATCCCAAAATTCTGCTGAATCCACCGGAAAATGCCTGACTTTTTTTGCGTGGCGCAGTGTTTTGCGGTGTTTTGATGCGGATTTTGCACTTCCTGCCGGAAGCCGGTTCTGTGCCGGAAAACAGGAAATTTACAGCATGATTTTGCGTAATTTTTCTTGCGGTGCAGGCACAAAAATGCTATAATTGCCGTGAAAGAGCCAAACTTCACGGAATATGCAGAAAGAAGGCTGATCTTATGAAATTATGTGCGGAAAGCCTGCGGGACCGGGCGGCGTGGGCGGCCCTTGACGTGGCGCTTCCCTCCTTTGATTATACTGCCATGGCAGAAAAAACCAAAGCTGCGCCGGTGTGGATTCACTTTGGCGCGGGCAACATTTTCCGCGGCTTCATTGCCGCGCTCGGGCAGGAACTGCTGAACAAAGGGGAGTGCGACCGCGGTATTATCGCGGCGGAAACCTTTGACTATGACATTATCGATCGGATTTATGCGCCGTTTGACAACCTGACGCTGCTGGTTTCCCTGCTGCCGAACGGTTCGACGGACAAAAAAATTATTGCTTCCATCGCGGAGGGCGTGAAAGCCAATCTGAAGGAGGAAGCCTCTGCCGCGCGCCTGCGCGAGATTTTCCGCGACCCCGGCCTGCAGATGGTCAGCTTCACAATCACCGAGAAGGGCTATGCCCTGACCGATATGGCGGGCGCATTCTTCCCGTTTGTAACGGCCGACCTGGAAAATGGCCCGGCATATGCGTCACATGCCATGAGCGTTGTGACAGCACTGCTTTACGAACGCTATCAGGCGGGGCGGTATCCGCTCTCGCTTGTCTCCATGGATAACTGCTCCCATAATGGCGAAAAGCTGCAGACCTCCGTGCTGACCGTGGCGCGCGAGTGGGCAAAGCGCGGCCATGTGCCGCAGGATTTCGTGGCCTATCTGGAGGACGAACACTGCGTGGCTTTCCCGTGGAGCATGATCGACAAGATCACGCCGCGTCCGGCGGATGAGATTGCCCGCCAGCTTGCGGAGGCCGGCGTTGCGGACATGAACGCCATTATCACGAGCCGCAACACCTATATTGCGCCGTTTGTCAATGCGGAGGCGCCGCAGTACCTCGTTGTAGAAGACAAGTTCCCGAACGGACGTCCTGCGCTGGAAAAAGCGGGCGTATATATGACGGACCGTGAAACCGTCAACAACGTCGAACGCATGAAGGTGACGACCTGCCTGAATCCCCTGCATACGGCGCTGGCCGTATATGGCTGCCTGCTGGGTTATACGTCCATCGCGGCGGAAATGCGCGATCCGCAGCTTGCCGCGCTGGTGGAGCATATCGGCTATGACGAGGGAATGCCGGTTGTCGTTGATCCGGGCATCCTCTCGCCGCGCGATTTCATTGCGGAGGTCATCCGCGATCGCCTGCCGAACCCCTTTATCCCGGACGCACCGCAGCGCATTGCGTGCGATACCTCCCAAAAGGTCGGCATCCGCTTCGGAGAGACCATCAAATCCTATGCGGCAAGCCCCGCGCTTGATGCGGCAAACCTGACCTATATCCCGCTGGCAATCGCCGGTTGGTGCCGCTATCTCCTGGCGCTGGACGATGAGCTCCAGCCCATGACGCTCAGCTCCGACCCCATGCTTGACACCCTTTGCCCGCTGCTCGCCGGCGTGAAAATCGGCGAAGCGTATGATGTACACGCGGCTTTACAGCCGATCCTCTCCAATGCGGTGCTGTTTGGAAGCGATCTGTATGCCGTGGGCCTGGGCGAGAAGATCGAGGGAATGTTCCGCGAACTGACGGCGGGACGCGGTGCGGTACGGGCAACGCTTTGCCGGTACCTTGCCTGACGTTGCAGCCTGAAGAATACAGAGAGAAGCCTGTTTACTGAAATACAATCAGGAGGAAATGCTATGAAAATGATTCTGCGCTGGTTCCCCTATGGAGATGACAGCGTGACGCTTCAGCAGATCCGGCAGACGCCGGGTGTGACAGGCGTTGCCACGATGATTCCGCAGATTCCGGTCGGCGAAGTCTGGCCGGCCGAGCAGCTCATTGCTCTGCGCGACGAGGTGAATGCCGCCGGACTTGAGATGGAGGTCATCGAAAGCGTCAACATCCACGAGGACATCAAAAAAGGCCTGCCGACGCGTGACCGCTATATCGAGAACTACATTAAAACCATCGAAAATCTTGCCCAGGCGGGCGTAAAATGCCTGTGCTATAACTTTATGCCGGTTTTGGACTGGGCGCGCAATGAACTGGACCATCCGCTGCCCGACGGAAGCACGGCGCTTTCCTACCGTCACGAGGAAGTACTGAAGCTGGATCCTTCCCACTTCGCGGACGCGATGCTGGGCGGCTCGCGCGGCTATTCTCTGCCGGGCTGGGAACCGGAGCGCATGGGCGCCATGGCGGCGGACATTGAATTTTACCAGTCCTTCACAACGGAACAGTACTGGGCAAACATGAAATACTTCCTGGATGCGGTGATCCCGACTGCGGAGCGCTGTGACATCCACATGGGTATCCATCCGGATGATCCGCCATGGCCGCTTTACGGCCTGCCGAAGGTCATCACCAGCGCGGAAAACATCCGCACCTTCCTGGCACTGAACCCCAGCCCCTATAACGGCATCACGCTCTGCACCGGCAGCCTGGGCTCCAACGTGAAGAACGATATCCCGGCCATTGTGCGGGAATTTGCCGACCGCATCCCGTTTACGCACATCCGCAACATCAAGCACCACTCACCGCAGGACTTTGACGAGGCGGCACATCTCTCTTCCTGCGGCGACCTCGATATGTTCGAGATCGTGCGCGCCTTCTATGAGTCCGGATTCGACGGTTATATCCGTCCGGACCACGGCCGCATGATCTGGGGCGAGCAGGCACGTCCGGGCTATGGCCTTTACGACCGCGCACTTGGCGCGACGTATCTCCAGGGCCTGTGGGAAGCTATTGACAAGATCGAAAAACGCGGAAACTGACGCAGCAAAACCCCGGCCCGAGGAAATTTTCCTGTGGGCCGGGGTTACTGATAAAAAAACAGCGGCTGGAAATCCCAGCCGCTATATTTTTTTCCTTCAGATCAGGCAATGCGTCTTGCGCCGACATATCGCGTGGTGTAATAATCGGTCGAGAGCGCTGTTACGCGGACAACATCGCCGGGGGAAGTGGCATGGATGAAATATCCATCGCCAACATAGATACCAACATGGCCGATGGCCTTGGAACCGCGGGAGAAGAACACGAGGTCGCCAAGCTGCAGATCATCATAAGAGACGGCAACACCGTTTTCATATTGATCGGAAGCGGTGCGGTTCAGAGAGTAGCCCATCTGCGCGTAAACATACTGCACAAAGCCGGAGCAGTCAAACCCTTCCTCTGGGCTCTCGCCGCCGTAAACGTAGGCATAACCCAGATATTTGTACGCATATTCCACGATCTGTCCGCCGATGGTGGTGGCAGCGACCGGCGCCGGATCATTGGTATAGGAAACGGCAGTGGTGCCGTCTTCCTGCACGGTCATGTAAGTGAATACCAGGCCGTCAACACTCAGGTAGTCCGGATGGACATAGCCGATCAGGTCGACAAACTTAATTTTATACCAGCCGTCCTCGATTGCCAGAATCGTGACCATTGTGCCGTCCATCAGGCGGCCTAAAATCTCGTTGTCCGTGCCGGGCGCGGAACGGACGTTTACCGTGCTGCCTGTGATGGAGCCCATGGAGGACTGCACCTGCACGTCGCCCATGTCAACGTATTCGGCGAATACATAGGCGGACTGTCCGTTATAATTGACTATGTACCAGTCACCGACGCGGCCGGTGACGTCAACGGTTTCCCCGTTGTAAACTTTTCCGATGCTCTCGGAGTCCGTGGACGTTTCCGTCCGGACAAACAATGCCGAGGCGTTTACTACCCCGTCGACCGCGAAGCTCATGCCCGATAAAACGACACAAAGCACGCAGACCAATACAATTACTCTTCTCGTGAAACGGTTCATTGTACATCCCCCAAAAAGTACAAGAATTAGACGTCAATATTACTTAGATGTCAATGCACGGTTCAACCACACAGATGCAACGTCTATTGCAGAATAAATGCCGGTTTTTTCGCCGGTCTTTACAATCCGCTCCAGCGGATTCAGGGATTCATCGGTACGCATGAGCGTGATCATGACCCGGTTTGCGATATTCAGGCCGTGACTTTCCACGGTATCGAGAATCTGCAGCATGATGATGTATTCATCCTTCATATCACCGTAATAAAGGGTGTTTCCGGAGCGAATCAGCGGCTTGCCTTTATATTCAAGGTAATCTTTTGCGTTTTTTTTGGCTGTCGCCATCGTGCGCCTCCTTACATTCTGAAAACATACCATGTTACTGCTTTGTTACTGATTTGTAACAATCATAACATGGACTGACACTTTTGTAAACTGTCGAATTGCACAAATGTTCTTGGTACATTTGTCGAATTGCGCCGGTTTTACAACATTTTTATCGCGTACATATCACAGAAAGCGGAACAATAACCACACAAAACGCATTTTTCGCGGTCCACCTGCATCCGTCCGTCCACCACACTTGCAGCACCTTGGGGGCAGTGCTGCGTGCAGTTTCCGCAACCGACGCACCAGTCTTCCACGTGGATTCTGCGTCTTTTTGCCTGTAAACGCGCTTCCTGTTCCGGTGTATAGGAACCGGTTTCAAAAAAGTGAATATTTGCCTCCACTTCATCTTTGCTCTGCATACCGACGGCCACGGAATCGGCAAAGGGGAGCCCCAGCACATAGCGCAGGCACTCGCCGCTCCGGCGGTGCAGATTGCCGCCGCCGAAAGCCTTCATGATGTAAATGCCGATCCCTTTTGCATAGGCGTCCTGCACGGCGCTTTCCATTTCCTCGCGCGTGCCGTCCACGATGCCCCAGCCTTCAACGTTGATCAGGGGGTGGATCACGTCAAGGCCGAGCGCCGCGGCGGCGCGCACACCGGCAACATGGTGCGTGGATGCGCCGACCGCGCGGATCACGCCTTTTGCCTTCAGGTCATAAAGCGCCTCCAGCGCGGGCATATGGCCGCGGAAGGTGTGCTCGCTTTCCTGCTCGTGCAGCATGAAAATGTCGATCACATCGCGGTCCAGGGCGCGGCGCGCCTCATCGACGGCGTCGAGCGCCATCTGCCGTTCGTATGCATAGGATTTTGAAGTGAGTATGATGTTGTCACGGCCCCAGCGGCGAAGTCCCTCCCGAACGTAGGGATACACGCCGTAAAGCTGTGCCATATCAACGAAGTTGATGCCCTTTTCAAAAGCAAAAGCCAGAATCTCACCTGCTTCAGCAGGATCAAATCCGGCTTGCAATGGCCCCATTGTGAGAGAACCGAAACATAATCTGGAAACAACGAGCCCGGTTTTTCCCAATTCATTGTACTTCATACGTCCAAATACTTCCGCAAAAGCTCCTGTAAAAGTTCGTCACGATCAATCCTGCGGATTAACGTGCGCGCATTTTTATAATTGGTGATATAAGTCGGGTCCTCGCTCAGAATGTAACCGACAAGTTGGTTGATCGGATCATATCCTTTTTCCACAAGAGCATTGTATACTTCGGAAAGGGCGTTTTTCATATCGACATTGCTCTCTGCGTCGAGCTTAAACTTGATGGTACTGTCAAACACGTTATATCACCTCTCTAAATGCAGCATAATCGGGATTCTCATCATCCCACTAATAGCATATAACATTTTCACCCGGCTGTAAAGGGGTTTTGTTTGCAGCTTCGTTGCAGTTTGGAAACAAGGCGGAACATTGCGGCGGCGGACAGCGCGTTCCGGCCGGCCGGGCACACCCGTAATGCAGTGTACGCATTCCCTCGCCTGCTTATACCTTCCTCAGGCATGTGGACAGGGAGTCCCCGCATATAGTGGGACGGAAAGGAAGGGATGTGAAATGAGATTCCCACCGGAGGGACTGCTTTGCGATACGGCGGAAAACCAGGAATTCCTTTCGGGCAGGCGGGGACTGGAGTCTGCCAGTCTGGAAGGCCGGACCCTGGAGGCGCGCGCCGTCCGCTGTGACGGCTGCTGCAATCTGTTTGTGGAACTGGGAGGGCGTGCCGTCGTGATCCCGCGCAGGGAGGCGATCATCGACCCCGACAACCAGAAAGACGTGGCCATTCTTTCCCGCGTGGGCCGGCCGGTCTGCTTCAAGGTGCTGCGGGCGCCCGGCTGCCAGGAGGATGAGCCGCGTTTTCTCCTTTCGCGGCGCGCGGCGCAGGAAGAGGCAATGGAGTACTTCATGAACCGGCTGAATATCGGCGAAATCATCTGGTGCAGAGTCAGCCGGCTCGAATGTTTCGGTGCGTTTGTGGATATCGGGCGCGGAATCCCTTCGTTTATCGGCATCGAAAATATTTCCGTATCCCGGATCCGGCATCCGGCGGAGCGTTTCCGGATCGGACAGCTGATTCCGGCCGTTGTCACGGAAATCGACCGCACGCTGAAACGCGTCATGCTTTCGCACAAGGAATTATTGGGCACCTGGGAAGAAAATGCGGCATTTTTTCACAGCGGAGATACCGTGGAAGGCATCGTTCGTGGGATAGAATCCTATGGCGTGTTTATCGAACTTGCGCCGAATCTCTCCGGGCTGTCGGATCCGCATGAGGGACTGCGGGAAGGACAGCGCGTGTGCGTCTACATTAAATCTATCATACCCGAAAAAATGAAAATCAAGCTTGCCGTCGTGGATGTTTTGCCGGATTGCCCTGTCAGAAAACCGGTGCGCTATTTTCTGCCGGGGCGGCGCATCACGGGCTGGACGTATGCACCGGAAAGTCCGGCGGAAAACGGCTGCGAGTGATTGCAAAAAATTCCATACATGAAGGACCGGACTCCGGCGCATACTAACGGCGCATAAAGGAGTTGAGTCGAATGATTATGGACAGGATTGCGCTAATACTCGTGATAATCGGCGCGTTGAACTGGGGCAGTGTGGGAATCTTCGGATTTGATATCGTCGCGTACATCTGCGGCGGTCAGCTTGCCACCGTAAGCCGTGTGATATTCACTCTGGTCGGACTTGCGGGACTCTGGTGCGTTTCCCTGCTTTTCAGGGAACGCGGAGAACTTCACGAGGGCGACAGTTTATAAGCAATAAAAAAGAAAACAGGCGTCTTTTCCCGAAACCCGGGGAAGGACGCCCGTTTTTTTGCATTTTAACATGAAAAAAGATTAGACCGTGCGTACATAAACGGGACTTTGCGTCCAGCCCTGCCCGCCGAAGCGGCACGCGCGGGAAGGATAGGCAAGCGCGAACAAATCGTCCGCCTGCGCCTCCAGCGAAAGACAGGAAGCCGCTTCGGCGCCGAGTGCCCGGCCGTCGGCGGCCTTTGTAATGACCGGGATGCCGCGGATTTCCCGCAGAAGCGCCCGGCCGGTATCATTAAAAGCCAGCACGCGTGCGTAAGGAACCGGCGCGTCTGTCAGACCCTGCCGCAGGCCGAGAAACGCCGCCATGCAGATGCGCCGCAGCCGTGCGTGGGAGTACCGGCGCGTTTTCGCGCGGGCGCAGAAGTCTGCCGGATCAAGCGCTTCCTGTGCGGCACGGGCCAGACGGTACTCGAGCCCTTCGCTGATGTCGGGAAGCACGGCGAAATCCTGCGCCGCCATACGCCGCAGGACGCTCAGAATGGCGGTGTCAAGGCTGCGGCCATCCACCGGCGCGCGGCCTGCCTGCATTTCCCTGATGAAAACAGACTGTGCGTCCGCAGGGAGAAAGGAAAGCGCCTCCTCCGTCTGTCCCGCGCGCAGGAGCGCCCGGAGATGCGATGCGGAGGCATAGTCTCCATCCGGCGCGCCGTCGTGCCGTGCGCCTTCGCGCCGGATGGGCAGCGGCGTGATAGAATATCCGTTTTCCCGGATTTCGCGCACATATTCCACGCCCAAAATGTCGTTCGGCGAGGCAAGCAGCGCACCGGCTGCGGGGTCTGCCTCCCGTATGGCCTGTTCCCGCGCGGCGGCGTATTCCATGCCGCCGGAAAGCAGCGCACGAATCCGGTCGTTGACCTGCGGATCGCCGTCCAGACGTGCGGCGGCGGTGATGGCGGAGAGATCTGCGGATTCGCTGCCGAAGGCCAGCTGCGAGACGATGCCCGTCCCGGCCAGCAGCCCGACCCCGCCCGCGGCGAAAGTGCCCGCGCCGGCGCAGGCCCAGGGCAGGGGAAGCTCCAAAACCAGATCCGCACCGCAGCGCACGGCAGTTTCCGCCCGCGCGAACTTGTTCATCACGGCAAGCTCCCCGCGCTGGACAAAATGACCGCTCATCGCACATACGACGGGCAGCCCGGTCATTTTCCGCGCACGGCGGATATGGAAGGAATGGCCGCTGTGAAACGGATTATATTCGCATATGATGCCAACTGCGCGCATAACAGGCTCCTTCTGATATTCCGCTCCGATATTTCGTTGGTTTTTTGCCGTAAAAACTTGCTTTCTTCATAATTGTGTTGTAAAATATAATTTGGTCGTTTGTGTTATGATTTTATCATGGAACAACGCGGTTTTCAAGAAGAGTATGAGTAAAGGAAGGGTATGAGAATTATGCACATCCTTGTTATCAACGCAGGAAGCTCCTCGCTCAAATACCAGTTCTTCAACATGGACAACCATGAGGTTCTGGCGAAGGGTATCTGCGAACGCATTGGATTTGGCGGACATATGCGTCATTCCGTCGCGGGAAAAGTGGTATTTGAAAGTGATGTCGAAATGCCCGATCATTCCGTTGCGGTCGAGCACGTCTTAAAGGAACTGACGAACAGCGAATATGGCGTGATCGCGGATATGGGGATGGTTGACGCGGTCGGACACCGCGTGCTGCACGGCGGTTCCAAATTCTCCGGCAGTATGGTTGTCACCCCGGAGGTTGAGGCGGCGATTGAAGAATGCATCCCGCTTGGCCCCCTGCATAATCCCGCAAACCTGATGGGCATCCGTGCCTGCCAGAAGGTCATGCCCGGCGTACCGCAGGTGGCTGTGTTCGACACGGCTTTCCATCAGTCCATGCCGGAGCAGTCCTATCTCTACGCAATTCCGTATGAGTATTATGAGAAGTACGGCATCCGGAAATACGGTTTCCACGGTACTTCCCACCGTTATGTTTCCGCCCGCTGCGCCGAGCTTTTCGGCAAGCCGGCCGAGGAACTGAAGATTGTTACCTGCCACCTAGGCAACGGCTCTTCTGTCGCAGCTGTGAAAAACGGCAAGTGCTTTGACACCTCCATGGGTCTGACCCCGCTGGATGGTCTGGTCATGGGCACACGCAGCGGCTCGATCGATCCCGCTGTTGTGGGCGTGATTGCCGAGCGTACCGGCGCGTCCGCTTCCGAGGTTGTGGATATCCTGAATAAAAAATCCGGCCTGCTGGCTGTCTCCGGCATTTCCGGCGACTATCGTGACGTCAGCGCTGCCGATGAGGCGGGCAACCACCGCGCACACATTGCCCGTGAGATGCTGTTCCAGTCCATCAAGCGCTACATCGGCGCCTACGCCGCAGAAATGGGCGGCATTGATGCGCTCGTGTTCACCGCAGGCATCGGCGAAAACAACGCCTATCTGCGTCAGCGCGTGGCAGACGGTCTGGAATTCATGGGCATCGGCGTGGATCCGGCCAAGAACGAAGGCCGCGGCGACGACCGCGAGGTCACGGCAGAGGGCGCCCGCGTGCGTACCTTCGTGATTTCCACGGACGAAGAACTGATGATCGCGCTCGACGCGCAGGAGCTCACTTCCAAGTAAGATCCTGCCGCGGGATACAGCGATTACATTGGCATTAAAAGCCTGATTATCTTTACAATCAGACTGTTTAGTGATATAATTTCTGCGTGAAAACCAAAAATACAGGAGGAAAAGTTTCATGGCAAGAAAATTTAAGACCATGGACGGTAACAACGCTGCGGCGCACGTGTCTTATGCGTTTACCGAGGTTGCGGGCATCTATCCGATCACCCCGTCCAGCCCCATGGCAGACTATGTTGACCAGTGGGCCGCAAACGGACTCAAGAATATTTTCGGTACGACTGTTAAGGTCATCGAGATGCAGTCCGAAGCAGGCGCTGCCGGTACTGTTCACGGCTCTCTGGCCGCCGGCGCCCTCACGACGACGTATACCGCGTCCCAGGGCCTGCTGCTCATGATCCCGAATATGTACAAGATCTCCGGCGAGCTGCTGCCCGGCGTGTTCCACGTTTCCGCACGTACGCTTGCCACGCACGCTCTGAACATCTTTGGCGACCACTCCGACGTGTACGCCTGCCGCCAGACCGGCTTTGCCATGCTGGCTGAAGGCAACGTTCAGGAAGTTATGGACCTCGGCGCTGTCGCGCATCTTGCCGCGATCAAGGGCCGTGTCCCGTTCATCAACTTCTTTGATGGTTTCCGTACCTCTCACGAGATCCAGAAGATCGCTGTCTGGGATTACGACGACCTGAAAGATATGGTTGATATGGATGCAGTCAATGAATTCCGCGCCCGCGCGCTGAATCCGGAGCATCCTGTCATGCGCGGTTCCCACGAGAACGGAGATATCTTCTTCCAGCATCGTGAGGCCTGCAATAAGTACTACGAAGCCGTTCCCGGCATCGTGGAAGAGTACATGGGCAAGGTCAATGCCAAGCTCGGTACCAACTATCAGCTCTTCAACTACTACGGTGCACCGGATGCCGAGCGCGTGATCATCGCGATGGGCTCCTTCTGCGACGTGGCGGAAGAAGTGATCGATTACATGAATGCACACGGCGAGAAGGTCGGTCTGATCAAAGTCCGCCTGTACCGTCCGTTTGCTGCTGACCGTCTGATCGGTGCTCTGCCGAAGACCGTGAAGAAGATCGCGGTTCTCGACCGTACCAAGGAGCCCGGCGCATACGGCGAGCCGCTGTATCTGGATGTCGTGGCTGCTCTCTCCGAGGCTGGCATCAATGCCACCGTTATCGGCGGACGTTACGGCCTGGGTTCCAAGGATACCCCGCCGTCCTCTGTCTTTGCTGTTTACGAAGAGCTCGCCAAGGACGCTCCGCGCCGTCAGTTCACCATCGGTATCGTGGACGATGTCACCGGCCTGTCCCTCGAAGAGAAGCCCTCGCCCAACACTGCGGCGGAAGGCACCATCGAGTGCAAGTTCTGGGGCCTCGGCGGCGACGGTACCGTCG
The DNA here is from genome assembly GCA_018384365.1 of Clostridiaceae bacterium. GTDB lineage: Bacteria > Bacillota > Clostridia > Oscillospirales > QAMX01 > Allobutyricicoccus. The sequence goes on from JAHAYX010000016.1 coordinate 45,792, forward strand.
GTGCGAACAAGAACTCCATCAAGATCATCGGCGACTACACCGATAAATATGTTCAGGCATACTTCCAGTACGACTCCAAGAAGACCGGCGGTATCACCATCAGCCATCTGCGCTTTGGCGACCAGCCCATTCGTGCGCCGTACTACATCAATAAGGCCGACTTTGTCGCCTGCCACAACCCGTCCTATGTGACGAAGGGCTATAAGATGGTCAACGACGTCAAGCCCGGCGGCGTGTTCCTCATCAACTGCCAGTGGACGCCTGAGGAACTCGATCATCATATGCCTGCTGAGGCAAAGCGCTACATCGCCAAGAACAACATTCAGCTTTACACCATCAACGCCATCGACCTCGCAATCGAGATCGGTATGGGCAAGCGCACCAACACCATCCTGCAGTCTGCGTTCTTCACCCTGGCAAACATCATGCCGCAGGAAGAAGCCATCCAGCACATGAAGGATGCTGCCACGAAGTCCTACCTGAAGAAGGGCCAGGATATCGTTGACATGAACCACAAGGCCATTGACGCCGGCGCAACTGCGTTTGTGAAGGTCAATGTCCCGGCTGAGTGGGCCGATGCAGTGGACGAGAAGGAAGAAGTTCAGCTGAAGGGTGCCGATAAGCTGGTCAAGATGATCCGCGACATCCAGCAGCCCATCAACCTGATGGACGGCGACAGCCTGCCTGTTTCCGCCTTCGTCGATCACGTCGATGGTACCTTCCAGCAGGGTGCTTCCGCTTATGAGAAGCGCGGCGTTGCCGTTACCGTTCCGACCTGGGATTCCACCAAGTGCGCACAGTGCAACCAGTGTGCTTACGTCTGCCCGCACGCCACCATCCGTGCTTACGCCATGACCGAGGAAGAGGCTGCCAATGCCCCGAAGGCCATGAAGAGCGCGCCTGTGAAGGCCGGCAAGGGCAAGGGCGTTTATACGTACGCTCTCGCAATTTCTCCGCTCGACTGCATGGGCTGCGGCGTCTGTATCGGCGTCTGCCCGACCAAGGCTCTGACCATGGTCCCGCAGGAAGAAGAACTTGCACAGCAGGAAGTCTTCAATTATGCGGTTGAGAACATCACCGTGAAGGAAGACATGGCGGATGCAACCGTGAAGGGCAGCCAGTTCAAGCAGCCGATGCTTGAGTTCTCCGGCTCCTGCGCAGGTTGTGCCGAAACTTCCTATGCACGTCTGATCACCCAGCTTTACGGCGATCATATGTATATCTCCAATGCAACCGGTTGTTCCTCCATCTGGGGCGGCCCGGCTGCTACCTCTCCGTACACCGTTGATAAGAACGGCCGCGGTCCTGCATGGGCCAACTCCCTCTTTGAGGATAACGCAGAGCATGGTCTTGGTATGCACCTTGGCCAGAAGGTTATCCGTGAGCGTCTCGCCGAAAAGACGAAGGCTCTCATCGCGATTGCCTATACGGATGCTGATCTGAAGGCTGCTGCCCAGAAGTGGCTCGACACCATGTATGACGGCAACGCCAACCAGGAGGCTTCCCGTCAGTATATCGCAGAACTCGAAGCTTCTGTGATCGAAGGCTGCCCCTGCGAGGCCTGCACGCTCGGCCGTGAGATCCTGGCAGAAAAAGATTACCTCAACAAGAAGTCCGTCTGGATCTTCGGCGGCGACGGTTGGGCATATGATATCGGTTACGGCGGACTGGATCACGTCCTGGCAAGCGGCGAAGACGTCAACATCATGGTCTTCGATACCGAGGTTTATTCCAACACCGGTGGCCAGGCTTCCAAGGCTTCCCAGATCGGTCAGGTCGCACAGTTTGCGGCAGCCGGTAAGGCAATTGCCAAGAAGTCCCTCTCCGAGATCGCTATGACCTATGGTTACGTGTATGTTGCGCAGATCGCCATGGGCGCTAACCCCGCTCAGACCATCAAGGCCATCACGGAGGCCGAGGCTTATCATGGCCCGTCCCTCATCATCGGTTATGCACCGTGTGAGATGCACTCCATCAAGGGCGGCATGGTCAACTGCCAGAAGGAAATGAAGAAGGCTGTTGATTGCGGTTACTGGAATATGTTCCGCTTCAACCCGGCTCTCAAGGCCGAAGGCAAGAACCCCTTCACCCTTGACTCCAAGGCACCGGCCGGCGGTTACCGTGACTTCATCATGAACGAAGCCCGTTACAGCCGTCTGACCCGTGAGTTCCCCGAGCGCGCAAACGAGCTCTTTGAGGAAGCCGAAGAGGCTGCAAAGGCAAGATTTGACAAGCTTGAGAGACTCCAGAAGATGTACGAGTAATTCCTGCATCTATCGTCCGTAAAAGGACGTCAGGAAGCCGCGCGAGAAATCACGCGGCTTCGTAAGACAGTTTACAGCCACCGTAGTTTGAACCGCGGTGGCTGTTCTTGTATTTTTTGCTGTAATGTAATAATATGGCGCCGAACAAACCTACAAATCGGAATTTGTGGAGGTAAATTGAATGTTTAGATCAATTCGAAAAAAGAAAAATGAAATCAGTATAGACGCAGCAAAGGAACTGCTTCGTTGTTCTCGACGTGGCATTCTGGCAGTTAATGGTGATGATGGTTATCCTTATGCGATACCGATTAATTATCTGTATGATGAAGACGCACACAAGATTATCTTTCATGGAGCGAAAGTAGGTTATAAGGTGGATTGTTTGAAAGCCTGTGACAAGGTTTGCTTTACTATATGCGGTAATGAAAGCATTAAAGAAGAATCGTGGGCACCGTTTCTTCAAAGTGTGGTTGTCTTTGGGCGATGCCATTTAGTCGAAAACCAGGAAGACATTATTCAGATTGTAAAGAAGTTTGCGATGAAGTATTATCCTGATGAAAAGATGGTAGATGAAGAAGTGGCATCATCCGGAAGGGCCGTTCAGATGTTTGAAATCGAAATAGAACACATAAGCGGAAAAGAAGTACAGGAACGATGAACTCCAGTTTGTCGGATAGATACAAGGGCGGCTTTCTATATGAGGGATCCCCGTATGTGCGTTCTGCAAGTTAAAAGGCGTGACCACGAAAATGGTCGCGCCTTTGCCTATTTACCTGTCTTTACGAGCAACGCCCGAAATCGTGCGGCATCTTTTTTTGCCCTGACAAATGCTTCCGGCGCCGGAAAGGTGGCGGGGAACGATGATATCTGATATAATAGAGAACACAGGCGGCGCAGGGTATTCCTGTGCCCGGAAATGCTGTCGGTTTTGCAAAAACAGCTTCAATTGCCGGTCTTTTTCGCTCGATTTGCTTATTAAGAAAACCTTAAAGGATATCCGGCTTTATTCTTAAAGGGATCCCCGATATACTATAAGCGGAGGTTGGGAAAATGTATAACATACTGGTTTGTGACGATGAAAAGGATATCAGAAACGCCCTGCAAATATATCTGACTGCGGAAGGCTATCACGTTTTGCAGGCGGAAAACGGCCAGGCCGCGCTGGAGGTACTTCGTCAGAATGAGGTGCACCTCGTTTTGATGGATATTATGATGCCGGAACTGGACGGAATGGCCGCCACGTCAAAGCTCCGCGAAACGTATAATATCCCTGTGATTCTGTTGACTGCCAAAAGTGAGGATATGGACAAAATCCTGGGACTGACGGTCGGCGCTGATGACTACATCACAAAGCCCTTTAACCCACTGGAAGTGATTGCCCGTGTCCGTGCTCAGCTCCGGCGGTATACGCAGCTGGGCGGCCTGCCCAAGCGCGAGGATACCCTGCGTGCGGACGGCATTGAAATGGATGACAAGAGCAAGTCCGTCACGCTGGACGGTGAACCGGTCACCTTGACGCCAACGGAATATGATATTTTGAAGCTTTTCCTGGAGAACCCCAATAAGGTTTATTCCTCTGCGGAGATCTATCGGGAAGTCTGGCACGATGCGCCCCTTGGCGCAGACGGGACCATCGCCGTACACATTCGCCACCTCCGTGAAAAACTGGAAATCAACCCCTCTGAGCCGCGCTATCTGAAGGTTGTCTGGGGGCAGGGGTATAAACTGGAGGTTTGATCCTATGAAAAAAATAAGGCTTACGCAGGCTCTGTGGGCCCGGATCATGGCGTTCTTCCTGCTGGTACTGATGACGGCGGGCATTCTCTTATGCGGCCTGACCGTGATTCTGGCGGTGGAGGATAACTGGTATTTCAGAGAACCGGATTTTTACGAGAGCTGGTTCTGCAGGGAAAACGCGTATCAGGATATCTCGTTTACACAGGCCTATTATAATGCCAACAGCGATGTTTGGCAGGACTATCTGGAGGATTTCGACGGAGGGAATTATTCCTTTGTCGTGCGGGACGAGACCGGCGGCGTGCTTGCGGACACGCGGGGGAATACACAGACACGCAAGGTGATTCAGGACTACTGCTTTGAAAGAGGGCTCTACGAGGAGACGGAGTCCGGGGAGACACGCGAGTATTATACGCTCATAGATGCCTACATCGCCTCACCATTGCAGCCGGTGGATGAATATTATGTGCTGGAGCAGGTGTTCCACTTTCTGTACAGCGCCCGTTATACTGCCATTATTCTGGGACTGACGATGATCGTCGTTTCCTTCGCACTGTTTGTTTTCCTGATGTGCTCTGCGGGGCATAAGCCGGGGACGGACGAACCTGTGCTGATCCGTCAGGATAAGATCCCGTTTGACCTGTATGTGACGCTGCTGATCACCGTGGGTATCATCTGGGGCGCGGCTGCATCCGATGGTTTGTACTCCACAGCGTTTGTCCGGCTTGCAGTGGTCATGGTTTCCGTACTCTTCTATTCCATTTTGGTATATGCCTTCTGCATGACACTGGCTGCCCGGCTGAAGGTGGGAAAATGGTGGCGAAATACGCTGATTTACCGCTTCTTCCGTCTGCTTTTTCGCATGACAGCCCGAATCATCCGCGGCATTTCCCTGACCTGGCGCGTGGTGCTGGGATACTGCGCGTTTGCGCTCTTGAATGTGATTGTCCTTGCACTGCTGTTCTCTGAGGGCAGCTTTCTGGGCTTCCTGGCCTTTGTCACGTTAGACCTCGGCATGCTGGCTTTTCTGTGTATTGTCGTCATTCAGATGAAAACCCTGCAAAAGGGCGGCGAGGCATTGGCAAACGGCGACCTGGATCATAAGGTGAACACCACCAATCTTTACTATGACTTCAAGCGCCACGGCGAAAACCTCAACCGCATCAACGAGGGTATCGCGAAAGCCGTGAATGAACGGATGAAGAGCGAACGCTTCAAAACGGAGCTGATTACGAATGTCAGCCACGACATCAAAACGCCGCTGACCTCGATCATCAACTACATCGACCTGTTAAAAAAGGAACCTATCGAGGGGACGAAGGCGGCGGAATACATTGAGGTGCTGGAACGCCAGTCCGCAAAGCTGAAAAAGCTGACAGAGGATATTATCGAAGCGTCGAAGGCATCCGCCGGCGTGATTGCGGTCAATGCGGAACGCACAAATGTTGTGGAACTGTTGAACCAGTCGCTCGGCGAGTATGGCGAGCGTCTGGAAAAGAGCCAAATCACCGCGGTGGTCAGCGCGCCGGAGCAGGGCGCTTATATTGATGCGGACGGCAGGCTGCTGTGGCGGGTATTTGACAATATCCTGCAAAATATCTGCAAATATGCCCTGCCGGGAACCCGCGCCTACTTCGATATTTCCGTGCGGCAGGATACGGTGGAAATTACGTCGAAGAATATTTCGGCAAGCGAGCTGAATATTTCGGCGGACGCCCTGATGGAACGCTTTATCCGCGGCGATTCCTCGCGCGGCAGCGAAGGCAGCGGCCTTGGCATTTCCATCGCGAAAAGCCTGACGGAACTGCAGCACGGCGTGTTTGATATTCAGCTGGACGGCGACCTCTTTAAGGTCATCCTTCGTTTCCCTGTCTATCAGGAAAGATCAGCGCTGGAAGCGACAGCTGCGGAGGAATTGCCGGGGCAGATTGCTTTGCCGGCATCCCACGAAAGATGAAAAAGCGGCCCGGAAGCAAAACTTCCGGGCTGCTTCATTTTGCGGCATGGGAAAAACACTGTGCAGTCGTCAGATATCGTCAGGATTTGCCCAGACACTTGACTTTTCCTGTTGTTTATAATAAGATATCTAATTATAAGGGCGTATATGGCCGGCGGTCGTGTGAGCAGCAGGAGGTGTAAGTTTTGTTTCAAAGATATTTTGTAGGTATCGCCATGTGCCATCGGAATTTCACCCGGGAGACTTATAGCGAAAAAGGCATAAAAGCCGGTCACCCCAAGGTATTACGGACGCTGGAGGAGCATGACGGCTGCATCCAGGTGGAAATCAGTCGGTATTGCGGCATCAAGCCGGCAACGACTGTCAGTTTGCTGAATGTCATGGAAAAGGATGGTCTGATTGAAAGGCATACTCTGCCGGAGGACCGGCGTGCCATCCGTGTGACGCTGACGGAAAAGGGTCGGGAGCAGCTGGCCGGACTGGACGAGATGGACGCAGTCCTCAGCGAGGCACTGCTGGAAGGCTTTACGGAGGAAGAAACTGCGGCATTTCAAGATTATCTGGAAAGGATGAAACAAAACATTGAGCGCTTTAATCGATAAACTTTTTGTCAAAGATAAACACTTTTATAAGACGATTCTGTTCCTGGCGCTGCCGATTGTGGCGCAGAATATGATTACAATCGGCGTGAACATCATGGACACCATCATGCTGGGCAGTTATGGCGAAATTCAGCTGTCCGGTTCCTCGCTGGCCAATGATTTCATCAATATTTTCCACATACTCTGCATGGGAATGGGCGGCGGAGCTGCCGTATTAACTGCGCAGTTCTGGGGAGCGGGCGACCGCGAATCCATCCGCAAGGCTGTGACGATCATGCTGCGCATCTGCATGAGCATTGTTGCGGCATTCACGCTGGTTACGGTGTTTTTCCCCGCGCAGATCATGTCCATTTTCACAAACGACGAGGAAGTCATCGCAAAAGGTGTGATTTACTTCCGCTGGAGCATTCCGCAGTATTTCCTGCTGGGTATTTCCCTGACGCTGACGATGATCCTGCGTTCTCTGCGGAAGGTTTCGGTACCGCTGATTACCTCTATCATCAGCTTCTTTGTCAATATCGGCTGTAACTACATATTTATCTTTGGTAAACTGGGCTTCCCGGAAATGCAGATCGCCGGTGCCGCACTGGGAACCGTGTGTGCGCGTGTTGTAGAAGTTTTGATCATCGGCGGATATTTCTTCGTGGTTGAAAAGGATATCGGTTATCGCCTCCGCGATTTCTTCAAGCCGTGCGGCGATGTATTGTCCCGCTATCTCAAATACAGCTTCCCGGTAATCTGTTCGGATGCCCTGCTTGCAATCGGCAACTCCATGGTTTCCATTATCATCGGCCATATCAGCACGGAGTTTGTGGCGGCGAACGCCATTATTGCCACAATCGTGCGTTTGTGCACGGTATTTACGCAGGGCCTTGGCCAGGCGGCCTCCACCATCACGGGCAATACGCTGGGGGAGGGCGACCGGGAGAGAACGTATCGTCAGGGCGTGACGATGGTTACGCTCAGTGCCATTATCGGCGTGCTGGCGGGCGGAATCATCCTTGTTCTGGCACCCTGGATCATTGATATGTATCAGATCACGGAAGTGACCCGCAAGGTGGCGTGGGAACTGATGTATGCAGTGGTCATCATGGTGGTGTTCCAGTCCATGCAGGGCGTGCTGACGAAGGGCATCCTGCGCGGCGGCGGAGACACCAAGTTCTGTATGTTCGCGGACGCTGCGTTCCTGTGGGTGCTTTCCATTCCGCTTGGTGCACTGTGCGGACTGGTGCTCCATGCGAACCCCTTTGTGATTTATATTGCGCTGAAAATCGACTGGGCGGTGAAGTCCATCGTTTGCCTGTGGCGAGTCAAGAGCCGCAAGTGGATGCGCCGTGTGTAAGGAAAATAATAGTCGAACCCCCGTACAGGATATCCTGCACGGGGGTTCGTTTGTAAAATGGGGGAAATGTGTGTTTATCGGAACAAGAGCTTCAGGAACTCCCGAATGCTCTTGCGCCAAACGGTCCATTCATGCACGCCCGGGCACTCATAATAAGCGCTGGGAACGCCGGAGGCGTTTAAATACGCGATATTTTCCTGAATCTGCTTGTAAATGCGTTCCTCTTCCGTTCCGACTGCCATGTAGAAGCACTTTGTGTCCCGACGGAATACCGGATCCCGCGCGATCACGCCGCGGCAGTCCACCCAGCCGTACCAGCGCGGATCAAAGGAACCGGACAGCATGCCGACATAGGCAAACAGGCCCGGATGATTGCAGGCTGTCTGTGCGCTGTGATAGGAACCCATGGAAAGCCCGCAGATGGCGCGGGAGGCAGGCTCCGGAATGACGCGGTAGCGGTCCTCGATCAGCGGGATACAGTCCTGTGTCAGCAGTCGATCGAAATCGCCGGCCAGAAATTCATCGGGATGGTCATAATCAATGTCATACAGGCATGCCATGACGATGATCATATCCTCGCACAGGCCCTCGGCAATCAGATTATCCGCGATGTAATTGATTTTACCCTGCCAGATCCATCCGGTCTCGTTTTCGCCGCCGCCGTGATGCAGATACAGCACAGGATAACGGCGCGACGGGTCCGTGCGGTAGGAAGGCGGCGTATAAACCCAGGCGGCGTGCATCATACCGGTCTTGGAGGACGGGAAGAGCTCCATGTGAATCGTTCCGTGCGGAACGTCCCGGCAAAGCCATGAGGTATCCTGGGGATCCGGCACTTCAAAGTAGTTGATGGCTTCATGGCTTCCGTAGCCATAGGGCGCCTGCGGATTTGTGACGCAGTTGCCGTCGACAAAATAGTGGTGATAATGGAATCCGGGATGTACGTGCGGGACCGTCACGCTCCAATAGCCGTCCTCGCCGCGTTCCATGGGAATGTGGCTGCTGCCGTATGCACCGCCCAGCTCCGCAACCTCCACGCTGTGTGCGTTTGGCGCATAATAGTGAAAGGTTACATTGCCTTCTTCGTCTGCCTGAACGCCGCGCGGCGCGGGATAGTGCTTCGGGCCGGAGCCTTCCAGCCGCATGGTCATGTAGGCCGGATTAAAAAACAACGCGTGGGACTCCAAAGCCGGATTGACAGGCTTCCACGGTTTTTCCATGTGAAATCAGCCTCCTTATTTGAAAATCAGCTGTAAATAACGGTGAAACGTATCTTGCCAGATAATACGCTAAGGCGCGAAAACCGGGCGGGCAGCGCCTTCTCTTATTCGCCCAGGCAGGCGTATGCCGTTTCACGCACCTTGCGGTGATGATAGACCTCCAGGTTGGGGGCCGTGTTATGCATGTAGGTGATGGAAACGTGACTGACCGGATCCGCCTCGCACCAGGTGCCGAAGCCTCCCGTCCAGCCAAAAGATCCGGTATGGCCGCAGGCCTCGCCCGCCGCGCGTCCCATCAGGGTACGCACGCCGTAGCCATAGCCATATCCGGCGTTATAGCCGCTGTTTTCCGTCTGATATTCCATAAGCGCTTCGTCGGACAGGCAATTGGTGCGCATGAAGGCCAGCGTTTCTTCCCGCAGCAGACGTTTGCCGTCTGCCACGCCGCCGCACGCCCACATCTGCAGGAACTTTGAAAAATCGCGTACGTTTGTCATGATGGATGGACGGCCCTCTTCGTTTTCCTCGCCGGGGCGCTGGGAACGGTCGGCGGAATCCGGAAACGGCCGGAATCCATCGTCCGTGATCTGATAAAGGCGTACCAGACGGGATTCCAGATCGTCGCGGAAGAGCGTATCTGTATCGTGCATTTCAAGCGGCTCAAAGATATAGCGGCGCATGGCCATATAAAGTGGCATTCCGGTGAGTTCCTCCACCACGCCGCCGATCAGTTCGCTGCCAAAACCATACAACCAATGCGTGCCGGGGTCAAAGGCAACAGGCACCGCCGCAATAGCGCGGATGGCCTCGCGTACCCGGTAATGGCCTTTTGCCCAGAGAGGCTCCATGGCCCGGTTCATGGCAAGCAGCACGGGATCGGTGCAGTCCGGGCCGACGGGATAAAAGCAATAGGGCAGGCCACAGGACATGATCGTTGCATCACGCACGGTAATGGGGCGGGAAATCGGCTCTTCCCGCAGGGAACCGTCCTCAGCGCGGACATATTTCGTCTTATTCGCCCACTCGGGGAAGAAATCCGAAATTGGCTGCTCCATGCGAACCTTTCCCTGTTCGTAGAGCATCATCAGAATCGTGTACGTAACCAGTTTGGTCATGGAAGCCTGGCGGTAGAGTGAGGCTGACGTGACGGGCAGGCCGCGCTCCAGATCCGCAGATCCATAATAGCCTTCATAGAGGATCTTACCGTCCTGTGCAACGGCACAGGAACAGCCGGGAACACTTTTTTCGGCAAATTCACGCAGGACTGCATCCAGCTTTGAAAAATCAGCCATAGGCACCTCTTAATCCAGGCTGCCATAAGCGGCAGCGCGCATACGCAGATGATGATATTCTTCCAGATTGGGCTGCAGGTTGTGCATATATACGATGGAAACGCCCTCGGACGGATCGGACTCCGCCCAGGTGCCGGATCCGCCCGTCCAGCCAAAGGCACCGAGCGAACCGTTGTGGTGTCCGGCGTATTTGTCCAGCAGGGTACGCACGCCGTAGCCATAGCCATACCCGGCAAGATAATCGTTTGTGAAATCGCGCGCGATGATCTGGTCGGACAGGGTGTTGGTGCGCATCAGGTCGATGGTTTTGCGGCCCATGATGCGCTCGCCATTATAGACGCCGCCGTTTGCCAGCATCTGCATGAGCTTCGTATAGTCCCAGCAGTTCGTAATCACACGGGCAAATCCTGGCACGGTGCCGAGCGGGCCGACCATGGCGGCCTCCATGTGTGCCGGCGCGGTGTAAAGGGCACCTTCTTCGCCGAGTTTTTTGTCCTTGGCCAGGAAATAGTTCTTCACCAGACGCTGGTCCAGATCGCCAAAGGTGAAGTTTGCGGAGCTGTCCATGCCAAGCGGATCAAAAAGCGTCTCTTTGATCACCAGTTCGGCAGGTTTGCCGCCAACGACCTCCAAAAGTCCGGCGGTCAGCTCGCTGGCAAAGCCATACAGGAATGCACTGCCCGGTTCAAAGGCCAGCGGCACCTCTGCAGTGGCACGGATCTGTTCGCGCAGCGTATAATACCCCTTGGCGCGCAGAGGCTCCATCACTTTCGCCATGGCTTCCGCTGTGGGATGCCGCACCGGCGTGAAACCCATAATCATCTGATAGGGCAGACCGCAGGTCATATTCATGATGTTTTTGATCGTGATCGGATGCTCGACCGGTACGATGTCCACCTCGCCGTCCGACCGGGTGACTGCCTTCATGGAATGGCGATATTCCGGGAAATACTCATACAGCGGGTCGGACATGAGGAATTTTCCCTGTTCATAAAGGATCATGGCGGTCGTATACATCGCGACTTTGGTTAAGGAAGCCTGGCGGAACACGTTATTGCGCGTCAGCGCAACATGGTTTTCCACGTCAGAGTAGCCAAAGTAGTTTTCATATAAAATTTCGCCTTTTTTTGCAACGATACAGCCGCAGCCGGGCAGTCCGTCATCCACGAATTTCTGAAGCAGAGCGTCAAGATGCTTGAAATCAGGCATATGTTACCTCCTTAGTCGATCAGGCCGTAGGCCGCAGTACGCATCCGCAGATGATAATACTGTTCCTCGTCCGGAATCATGTTGTGCATATAAACGATGGAAACGCCGTCCTCGGGATCCGCTTCGCACCAGGTGCCGAAGCCGCCGGTCCAACCAAAGGCGCCGACAGAGCCGTTGTGATTGCCCTGCTCTTTGTCCACTAAGGTACGCACGCCGTAACCGTAGCCATAACCGGCGTTATAGGTATCCTGGAAGAGTTTGTCGAGTCCGTTTGCGCGCATCATATCAATGGTCTTGCGGCCCATGATGCGCTGCCCATTGTAAACGCCGCCGCAGGCCAGCATTTGCATCAGCTTGGTGTAATCATTGACATTGGAGAAGAGGCGCGCCCAGCCCTCTTCATTTTCGGCGCCGGGCAGGTGCTTTTTGTCGAAGAATGTAGGTCCGGGAACCAGGGAACCGTCGTCCGACTTGCGGTACAGCTTCACGAGGCGCTCCTGCGCATCGCCGAAGAAGCGCGAACGGGTGTTGTCCATGCCGAGCGGGCCGAACAGCATTTCTTCAAACACATCGTCGATCGGCTTTCCGCAGACGGCTTCAATGATACCGGCAGCAAGCTCGCTCGAGAAACCGTAAATCCATTCGGTGCCGGGTTCACAGGCCAAAACGGCCTTGGAAATTGCAGCGATCTGCTCGCGGTTCGTGTAGTGGCCCTTCTCCCACAAGGGCTTCATGGCTTCCTGCATGGATTGCAGCGTGCGGTTGTTTGTCGGTGCGGCGCTGTTGCAATAGGGCAGGCCGCACTTCATGGAAAGCACGTCGCTGACGGTGACGGGTCCGTCGGTCGGTACGGCTTCCGTATAGCCGTTTGCATTTTTAACGTATTTTTTCATTTCCCGCCACTCCGGGAAGAAATGATAGATGGGGTCAGTCAGCAGGAACTTTCCGCGCTCATACAGCATCATCATGGTGACATAGAGCGGAATCTTGGACATGGATGCCAGACGGAACAGAGACTGCGGGGTGACCGGCGTTTTTGCGTCGAGATCGGCGCAGCCGAAGTATCCCTCGTAGAGCGTTTTGCCGTTCTGGGCGATCTGCAGGGAACACCCGGGAAGCCCGCCGTCCACGAATCCCTGCAGGAGACGGTCAAGATCTTTGATAGTTGACATAATACCCTCCAATCTAAAAACGGTGTGCAGTGGGAACGACCTTGAAACGGCCCTCCGCCTTGCACAGGCATATAATTAGCATTCTAATTATTAGTATAACGACATCCTGCATGATGTCAAGACTTGCATTGTCGGGAACGGGGCTTTTCGTGCATTTTGACTTTATTTTCCGACTTCTGCGGTGAAAAAAGAAACCCCCGCAGCCGGTTTACCCCGGCTGCGGGAGATCGCATCCATTCAGTTTCCGCATTCGATGCTGATTTGGTTAAAGAGATGCAGGACATCATCCGTGGAGGTATTGCGCTTTTCTTCGCCTGCCTTATCAAGAACAATGTGGCCGCGGTCCATCATCACGATGCGGCTTCCGTACTCCACTGCATAGCGCAGGTTGTGCGTGACCATGATGGCGGTCAGGTTCTTTTCCCGCACAATCCGGTCGGTCAGCTGCATGATGATTTCCGCAGTGTGCGGGTCAAGCGCGGCGGTGTGTTCGTCCAGGATCAGGAAGTCAAGCGGCGTCAGCGTTGCCATCAAAAGTGCAACGGCCTGGCGCTGGCCGCCGGAGAGGGAGCCCATCTTCACACTCATCTTGTCCTCCAGGCCCAGACCGAGCGCCGCAAGCTGTTCGCGGTAATATCCGGCGCGTTTTTTGTTGACGCCGGAGGAAAGGCCAAAGCGTTTGCCTTTGTTGTCCGCAAGGGACATATTCTCGAGGATGGTCAGATTTGGACAGGCTCCGGCGGCAGGGTTCTGATACACGCGTCCAAAGGTGCGGTAGCGCCGGAATTCCGCCAAATGGTTGACGGAAACGCCGTCAATCAGCACATCGCCGCCATCAATCGGGATACTGCCGCAGATAATATTCAGCATGGACGTCTTTCCACTGCCGTTTGAACCGACGATGGAGACGAATTCCCCATCGGCAACCTTGAAATTGAATCCATCAAACAGGCACATTTCCGTAACGGTGCCGGGATTATAAACTTTTGAAATGTTTCTGAGTTCAAGCATACCTTGTCACCGTCCTTTTCCCGTTTTCGGCGCCAAACGCTCCCCAAATTTCTTCAGAGAGCCTTTCTTCACGTTGCCGAGAACCAGGATCACGAGGAAGAGCACCGCTGTGATCAGCTTCAGCAGGTTGGCGGGCAGGCCAAGATTGATCGCACACTGGATGCAGATTTTATAGAGAATACTGCCGACGATCGCGGCGGTGGTTCCCTTTACAAAATCGAATTTTTTGAAAATGGTTGTACCGATGATGACGGTTGCCAGACCGAACACAACCTGGCCGGTGCCCATGGTGCTGGAAAAGGCACGCTGTTCCTGACAGACCACGCAGCCGGCCAGCGCAACGAGCGCATTGGAAATCACAAGCCCAAGGATCTTGACGAAACCGCGGTCTTTTGCCAGGGAAGTGACAAGCGTGCTGTTGTCGCCGACAGCCCGCAGCAGCAGGCCGTTTTTGGTCTTGAAATACAGGTCCAGCAAAACCTTGAAGATGAGCGCCAGAATCATGGAAACGATCAGCTTTCTCACGATGAGGGAACATCCGCCAAAGAGCGCCATGGTGGGAGGTGCGTTGAAAATCGTGTCAATTGCACGCTCCACAGAGAGGTTGGAGCCTGCAATCTGCAGATTGATGGAAAAGAGCGCCGTCATGGTGATGATGCCGGCAAGCAGATCACGTACGCCGAGTTTGACATGAATCAATCCCGTTACAAGTCCCGCCAACGCGCCGACGGCAAGCGCCACGAGCAGCGTCAGATAGGGGTTTACGCCGTTGACCAGCAAAAGCGCCGTCACGGCAGCGCCGAGCGGGAAGCTTCCGTCAACTGTCAGATCCGGAAAGTCCAGAATTTTATATGTGATATAGACACCATAGGAGAGCAGTGCATAGATAAAGCCTTGCGTGAGCGTACTGACGATCAGATCGAGCATGACGGAAGTCTCCCTGTTTTCAGAATTTCATACGAGGTGCGGTGGACTTATGCGTCCTTGGATTCCACGGCCTTTTCGGCTACGTCTGCCGGAAGCTCCAGAGAAAGCGCCGCAAGCGCCTCGGAGTTGATGTAAATGCCATATTCGGAGATGGTTTCATAAGGAATTTCGGAAGCGGAGGCTTCGCCCTTCAAGACCTTTGCGGCCATGGCGCCGGTCTGGCGGCCAAGTGCATAATAGTCGATACCGGCGGCTGCAACGCATCCGCCCTTCACCTGCTCCACTTCACTGCCGTAAACGGGGATGCCGGCGTCGTTGGTTTTTTCCAGGATGGAGGCGAGCACGCCCACCACGGTGTTGTCGGTCAGGTTGGAGAAGCAGTCAACGCCGCGATTGATCAGCGTATCAACAGCCTGCGTGACTTCGTTCTGCGCGGTGACGCCGATCGCATCAATGGTGAAACCGTAATCAGCGGCGTTTGCCTGGTAATCGGCGATGGTGGAAACGGAGTTCGGCTCGCTGGTGGTGTAGATGATGCCGATGGTCTTGGCGTCCGGCTGGATGCTGCGGATCAGGTCAAGCTGTGCTTCCACGGGGAGCTTATCGGAGGTACCGGTGATGTTGCCGCTGTCCAGCTTCGCCTGTACGGGGTCGGAAACGGCGGTGAAGATGACCGGAATATCCTTATCTTCCGCGGCTGCATAGCAGGAAACAGCGGAGTTTGTGGCAATGCCGCACATCAGCGCGACGTTGTTTGCGGAGAAGCTGGAGGCAATGTCGCCGGCGATATCGTCATCGAAACCTGCGTTCTGGTAATCCACGGTGAAATCTTCGCCTTCCACGAGGCCGGCGTCTGCAAGGCCCTGCAGGAAACCGTTGCGGCAGTTGTCAAGGGAAGGATGCTCGCCGTACTGGTTAATACCGATGACGGGGATCTTGTTTTCTTTGGAACAGGCGGAAAATGCGCAGATCATCATGAGTGCGAGTGCAGCACAGAGAATTTTCGTAAACTTTTTCATAGTGAATATCTCCTTCATATCGAAAAGTACTGTTTGTTGTTTGTTTTTCAGGTGTGGCAGATGAGTTATATGCCGCGCCATCGTCTGGTTAAGAGTATCATACCGGTTCGCTCCTTGCAAAAGTAAAAATAAAAACGCCGTATCCCACGGAAACCATGGGACAAGGCGTTTGATAACCCTGCGGTACCACCCAAATTGACGATAAATCGTCCACTTTGTATCCTGCACACTGACGATGCAAGCCGCTTTGTTAACGAGTGCGGTTCCCGTCGATTACTACTCACGCTGCCGCGCTTTCGGTCGCCCTCATAAGTCCATTCGCCTTACTTACCACGGCCGCGATCACACCATCCGCGGCTCTCTTTGCGTTACTCGGTAAGGGTACTCTTCTTACTCAACGGTTTCAGTCATGTAATTGATGGGTTTTATTATAGCACGACTTTCGGAAATGTCAAGCATCTTTTTCGGCAATTTTTTGCGCCGCGCGTATAGCGTTTCCCCTCCCGACGCCGGTCTTATCATGTGGAAGAAGCACAAAAACAGCCACAGCAGGTTGCTCTGCTGTGGCTGTCAGCTGCCTTATGAGCGGCAAATTGCTTATTTTCCGGCAACCATGAGGCTGGAAACCAGAATGGACGGCATACCGAGCATGGTGGAACCGGGCAGCGTGAACTTCAGGTCGGAACCGACTGCCTCGATATCCGACAGGAGCTTCAAAAACGATCCTGCAATCGTGATCTGCTCAACAGGACGCACGATTTCGCCGTTTTCCACTAAGAATCCCTTGGAAAGCAGGGAGAAATCGCCTGTGACAGGGTTCACACCGGCGTGCAGACCGCTCACTTCCGTGATGATCAGACCGTTGCCCAAACGTTTTTTCATAGCGTCAAAATCGTCCGTGCCGGGCGCCATATAGAAGTTGGAGGGCGCAATACCGACCGGAGAAGCAGCCGACGGACGGTCGGCATTGGAGGTGGAGGTGCAGCCGGCCTTTTTCGCGGTTTTCAGGTTATGCAGCAGCGTGCGGAAAACGCCGTTTTCCACCACGGTCTTGGTGACGGACGGCGTGCCTTCGTCGTCAAATGCACGGGGATTCGTGGGGTAGAGCGGATCGTCATAGATCGTGACGTGCGCGCTGCCAATGGCGCTGCCTTCCCGGCCGGCGAGCGGGCTCAGACCCTTCTGCGCATTATCGGCAGAGAACATGGGTGTAAATGCCTCGAAAAAGTCCACAGCGGTGATGTTTTTGAAAAGGATGCGGTAGCTGCCGGAGGCAACCGGCGCGGCGCCGAACTGTGCCAGTCCGTCGCGCACGGCCTCTTCGGCCATAGACGCCGTATCGAGCATTTCACGGCCTGTGCGGAATGCAAAAGAATCATGGACTTCCTCGCCGTCTCGTACGATCGGGGAGACGTAGGAATAGGAGAAGCTGCTGCTGCGGCGTGCATTCAGACCGAGCGTATTCGTAATATGAATGGTCGTGTGGCCGGTGGAAAGCATATTGGACGCCACACGCTCCACATGGGAATCCACGGCCAGCGCCTTGCGCTCTGCGTCCAGGGCCAGTTCGATCTTCTCGCGCTCGCTCATATCGCAGACGGGATCCTCCGGCGCGGTGACCTCGGCATAGGTCTGCGGGCCCTGCATGGGATGCTCGTCCGCGGAGCTGATGACGCGGGCATTATCCAGTGCGCGGCGGCAGAGTTCTTCCGGATCCTCCAGCTTTTCCGTATACGCATAGCCATTGCGGCCTTCCACCTGCACACGCAGGCCGATGCCGAATTTGCGGCTGACGGAATAGCTGTCTATTTCCTGATCAAGAATGCCGACGCGGAAGCTGTCGCCTTCGATAAACACGGTTTCGGCGGCGTCACAGCCCAGCTGAAGCGCCGTATCCAATACACTTTTACGGAAATCATTGTATGTCATTATAACGTACCCCCTTTACCACCGACGGTGATCTGCGAAACGCGGATGCGCGGCTGGCCGACATTCGTGGGAATGGAACCGGAAAGAGAACCGCACATACCCTGTGCCATCCACATACGCGGACCGACGCGGTCAATCTTCATCAGAACGTCCGCGCCGCGGCCGATCAGCGTGGCACCGCGCACGGGAGCCACGATCTTGCCGTCGCGCACGAGATAGCCCTCGCGCACGGCAAAGTTAAACTCGCCGGTAAGCGGATTGACGGAACCGCCGCCCATGTAAGCGGCAAAGATACCGTCGCCCATGGTGCGGATCATTTCCTCAGGATCGTCCTTGCCTGCACAGATGAAGGTGTTCGTCATACGGGAAGTCGGCGCGAAGGTGTAATCCTGGCGGCGGGAGGAGCCGGTCGGCTCCATACCCATGCGGCGTCCGCCGAGCTTGTCGATCAGATAGCCCTTCAGGATGCCGTTTTCGATCAGCAGGTTGCGGCGCGCAGGTGTGCCTTCGTCGTCAATGTGGAGAGAGCCCCATTCGCCCTCCATAGTACCGTCATCCACGGCGCTGACGCAGGGAGCGGCGATCTGCGTGCCGAGTTTGCCGCAGAATACGCTGTTGCCCTTGGAAACGGAGGTGGCCTCCAGGGAATGGCCGCAGGCCTCGTGGAAAATAACGCCGCCGAAGCCGCCGTCGATCACGACAGGCATCACGCCAGCCGGACATTCGTCGGCGTGCAGCATGGTCACGGCCTGACGCGCCGCTTCACGGCCGCAGGCGGCGGGATCGATCAGCTCAAAGCCCTCGAATCCGCGCGCATAACCGGGGGAATCCGAGCCGGTCTGGCTGTCACCGTCTTTTGCGGCGACGGCCTGCACCGCAATGCGCATACGCGGACGGCGGTCCGAGGCCCAAACGCCCTCGGTATTGCAGACAAACATGGTTTTGTCAATGTCAGCCAGGGAGACGATAGCCTGGGCAATCTCTTCGGAATAGGCCTTTGCGGCAAGATGCGCCTCGCGCATTTTTGCAATACGCGCGGCGTTGTCAATGGTGGCATACGGAATCCGCGGTGCGACGGAATAGTCCGCCGGACGGAACGGAACGACCGTCATACGGCTGTCGGAGGCCAGCGCAGCTGCCGCGGCCTTCGCAGCGCCAATCAGCGCGTCGAGCGAGGTGTCTGCGGTATAGGCGTAAGCGCTGCGCACGCCGGAGAACACGCGCACACCGGCGCCGGTAACGCGGGCGGAGGTGGCGTTGTCTACATCACCGTTTACCATCATCAGGCTGTTGGAAACGGTGTCTTCCATGTAGAGTTCTGCAAAATCGCCGCCGGTTGACAGGGCTGCTTCCAGAACGAGCTGTGCGGAAGACTCTTTTATCATAGAAATCACTCCTTTGAATTGAAATACCCGGCAATAGCGTCTGCAATGTATTCGCAGGCGTGGCCATCGCCATACGGGTTTTCGGATTTACTCATTTTGTCATGTACGGAATCGTTTTCGGCAAGCTCCAGCGCCGCGTTGAAAATATCCTCTTCCTCTACGCCGACGAGCTTGAGGATGCCGGTCTCCACGCCCTCGCCGCGCTCCGTTTCACGCCGGAGTACGAGCGTCGGCACGCCGAGCGCCGTTGCCTCCTCCTGAATGCCGCCGGAGTCGGTCATCACGAAGCGGCAGCGGGCCATAAAATTATGCGTATCGCGCAGATCAATGGGATCCGTCAGGTGGATCCGCTCGTGATTCCCAAGCAGGGGATAGACCGTGCCGCGCACGGCGGGGTTCAGGTGCACGGGATAGACAATATGCAGATCGGGAACCGATTCCACCAGCCGCAGAACGGCGCGGCAGATCGCCTCCAGCGGTGCACCGAGATTTTCACGGCGGTGTGCGGTCATCAGCACGAATTTACCGGGCACTTCGCGCAGGGATTCCAGAACCGGCTCCGCAAAATGATAACCGGCGGCGGTGGTGTAGCGCATGGCGTCGATTACTGTGTTGCCGGTGACGAATATTTCACCGAGCGTGTTTTCACGCAGCAGATTTTCCCGGTTTCGGACAGTCGGCGCAAAATGAAGGCTTGCAATGCGGCCGACCAGCATGCGGTTCATTTCTTCCGGGAAGGGCGAGTAGATATTCCCGGTGCGCAGTCCCGCCTCCACGTGGCCGACGGGGATCTGCTGATAAAAGGCGGCCAGCGCCGCAAGAAAAGCCGTGGATGTGTCGCCGTGCACCAGCACGACATCGGGACGCACTTTTTCCAAAACATCTCCAAGGCCCGGGATTATGGCCGCGCTGATCTGGAAAAGCGTCTGGCTGGGCTTCATGATGTCGAGGTCATAGTCTGGGTGAACGTCGAAGATTTCCAGCACCTGATCCAGCATTTCGCGGTGCTGGGCGCTGACGCAGACAACGCTTTCAAAGCGCGGGTCCGCATCGAGCAGTTTTACAAGCGGACACATTTTAATGGCATCCGGCCGGGTGCCGAATACGGAGAGAACTTTAACAGGCATAGCAGCTCCTAAAAATGGTTTCAAAATGATGTGGGGTACGTGGAAAAACGTCCGGACGCTTATTTTTCGGGCCAGGGATTGCCCCACGCGGCAAAGACCCGGTCAAAAAACGCAGCAGATTCCTGCATGGCAGCCCACGGATGGACTTCGCTTTCCTGACGGCCAGCCTGAATACAGCGCACGGCTTCTTCGATTTCAAATTCAAATCCGTTTTCAAAGTGATAGTTCCGGATTTCCTGTGTGCCGTCACTGCGTGTGATCACAACGCGTTCCGGATTCAGGAAATAGGGCTCCAGACGGACGGATCCTTCCTCAAAATAGAGCGTGAATTCGGTTTTGCAATGAAAACGGTAACTGCAGCAGAAATAGGCGGTGATGTCGCCGGGGAAATGCAGGAGAACGTTGCCTTCGGTATCCGTTTCACCAAGAAGGACACCGGGCGTGGTGGAAATCTGATCCGGCGCACAGCCTGCGAAGAAGGTTGTGACGTCGTAGTTATAAATGCCCATGTCGGTTGTTACGCTGCCTTCCAGCTCGCGGCTGTACAGACGGGTGATTGTGGGCGGATTGCGGAAGCAGAAATGGCTTTCCATATGCAGCAGCCTGCCGAGTTCGCCGGAACGGACGAGCTCCCGCACCTGCAGCACGGACGGCAGGAGGCGCGACCACATGGCCTCCATCAGGAAAAGACCGCTTTTGCGCGCTGCCGCAATGACCTTTTCGGTGTCGGAAGCGCGGGACAGCAGCGGCTTTTCGCAGAGTATATGTTTTCCTGCACGGATGCAGGCCATGATGCAGTCATAGTGAAAATTCGGCGTGGTTGCGATATACACACAGTCGATATCCGGGTTGGCCAGCAATGCTTCATAGGTGTCATAATATGTGGGAATGCCAAATTCGGCGGCAAACGCCTCGGCCTTGCCCGGTGTGCGGGAGGCACAGGCAATCAACTCAGCATCTGCGGCCAGGGGAACGGCAGAAGCGAACTTGTGTGCGATGCTTCCGGTCCCCATAATGCCAAAACGAACAATTTGATTCATATTGCTTCCCTCTTTCTGTCTGTCACCTATAAATTATACAGCCTGCGTATACTTCTGTCAATCAACCGGGAGAAGAATTGGACGTATGCGGCGTTCTGCGCGCGCATATACTTCCATGAACGGAGGTGCGCGGGTGAAAAAAACATCCCTTATGAAGAACTCACTGGTACTGACCGGTTTTTCCCTCGCCATGCGCATTGCGGGAATTGCGTTTTCCATGTATGTGGCCGCGGGTGTCGGGGCGGAGGGCATGGGCCTTTATCAGCTGACTTATTCGGCGTTCACCCTTGCCGTGACGATGGCAACGGCGGGAATTTCCGTGGCTGTGACGCGGGTTTTGACGGAGGAACAGGGCCTGCGCCGACGGGGCAGCGAACGGCCCGTCATGCGCTGTGCGCTTGGCTATGCTGCGCTGGTCAGCCTGACGGCGGCGGCCTGCGTACTGTTGGGCTCGGAGTATATCGGCAGCGTGCTGCTCTCCGATGCCAGAACAGCGCTCTCCCTGCGTGTACTGGCGCCCGCGCTGCCGATGATGTCGCTCTCCTCCTGCTTTAAGGGGCATCTGCTTGCCGTGCGCAGACCCATACAGATTGCCGTGAGCGATGCGATTGAGCAGGTGGTGGAGGTCGGCACTTTTGTATTCCTGATCCGGCGTTTTCCCGGCCTTGCCATGGAAACGGCCTGCGCGGCGATTGCCGCAGGTGTGACGCTGTCGGAACTGGCTTCCTGCGTCTATTTGTTTGTCTGCTACCGGCGTTACCGGGAACGGCCTGCGGGACGGCAAGCAGGCGGTTTCCTGCGCCGTCTGCTTGCCGTTGCACTGCCTGTGGCAGGCAGCTCGTGCCTTGCCTCCGCACTTCGCACGATGGAAAACGTCATGGTGCCCTCCGGCCTGCGAAAGAGCGGAATGTCCGAGGCGGCTGCGCTTTCCGACTACGGCATGGTGCGCGGCATGGCGCTGCCGGTCCTGTTCCTGCCGTTTGCGTTTTTGTCGGCTTTCACTTCGCTGCTGATGCCGGAAATCTCGGAGGCGCAGGCTGCGCAGCGGGATGGCTACATCCACACGCTGGTGGAACGGGTGATCCGCTCCTGCCTGCTGTTATCCATCCCTGCCGCAGCGATTTTTGCGGTGTTTTCCGGGCCTTTATCGGAACTTGTGTATCACAACAGCCAGGTTGGCATGATCATCCTGATCCTGGCGCCGCTTGTACCGCTGATGTACTTCGATGCGGTGGCCGACGGTATCCTCAAGGGCCTGGGCCAGCAAAACTGGGTGCTTTATTGCAACATTGCCGATTCCGTCATCCGTGTTTTCATGGTCTACCAGATGATTCCGGCGATGGGTTTTACCGGTTTCATGCTCGTCATGTATGTGAGCAACATTTTTAACCCGGTGCTGAGCATCTGGCGCATGATGAAACTCTCCCATGTACGTCTGCGCGCAGGCGAATGGATCGCCAAGCCGCTTTTAGCTGCCGGCGCGTCATCGCTTACGGTACGTCTTTTGTGCCTGCGCAATCCCGCAGCACAGCTGGATGTTTACGTGGTCATCGCGGAGATCCTTCTGTTGGGGCTCCTGTATGCAGCGTTTCTGTGGCTGCTCAGCGGTGAAAAAAAGGACCTTCGCACGGGATACCGGCTCCGCCGGAAAGGTTCCGGCGCATAAAAAGGACGTGGGTGCAAAGACACCCACGTCCTTTTCTGCTTTTTTACAGGGCTGCTTCGATGATTTCCTGAACAAAGGGCTTCGGACGGTGATCTGCGTAGAAAAGAAGCGGATAATTGGTGCGGCCGCGCACCGGCCAGTAATTCAGCCAGGTATAATCATCCGCAACGCCCCAGGTGGTCACGTTGTCGATCACGTCGGAATACTCGCGGTAGACCTTGAAGAGGTCGATGTAAAGCTGTGCCTGACGCTCGAACATCTCATCGGTGAGCAGCGGCGCGGGGAGAGACCGATCCTTTGGATCATAGAGGGAAATATCCAGTTCCGTCACGTGCAGACGCACGCCGAATGCGGCAAAGGCCTCGATGGATCGCTTTACGTCGTCGATATCGACGTTATAAATGCTCATATGGCTCTGCATGCCAAAGCCCTCGACAGGCGCACCCTCGTCCTGCAGCTTTTTCAGGAGCTTGCAGATCTTTTCACGCTTGTGCGGCAGCCACTCATCATAGTCATTATAGAAAAGCTGCACGTTCGGCGCCACTTTTTTGGCCAGCTTGAAGGCTGTGGCAAGATAATCCTCGCCCAGGATGCGCAGCCAGTTTGTCTCGCGCAGGACGGGCTTTGCCGGATCGTCGTCGATGGCTTCGTTCACAACATCCCAATACTGCACAAAATCACCGTAGCGCGCGGCAAAAACGGTGAACTGCTCTTCCAGACGCTCTAAAAGCTCCTCGCGCGACACTTCGCCGCCCGCATCGTTTTCAAAAATCCACGGATTGGTGCCGCCGTGCCACACGGGCGCATGGGCGCGGAATACCATACCGTTTTCGCGGGCAAAGCTGACAAGCTGGTCGGCCGGATCAAAGTTCCAGACAGCCTTTTCCGGATGCAGGGGGCCAAACTTCATCTGATTTTCCGGAGACATGGAGTTAAACTGCGTGCGCAGCAGGTTTGCGTGGCTCGGGAACTCGCGCGGCGAGGTGGCCGCGCCGATTTTGAAGTATTTTTCATAGGCTTTCGCCAATGTCATTTCACTCATATGGTACCTCCCATTATTTCACGGCATCGATCATCTGATAGACGCAGGGTTTGGGCTGATGCTGCTCATCAAAGAGCAGGGGATGCTGCTTGACCTTCGGCATATCCGGATGGATGCCGAAGGTGTCGAGCCAGGTGATGTCGTCGGCTACGCCCCAGGTGGTGACACAGTCGATGACATCCCGATAGCTGCGGTAAACCGCAAAGAGTTTTTCATACATATCCGAAATTTGCGCCAGCTTTTCCGGCGTGGGATTCATGGCCTCGCGGAGATACTCGGCAAAGCCGGGTTCACCGGGTTTGACACGATGCGAGAGGTTGGACACGGCCATCATGGAGATATCAAGCTCCGTGATGTGGATGCGCAGGCCGAGACCGGCATAGATTTCGATGGAACGCTTCAGTTCATCGTAATCCGGTGCGGAGAAGTAGTGCTGCTGCATGCCGAAACCGTCAATGCGGCAGCCTTTTTCCTGCAAATTGCGAATGAGGGCGACAGTGCGCTCGCGCTTGGCGGGGTCGCACTCGTTGTAATCGTTATAGAAAAGCTGTGCATTCGGCGAGTATTTGTCCATGGCCCGAAAAGCCTTTTCGATGAACTCTGCGCCGCAGAGCTTGAAATATTCGCTGGTGCGGTAAACGGGATCTCCGTCCTCCCCGTCCTTCGAGCCGATGCGGTCGTCGCGCGTGGCTTCGTTGACGACATCCCAGCAGTACACCGCGTCGTTGAAATGCTCCGCAATCGCTTTGGTATGCGCGTCGATGCGCTCATAGATGAGCTCCTTCGGAGCGGGACGATCGCCGTCGCGGTACATCCAGGCGCCGGTCTGATTGTGCCAGACGGGCGCGTGCGCACGCAGCTTGATGCCCATCTTTTTTGCAAAATCTACGATGAGATCTGCATCACCGAAGGTGAAAACGCCTTCTTCCGGCTCCGTCAGCTCGTATTTCATCTGGTTCTCGCAGGTAAGGGAGTTGAAATGCTGCAGCAGGATGTCGCGGTGGATTGTCAGGTCCGGCGGCGAAACGGCCGCGCCGATTTTAAAACAGGATTCATAGGCTTTTGCAAGAGAACGCATAGGGTTCATACAGTACAGCTCCTTCTTTTCTGATTCAGCGGCCGCAAATCGCGTCCTCTACAATCTGGCGGGTGAAGAATTTCGGGGTGTGGTCATAGTAGAAAAGCAGCGGATAATGGCTGCGGCCCGGGCGGAGCCAGCCATCCAGCCAGTTGATATCGTCGGCAATGCCCCAGGTGGTCACATCGTCGATCACATCGGCGTATTCGCGCGCCGCGGCAAATACCTGGCGGTAGATGGTGGCCTGTCGTTCGATCAGCTCGTCCGTATACGGATAGGCGGGGAGCATACGTTCCCGCGCGGAATACGGGGACACATCCAGCTCTGTGATATGGATGCGCAGGCCGAGCGCCGCATAGGTTTCGATGGTGCGCTTGTATTCGCCGATGTCGAAGTCATGGACATTGATGTGACTCTGCATACCGAAGCCGTCGAGCGGGATGCCGCGCTCCTGCATACTGCGCATCAATTTCACGATCTTCTCGCGCTTGATGGGGTTATATTCGTTATAGTCGTTATAGAAAAGCTGGGCGTTCGGCGCATATTTACGGGCGAGCCGGTAGGCAATGTCAATGTAATCCTCACCGATGCCCTCCAGCCACTTTGTTTTTCGCAGCAGGCCGCCGTCCGGATCGTCATCGATGACCTCGTTCACGACATCCCAGCAGAAAAACTGATCCCCATAGCGCTCGCAGAACGCCTTGGTATGGCGCTCGATGCGCTCAATCAGGAGCTCGCGGGATGCGGGCTTGCCGTTGGCGTCCAGATGCGTCCACTCCGCAGTCTGAATGTGCCACAGCGGGGCGTGCGCACGCAGGGCCATGCCGTTTTCCTTCGCGTAATTCGCAATTTTGTCAGCTTCCTCCCATGTGAAAACGCCGTCCTCCGGCTCCGTGGGTTCCCACTTCATCATGCCCTCGTCCGTGATACAGTTGAAGTGCTTTTTCAGGATGCTGTCATGCGACACAAAGTCGCGGGAATTGAGGCAGGTGCCAACCTTGAAGTATTTGGCGTGCGCCTCGCAGAGGGAAGGCATATTGTCGTACTTCATATCAAGACCTCCATGTTATTTCAATGCGTCCTCAATGATTTTTTCTGTATAGGGCCTCATGCGGTGATCCGCATAAAAGAGAAGCGGGAAGTTTTTACGCTGCATCGGCACGTTATCCGGCTTGAAATCGCCGATGCGCACTGCGGAGGAGTCGAGCCAGGTGGCGCTGTCGGCCACGCCCCAGGTGGTGACGGAGTCGATCACATCTGCATACTGGCGGTAGATCGAGAACAACTCGACGTACATATCGTACTGTTTTTGCAGCATTTCGTCCGTAATGGTCGGCCGTCCTGTTTCATACACGGTGTAGAGCGAAACATCCAGCTCCGTCACGTGCAGACGGAGTCCCAGCGACGCATAGGCCTCCACGCTGCGGCGGATTTCGTCCAGATCGGCATAAATCGACAGGTGCTGCTGCATACCGAAGCCGTCGATGGGTGCGCCCTCGTCGAGCAAGCCGCGCAGTACCTTGAGCAACTTCTCGCGCTTGTGCGGCATCCACTCGTTATAATCGTTATAGAAGAGCTGCACGCTGTCCGGCACGCATTTTTTCGCAATGCGGAAGGACTGCGCCAGAAAATCTTCGCCGATGATCTGCGTCCAGTTCGAATCGCGCAGCACGCCTTTGCCAAAATGGGCAATAGCCTCATTTATCACGTCCCAGCAATAGACGTCCGCACCGTAACGCTGGCCGAACACCATCATGTGCTCTTCCAGACGCTCCAGCAGCGCCTCGCGGGAGAGTGTTTCCCCGTCGTCGTCCCGGAACATCCACAGGCCGACCTGTTTGTGCCACACGGGTGCGTGCGCACGCACAGCCATGCCGTGCGCCTTGGCATAGGCGACGATTTGATCCGCCGCACGGAAGTCCCACACGTCCTTCTGCGGATGGATGGGCTCAAATTTCATGGCGTTGCCGCCGGTCAGGCTGTTGAAATGCTCTGCCAGAATGTCGCCGAACAGTTCAAAATCCCGGGGCGAAACAGCCGCGCCGATTTTAAAGTATTTTGCATAAGCCTCGCGCAACGAGGGTATTTTGGTACTCATTTTTTCATCCTTCCTTTCCTGATACTGCAGGCTCACCGCACCGCGTCCACAATGGCGCGCGTGCAGGGCTTGGGTGTGTGGTCATAGGAGAAAAGAAGGGGGTAATTCTTGCGTCCGGGGACGGGATGCATATCCAGCCAGGTCAGATCGTCCGCCACGCCCCAGGTGGTGACGGATTCGATCACGTCGGAATAGGAACGGTAGATGGCAAAGAGGTCCTCGTACATTTTCCCCTGACGTGCAAAGTCCTCACGGGACGGGATGGTAAAATGCTTGGGATAATAAGGATTCGGGCGATCCTTTGGATGATACAGCGAGACGTCGAGCTCCGTGATATGCAAGGTGATGCCAAGCGCCGCATAGGCTTCGATGGCGGCCTTGATGTCATCGAGATTTGTATAAATGCTGACGTGCTGCTGTAAACCGAAACCATCCAACGGAACGCCGCGTTCCTGCATACCACGCATCAGACGCACGATTTTATCGCGCTTGATGGGATGAAACTCGTTGTAGTCGTTATAAAAAACCTGTGTATGGGGCGCATATTTTTTCACAAAGCGATAGGCATAGTCGATATAATCCGGGCCGATGAGCTTGTACCACTTGGTCTCGCGCAGATAGCCGTCCGGTTCATCCACAATGGCCTCGTTGACCACATCCCAGGCATAAACCGAGTCGCCGTAGCGTCCGGCCAGCACGCGGATATGATCCTCCAGGCGCTCGAGCAGGAGCTCGCGGTCTGCATAGACAAAACGGTCGGTAAAAATCCAATCGGCTGTCTGCTGGTGCCAGACCGGCGCATGCGCACGTACGGCCATGTGGTGCTCTTTGGCAAAGGCAAAGATGGCATCAGCGTCTGCAAAGTCATAGCGGTATTCCTCGGGGTGAATGGGCCCGAATTTCATGGCGCTTGAGGTGGTGAGGCTGTTGAAATGCTTCACAATCAGATTGCGTTGTGCAGTCAGGTTCTGCGGCATGACGGCCGCGCCGATTTTGAAATAGTCTGCATAGGCTTCGCACAGCGAAGGCATATCCTGATACATATGATAAAATCCTCCTGTCGGGAAAACGTATACAGGGCAGGCCCAAAAGACCTGCCCTGTGATCAGGCAAATTATTTCCCGGCGACAGCGTCGTCGATCATCTTGTAAACGCAGGGTTTCGGGGAGTGATCCGCATTGAACAGCAGCGGATAGTTGGGACGGTCCGGGCGGGAGAGCCAGGAACGGTCGTCGGCCACGCCCCAGGTGGTGACGGAGTCGATCACGTCGGAATAGGAGCGATACAGCTCGAACAGCTTGACGTAGATCTCGTTCTGCTTTTCGCGCATTTCGTCCGTAATCTCCATGGCGGCTTCCTTGGAATGAACGTCCGTGTAGAAATTGATGTCCATTTCCGTGATATGGATGCGCAGGCCGAGCGAAGCATACAATTCGATGGATTTTTTCACTTCGTCAAGATCCGGCTTGTTGATATTATAGTGCGTCTGCATACCGAATCCCTGAAGCGGTGCGCCGCGGTCCAGCAGGTTCTTCATGAGGTTATAAATGCGCTCGCGCTTGAGCGGGTCGCACTCGTTATAATCATTATAAAAGAGCTGCACGTGCGGGGCATACTTGCGGGCCAGGTGATAGGCCTTTTCCAGATACTCCACGCCGCAGGTGACCAGATAATCGGTCAGGCGGTAGGGATTGTTGCCATAACGGCGCAGGAACATTTCGTCCACCTTGTCGGCGGTGGCTTCGTTCACCACGTCCCAGGCATACACGGCGTCGCGATAGCGCTCGGCGACAACCTTGATGTGCTGCTCCAGGCGCTCAAACACAAGCTCGCGGGGAGCCAGACGGCCGTTTGCTTCAAAGAACCACTTCGGGGTCTGGTTGTGCCACACCGGCGCGTGCATACGCATACGCATGCCGTTTTCCTTTGCAAAGGCAACGATACTGTCGGCGGGTTCAAAAATCCATTTGTCCTCTTCGGGATGCATGGGCTCATACTTCATCTGATTCTCGCAGGTCAGACTGTTGAAGTGCTTCTTCAAGAGATCTGCATGAATGGTCAGGCTGGGGGGCGAGATGGCGGCGCCGATGTCGAAATACTTTTTGTAAGAATCGCACAGCGACAGGATTTCCTTGTTCATGATAATCCTCCTCTTTTTCTCTCTGATAATAGAGCCCGAGATTGTCTAAAGTATATCATTGGCTCCCTGCGAAGTCAACCCAAAACGGCAAACTTGCATAATGGAATACGGGTGCGCGGACTCACAGCATCCCCATATGGCGCATGGCAGACCAGGTGGGACTCATGGCGCGCAGCTTCTCTGCGGCGCGCTGCACGGATGCCAGAATGGCATCCACATCGGCCTGTGTATTCTCCCGGCCGAGCGAGATGCGCAGACCGCCCTTTGCCGCAGCGCGGTCCAGACCGATCGCCGTCAGCACGTGCGAGGGCTCCTCGCTGCCCGCCGCACACGCAGAGCCGGGCGAAACGGCAATCCCGTCATTGTCGAGCATCATGGCAATGTACTCTCCCTCAATCGCGGCGAAGGAAAAGTTCGCGATTCCCGGCAGACGCGGCTCGCCGCCGTTTTCCCGAACGTGCGGAATCTGCAAAATGCCATCCGTCAGGCGCTGCCGCAGCGCGGTAAGCTGCCGTGCTTCCTCGTCCGCCTCAGCGGCGGAGAGCTCCAGCGCCCGGGCCAGTCCCACGATGCCGGCCACGTTTTCCGTGCCGGCGCGGGTACCGTGCTCCTGTGCGCCGCCGGTCAGGTAAGGCGCGCAGGACGTGCCGCGCCGGATGTAAATGGCGCCCACGCCCTTCGGCCCGCCGAATTTATGCGCGGAAAGCGTCAGCAGATCCACGCCGAGTTCCCGGACGTTGAGCGGGATATGCCCGGCGGCCTGCACGGCGTCCGTGTGGAACAGAATGCCCCGTTCGTGCGCAAGGGCGGCAATTTCCCGGACCGGCTGGATGGTGCCGAGTTCATTGTTGACCGTCATCACGGAAATGAGCGCGGTGTCCGGCCGCAGCGCCGAGCGGATGTCGTCCGGCGAGATATGCCCCGTCCTGTCCGGCTGCACAAGCGTGACGCTGCACCCGCTCTTTTCCAGAGCAGCCAGCGTGTGTAAAACAGCGTGATGTTCTATCGCGGTGGAAACAATGTGACGCCCTGCGGCGCAGGCCATCACACCGCGCAGGGCGGTGTTGTCGCCCTCCGTGCCGCCGGAATTGAAGAAAATTTCGTTTTTATCTGCGCCCAGCACGCCCGCAACGGTGCGCCGTGCGTTTTCCACGGCCTTGCGTGCCTCGCGTCCGAGCTTATATAAAGAAGATGCGTTGCCGTACCCTTCTCGCAGCCAGGGAAGCATGGCCTCGAGCGCTTCCTCCCGCAGTTTTGTGGTTGCGGCATGGTCGGCATAGATGCGGTTTTCCATTTCTTTCACTACCTCCCGGTTTCCATGCCACCATTATGCCACAGAAACACCGTTTTGTATAGACTGATGCGGTACTGCCCCCTGGCTTCCGGTTCAAAAAACGCAAAAAACCGCTGTTTGAACGGGAAAATGTGTTGACAGGAAATGAATTTGTGTTATATAATAAACAGTACGTGGCTGACGGGAAATTCCGTCCGGCCAGAAGGTAATACACTTTCAGGAGGTGTGACAAATGCTGAGAACATATCAGCCCAAAAAGCGTCAGCGCAGCCGTGAGCATGGCTTCCGCAAGAGAATGAGCACGAAGAATGGCCGCAAGGTTTTGGCCAGACGCCGCGCGAAGGGCAGAGCTCGCCTTTCTTACTAAGTAACAGAGCTTGCCGAAAGGCGTACAGGAACTGTACGCAAAAAAGTGGGAGGCGTAATGCGTTACACCGTCTCTATTAAGAAAAACAGGGATTTCAGAAGATTATATTCCAAAGGAAAGACAGCCGCAAACTCCTATCTGGTTGTATATTGCCGGCGAAACAAAACTGCGGTCAACCGCCTGGGATTAACGGTGGGCACGCGCATCGGCAAGGCCGTTGTGCGCAACCGTGTGCGCCGCCTGATCCGGGAATCGTACAGGCTGCGGGAAGAACAGCTGAAAAAGGGCTATGATCTTGTTGTCGTTGCGCGCACGCGCGCGGCAGGGGCGTCGTATTGGCAGATCGATGCGGCGCTTGCGGCCCTTTTACGGAAGCTTGGACTCTGCGGGGCAGACGAATGAACGTGCCGCGCAGAGCAGTGCTCTGGCTGATCGGTTTTTATCGCCGGTATTTATCTCCTCTGAAGAAATATCCCACGTGCCGCTTCATTCCGACCTGTTCGGAATATGCATTGGAAGCGGTGAGCAAATACGGTGTGCTGAAAGGCGGATATCTTGCCCTTCGGCGTTTACTGCGCTGCCACCCGTTTCATCCCGGCGGATATGATCCGCTCCCTTAGGCCGCCATTTGACATGCCGGCACCTTGTTTACAGGAGGCAAACTGATGCCTACACAGAAGAAACCACGGTTCAGCGGCCGTAGAGTGGTCGTGGTTCTTGCCCTTGCTCTGCTGATCTGCATGCTTTTGACTTCCTGCTTTGCAGACAGAAACGGCGAGACCACAAACATTTTCATTGTCGTTTTAGTCAGGCCCTTTGCCTATATCCTGCGTTGGATCTATGACTGGTGCAACTCGTTTGGTTGGGCGCTGATCCTTTTCACTTTGCTTACAAGGCTTGTGCTCCTGCCGCTTAATATCAAGAGCAAAAAGGGTATGGCTGCGATGCAGGCACTGCAGCCAAAGCTGAAGGAACTGGAAAAGAAATATCAGAACGATAAGCAGAAATATCAGGAAGAGGTGGCGAAGCTCTATAAGAAGGAAGGCGTCAGCCCCATGGGCGGATGTCTGCCGACTTTGCTGACTCTCCCGATCATGTTTGCACTTTACTGGCCGATCAGCCAGCCCCTCAAGTATCTCATGAACCTCTCCGCTGCGCAGATTGCAGCAGTGCGCGACCAGCTGATTTTAATCGGCGCGAAGGTCAATGGCGTGCTGGTTTCCGCCACTTCGTCGGAAATGACGCTTGTCCAGGCTATTCACGATAATTTTGAAGCGGTCAGCAGCATTTCGGAGAATATCTTCCCGATGAACCTGATGTTCCTGGGAATCAACCTCGGCGCGGTGCCGAGCTTTACGAAGTTCAATGTCCTGTTCCTGCTTCCGATCATTTCGGCGGGAACCGCTTTCCTGCTTTCCAAGATAACGACCTGGCTGCAGGAGCGCAGCACAGGCGTCCAGAACAGCCAGCAGAATGGCATGATGACATGGATGATGCCGCTGATCTCTCTGTGGATCGGCTTCTCCCTGCCGGCAGGCCTGACGGTTTACTGGATTGCATCCAACCTGGTTGCCATGGCGCAGGAAGTTTTTACTACGTATTACATTCAGAAGAAAAAAGAAAAAGAGCCTTTAAAGGAGGCCGATTCATCAAATGATAAAAACAGTCGAAGCAACCGGAAAAACAACAGATGATGCCGTTGCCGCCGCGCTTCGTTCTCTTATGGAGATCAACCCGGATATTACGGAGGCAGACGTCGAAGTAGAACTGCTCGAGCGTGCCCGCGCGGGTTTCCTTGGAATCGGCAGCTGCAACGCAAAAGTGCGCGTCACCTATGAAATGAAACCGCTGGAAAACGCAAAGATTTTCTTAAGCGGCCTGTTGGAGCGAATCGGCGTTTCCGGTTTTGTGGATGGCGAAGTGACCGAAGAGGGCACGGTTGCACTGAATATCACCGGCGAAAATATGGGCGTTGTGATCGGTCGCCGCGGCGATACGCTTGATGCATTGCAGTATATCACGTCCATCGTGGTAAACCGCACCGAGAAGGAGCACGTCCGCGTCACCGTGGATACGGAAAACTATCGCAAAAAGCGTGAGGAATCTTTGGAAGCACTGGCGCGTAAAGTTGCGGGCCGTGTGCTGAAGTATAAGAAAAATGTCACGCTCGAACCGATGAATGCGAACGAGCGCCGCGTCATTCACTCTACTTTGCAGGGAATGCGCGGAATTACGACCTATTCCATGGGCAACGAGCCCAACCGCCGTGTTGTCGTGGCGCTGGCAGGCGCCCGCGGCCCCAGAAGCAGAGGCCCGCAGCGCGGAAACCACAGCGAACGTCCGGAACGCACGACCGCGGAGCCGCCGAAGGCCGCGTCGATCCCGACCGTCGAAGAAGAATGGAAATAAACCAGACAGGGCAGACGAAAGTCTGCCCTGTTTAGTATGGAAAGAAGCCGATGAATACCATGTTTGATACGATCGCCGCCGCTGCCACACCGCCCGTACCCAGCGCGATCGGCATTGTCCGCATCAGCGGGCCGCAGGCACTGTCACTTTTGCAGGTGGTTGTTCATCCCGTCAAGGGAAAGACCTTCGCACCGCGCCGAATGACCTTCGGCTGTATTTACACGCGGGAAGGCCTGCGCATAGACGAGGGACTGGCGGTTTATATGCCGGGACCGGGCTCGTATACGGGAGAGGATACGGCTGAAATTTACTGCCACGGCTCGCCGGGTATCCTGGCAGAGCTGCTGGACGTTCTGTTTTCGTGCGGCGCGCGTCAGGCGGAGCCGGGCGAATTCACGCGCCGTGCTTTTTTAAACGGCCGGATGGACCTTTCACAGTCAGAAGCAGTCATTGACCTGATCGAGAGCGAAACAAAGGCCGCCGCGGCAAACGCTGCGGCGCAGCTGGGCGGTGTACTCGGCAAGCGGCTGAGCGCACTGCGCGACGAATTGATTGCCGCTGCTGCACAGCTCTCCGCCATGATGGATTTTCCCGAAGAGGAAGTGCCGGAGCTGGAGATGCAGGAGCTGACAGCCCGGCTGGAGGGCGTTCTTGCCGATCTGGAGCGCCTGCGTGAGAGTTATCGGCGCGGGGCTTATCTGAAAAACGGCGTGCCTTGTGCCATTACCGGCAGGCCGAACGTCGGCAAATCTTCGCTTTTGAACGCATTTGTAGGCTATGACCGCGCAATTGTGACGTCCGTGCCGGGTACAACGCGCGATGTGCTGGAACACACCGTGATTGCGGACGGCGTTAAGCTCTCGTTCTTTGACACGGCGGGCATACGCGACACAGCGGACGTTGTTGAAAAGATCGGCGTGGCGCGTGCCGCGGATACGGTACGGACGGCATCAGCCGTTCTTGCGGTGTTCGACGGATCTCAGCCGCTCAGCCCGGATGATATGCTTGTGATGGACAGCGCGGAGGGCCACGAAACCTGGTGTGTGATCAATAAGGCGGATCTGCCGCAGTGCGTGGACGTTTCCGCGCTGCGCGCGCGGTTTGACCGGATATTCCCGGTCAGCGCGGCCAGCGGAGAGGGTGTTACCGCGCTGCTGTCGTCGCTGGCGGCGTATTTCACAGCATCGCAGGATGTGGGCGAGAGCCTGATCACGAATCCGCGTCAGGCAAACGCGCTGGAACGCGCGTCGGCAGCACTTCGCCGTGCGTGCGAGGCCGCGCAGATTCTGACGGCCGACGTGGTATGCACGGATGTGGAGGAAGCCGCCGGAATTCTCGGCGAAATCACTGGACAGACTGCCTCAGAGGACATTATTCAGCAGATATTTTCACGCTTTTGCGTGGGTAAATAAAGAGGAATCCCCATGGATCATCATATTGCAGATTATGATATTGCCGTGATCGGCGCCGGGCACGCAGGGATTGAGGCGGCGCTTGCCGCCGCTCGGCTCGGTTTGCGCACGGTGTGCTTTACGATCAATCTGGATGCGGTGGGCAATATGCCCTGCAATCCGGCAATCGGCGGCACGGCCAAAGGTCATCTGGTGCGCGAAATTGACGCACTCGGCGGTGAAATGGGCCGCGCGGCGGATGAATGCTGTATCCAGTACCGGATGCTGAACCGCGGCAAGGGCCCTGCCGTGCACTCCCTGCGCGCGCAGGCGGACCGCGCCGCATACCGCGTGCGCATGAAGCATGCGCTGGAGTCGCAGGAAAATCTGGACCTCAAGCAGGCCGAAATTACCGATATTTTACTGGAAAACGGTGCTGTTTCCGGCGTGCGCACGCATTTGGGCGGACTTTATGGCTGCCGCGCGGCGATTGTCTGCACGGGCACTTATCTGCGCGGACGCATCATCATTGGCGACGTGATGTACGACGGCGGCCCGGACGGAATGTTTGCCGCCACGCGCCTGACGCAATCCCTGCTTGACGTGGGACTGCACCTGATGCGTTTCAAGACCGGAACGCCGATGCGCGTGAATGCACGCTCGGTGGACTACGGCAAAATGACAGTACAGCAAGGCGATCCGGAGGTTGTGCCGTTCTCCTTCGATACGAAAATACCACCGGAAAATCGCGCTGTGTGTTATCTGACACATACTACGCCGGAAACGCATGCGCTCATTCGCGCAAATCTGCACCGTTCGCCGCTTTTTTCCGGCGTAATCGAGGGCGTAGGCCCGAGATACTGCCCATCGATTGAAGACAAAATCGTTCGTTTTGCGGACCATGACAAACATTCGCTGTTTGTGGAGCCCTGCGGCCTGCAAACGGAGGAACTATACATTCAGGGAATGTCGTCCTCCATGCCGGAGGATGTCCAGCTTGCCATGCTGCACACCGTGCCGGGGCTGGAGCAAGCGGAAGTGATGCGCCCGGCCTATGCCATTGAGTATGACTGCGTGGATCCGACGCAGCTTTACCCGACTCTGGAGTGTAAGACGGTGCCGGGGCTTTACGGAGCAGGCCAGTTTAACGGCAGTTCCGGTTATGAAGAGGCGGCTGCGCAGGGGCTGATGGCGGGAATCAATGCCGCCTGTAAGCTGCTGGGCCGCGAAAGCGTGGTGCTGGACCGCAGCGAAGCCTATATCGGCGCGCTGATTGATGATCTTGTGACCAAGGGAACGCCGGAACCGTATCGCATGATGACCTCGCGCAGCGAATACCGCCTCCTGCTCCGGCAGGACAATGCCGATTTGCGGCTGTCGCATATTGGCCTGCGGGCGGGGCTGGTCAGTGAGGAACGCCATGCACGCGTGATGGAGAAGTACCGCCGCGTGGAGGAAGAAATTGCGCGTCTGGGCACGGTGATCTGCCCGCCGTCGGCGCAGGTGAATGAACTGATGCGGACCTATGGCTCCGCGGAGCTGAAAACCGGGGCCAGCATGGCGGACTTGATCCGCCGCCCGGAGCTGGGATACGAGAAGCTTGCGCCCGTGGATCCGGAACGCCCGGAACTGCCCTCGGATATCCGGGA
Source organism: Clostridiaceae bacterium (assembly GCA_018384365.1). Lineage (GTDB taxonomy): Bacteria > Bacillota > Clostridia > Oscillospirales > QAMX01 > Allobutyricicoccus. The sequence continues at coordinate 82,159 of JAHAYX010000016.1, forward strand.
GTCGGTGGAGATCTCGATCCGGTATGAGGGTTATATCCGCCGCCAGAAGGCGCAGGTGGAGCAATTCCGCCGTATGGAAAACCGCCGCCTGCCGCAGGACCTGGACTATGCGTCTATTTCCGCGCTGCGCATGGAGGCGCGGCAGAAGCTGGCCAAAGCGCGCCCGTTGAATCTGGGGCAGGCCTCGCGCATTTCCGGCGTCAGCCCGGCGGACATCACGGCATTGATGATCTATCTGGAAAACCACGGGAGAGGAGGCCGCGACCATGCTTGAGACCTTGCTTTTTGACGGAATGCGGGAGCTGGGGCTGGATCCTGCGCGCGAAGGCGCAGGGAAACTGGTGCCGTACCTGGAAATGATGCTCGAACGCAACCAGTCGCTGAACCTGACGGCGGTGAAAGACCCTGTCGAGGCCGTTCGGCTTCATCTTTTGGACTCCCTGGCAATTTTTACGCAGATGGATCTTGCCGGAAAGCGCGTTTTGGACGTGGGAACAGGCGGTGGAATGCCCGGCGTGGCAATTGCGCTCTATGAACCGACGGCGCAGGTGACCATGCTGGATGCAACGGCCAAAAAGCTGGCCTTTATCCGCGAAGCCTGCGAAACACTGAACCTCTATCCGGATTTTGTGAATCTGCGCGCCGAGGAATACGCCCGCACGGAGGCACGCGAGCGATATGATGTTGTCACGGCGCGCGCCGTTGCGGCACTGCCGGTGCTGTGCGAGCTGTGCCTGCCGCTGGTACGCCCCGGCGGAGTTTTTGCTGCCTACAAGGGCAGCATGGCGCAGGAGGAACTGGATGCCTCGCGCCGCGCAGTGCGGACGCTTGGCGGCGATACGCCGCAGCTTGCCATGTACCGCATCCCCGGATCAGACGCCGAACGATCTCTGATTCTCATCAAAAAGGTCGCGCAGACACCGGCGCAATACCCGCGTGCCTATGCGCAGATCAAGAAAAAACCGCTGTAACGAGATTCCCCGGGCAGACTGTTAAAAACGCTGCCCGGGGAATAAAAAGGGCCGTCTCAAATTGAGACGGCCCTTTTTTGGGTTGCTATGAAATTCTTACAGCACACCAAAGGTGATGGAGTAAGTCCAGGTGCCAACAACGCTGCCGTTGCTGTATGCAGAGATGACAAGAGTCTTGGTCTGGAGACCAATGTTGTCAAGAATAACGGAGTTGACCTGGCCATTTGTGAGCGTATAGCTGGTGCCGCCATTCACAGAGTAGGAATAGGTGCAGCCGCCGCTCGGAATGGAGATGGCCAGCGTTGCGCTCGTGCCGCCGATGTTATAGGACAGACCGGGCTGCAGAACGTTGTTGTTCACGGAAACGGAGGGAGGCGTCACGCTCGGCGTGACGATGCTGCCGCCGTTGGTGCCGTAAATCACGGTAACGCTGGTGGTGACGGCCTTTGTGCCGATCAGGGAGCTATTCGGCGTAAGAGTCATCGAATAGGTGACGCCGGTGCTGTATGCCGGTGCAGCATAGCTGCCGGTGATCGAAGAAACCGGAACACCATTGATGGCGTAAGTAGCCGTATAACCGGTCGGGACAGCGCCTGCGGTCACATAATAGGAAGTGGTGGTGTAAACGGTGTTGTTTGTGCCATAGTAGCCGGTGCCATCGACATAAACGGCCGGAACAACACCCATGTAGTAAGTCTGCGTTGTGGCTTCGCTGATCTTGGTGCCGTTTTCATTGACGGCCCAGGCGCTGACCACGATCACGGAACCGGAAATTCTGTTCAGATAAATTCTTGCGTAAGTAGAAGCATAAGAATTGCTGAACGTGCCGGAATCCTTCTGGATGCCATCAACGGTAACCGTGTAGGCAACCTTCGTCACACCGGTCGGGAAGCCAACCTGGATGTAATCGCTGGTGGTAACACTGGAGGAACCGCTGGAGGACGTCAGTGTCGGTGCAGATGCAGAAGTGTTGGAGCCTGCAATGATGGATGCAGAGGTGGTTGCCGGTGCAACGCTGTTAATATTCACGAGGTTCGAGCCAAAGGCCACCGTGTAGGTCTTACCCAGCGTGATGCCCGAAGTCGGCGTCAGGTAGATCGTCGTGTTCGTGAGGGAATTGGAAACCGTAGCGGTGAACGCCGTGATTCTGGTCGAGCCTTCATACACGGTGAAGAGGCTGGCCAGCTGCGTGGAGTTCAGGCTGGTAAGCGCGGAAACGGTGTAGGGATACGTTGCAGCCTTGTAGTACATGACCTGATCAAAGGTCAGAACCAGGGAGTTGCCAAGCAGGGTGGAACCGGTCATGGAAGAGGAAAGCGTCCAGGTCGGAGTCGTGGACTTGGAAGCAGCCGGAACATCCGTGCTCATTGCGGTTGCAATGCCGGAAATCGTGGTCTTGTTGTAATACGGCTTCAGATTCGTCGTGGAAGTGATTCCGGTCGGCAGGAAGACTACGCCGACATTGTAGTTCTCGAAGGAACCCGTGACAGTCAGCGTCAGCGTATTGGCAACGTTTGCAGCAACGGTCTTATAAGTGCCGACATTCGATGCGCTGATGAGAGAAGAGGCAGCCGCCTTGATTTCCGCAGCGGTCAGAGAGGTGTTGGTCTTCGGCCATGCAGCGGCATACAGCGTACCGGCAGCATTGGTGGTCACATTGATCGTGATGATGCTGCTGTTTGCGGCATAGTAATTCACAGAGCCGCTGACAGTGGCGTTCGTGATGTTGGACTTGATGGGCTTGCCGCTGCCGGCCTCATACTTGATGCCGTCGAAGGTGGCGGTGTAGCCCTTATAAATGTAATATTCCGTGATATCCACGTCGGTGGTGGTGATGCCGTCGTCCTGAACAGCAATGTTCGTGACAGCGCCCTTACCGGAAACGGTGGAGTTCTTGGAACCGTTGTTGAAGAGGAGCTTTTTAATCAGAGAATCCTCGGAAACCGTAATGACGGTCGGTGCATTGATCTCGGCAGTGGCGATTTCGGTCTCGCCCTCAAGCTCGATTTCCGCACGGCTGCCATTCACAGTCATGTTGGAAACAACGGAGTCGTAAAGCGTCACTTCGGTGTTGCCGCGGACAATGAGGTTGCCGCTGATGTAGCAATCGGTGAAGTAAACGGCGTCAACGCCTTCGGTGATGTAAACATTGCCGGTGAAGGTAATGCCGGAGAGGTTGACAGACTTGTTGATGGTAGCGTTTGTCTTGTAAGCACCGGATTCGGCACGGCTTGCGGAACGGTCATAGATCGCGCCGGCTGCCGTGTAGAGGATACGCAGTGCTTCCGAACGGGTCAGAACGCGGCCCGGCTGGAAATTACCGGTGTCATCGCCCTGGATGATGCCTGCGCCTGCTGCAATCAGAGCATAAGAGCGGTAGGCCGGGGAAATCTTGCTGTAATCCGGGAAACGGGAAGAGGAAACTGCGAGTTCGTCGTCCAGATCCAGATAACGCATGATGAGAGCAACGGCCTCTTCACGGGTCAGGTCCTTCGTAAAGTCGAAGTCCTTCGTGTACTCGTCGAGCAGGAAGCCCTGTGCGGCTGCCTTTTCGAGGTAGCGGCCTTCTCTTGCCCAGGTCGGGACATTGGTGTAGTTCACGGTTGCGGTGTCAACGAGATTGAACGTCGCGACGATCATCTTGATGAACTCGATGTGGGTGACGTCATCCTTCGGACGGAACTTACCGGTGCCGTCGCCCTCCAGGATGCCCTTATCGGTCAGATAATAGATTTCGTCGTACGCCCAGAAGTCTTTCGCAACGTCTGTATAGGTAACGGCGCCGGCGCCCGGGATCATAACCCCGGCAAACAGCGAGAATACCAGGCAGACAGCTAAGACCAACGACAATGAACGCTTCATAAATTACCTCCTTATAAGCTTGTCATTTCGTTTGTACGTACATTAGACGCACGGTTGGGCCAAAAGGTTTCATTTCACTTTGGTTCCAGAAAACATTTTACCACACACATTATGTAAATCAAAGTGGTTTTTGCAAAATTAATAAATAATTCAGATAGTAATTTTTCCCTTGCCCGCATATGATAGCGGGGAGAGGGGTGTCTGCATGGAATTTGTGATTTACCAAAACGGGGAGCCGTTTGGAACCGCGTGTGTGGAGGAAAAGGGCGCGCGTTTGCATTTTTGCGCAAAATGCCCCTTTATTCCGGGAATTTACCGCCTGTATATTTGGAAAACAGACGGAAAAGCACTGCCGCTCGGCGTCCTTCTGCCGGAAAACGGGATGCTGACACTGGACCGCACGATCTCCCGCCCCAGACAAATGCCGCCCGGGCTTGCCAGCTTCCGGTATGGCGTTTTGTGCGCGGGGGATACGCCGCCCGAGCCTCTGGCGGACGAAACGGCGCCGCAGACGGAGGCAGAACCTCCTGCCGAAGAGGATCGGGAACCGCCGCGCGCGCGGTTGGACCGTTGGCTTGAAACGGTGCGGCCCGAGAGTTTTACGGAGGACGAGGTCCTGCGGAAAACTCTGGCCGGCGCGGCGGGGATTCTGTATCGTTACCGCGCCGGGTGCGTGGAACTGGCCATTCCGGAGGCGGAACACGGCCATATTGCTCCGGCGCTTTTATTCACCCGTGCGGAGAAACTGCGCGGCGGGAATTATTTTGTGCTCAAACTTTCGGCGCAGGGCCTGCCGTGCCGGGCAGATGAGCCCAGCACATATTGAAAAGCGCTGTCACGCGCTCCCCCTGACCGTCCAGATACAGGCTGCCGAAAAGCGCCTCCAGTGCGGTCGCGAGCGCATAGTCGGCGGCTGTTGCGCCGTGCGGGATGCGGTGGGATTTTGTGTTGCGCGCGCGGCGGAAAACCTCCTGCTCGGATTCGGTCAGGCTGTCCTGGATGGCACGCGCCGCAGCGGCCTGCGACGATGCGCAGACAAGCTCCACGGTGCGCCGGTGCAGACGCTCGGCGGTCAGTTCATGCTCGCACAGCCGCGTGCGGACGAGCAGCTCGAATACGGCGTCGCCCACGTGCGCAAGCGCCAGGCTGGACAACTCGCCGCGGTGCGTATCCTCATAGAAAACCGTCAGACGGCTGCTATTCATTCTTCGATGTATACGCGGGCCATGATCTGCTTCTTCAGCGGCACATCACGGAAGTTTGTGCGGGTGTTGGCAATCTCATCAACAACATCCATGCCCTCGACCACATGGCCGAATGCGGCATACTGTCCGTCCAGATGCGGTGCGTCCTCATGGACGATGAAGAACTGGCTGCCTGCGCTGTCCGGATCGGCGGCACGTGCCATGGAGATGACGCCGCGGGTGTGCTTGATGGGGTTGTCCACGCCGTTTGCGGCAAATTCACCCTTGATGGTGTAGCCGGGGCCGCCGGTGCCGGTGCCCTGCGGGCAGCCGCCCTGGATCATGAAGCCTTTGATCACGCGGTGGAAGATCAGGCCGTCATAAAATCCTTCACGGACGAGCTTTTCAAAGTTCTCGCAGGAGATCGGTGCGGATACGGGATCCAGTTCCACCTTGATTTTTTTGCCGTTTTCCATTTCGATAATGACCATAGTTCACACTCACTTTCTTTTTTGTTCACAGGACAGCCGCCCGACCAGCGCTTCATCCGGCTGAACGGAGACTGTCTGATAGTCCGTATAAAATACCATGCCGGTTTTGCCGTCCGGCTGGCGGCGCACATTCCGTGCGCGGGTGTAATCCACTGCGACGTGCCCGGCGTCGCGTGCGGCGCTGTGGTATGCCGCAATCACGGCCGCTTCCCGCAGGGTTTCGTCGTCCGGCGGCGTCGTTCCGCAGAGAATCAGGACATGGGAGCCCGGCACCTTCTGCGCGTGCAGCCAGATGTCCGATTTTCCGGCAAGTTTTAGGGAAATCTGCTCATTCTGCCGGTTGTTGCGCCCGGCAAGAATACGGAAACCACCCGAGGAGAGGAATTCCATGGGCTTCAGGACAGGCAGTTTCTGCTTTTTGCCGTGCCCGGATCTGGTCTGCCCCCAACGCTGGGAAGCATAGCCGTTTTCGGCCAGTTCCGACTTGATTTCCGCAAGCTCCCGCTCGCTGGCGGCGCGTTCCAGTTCATCCGCCACACTGTCGAGATAGGCAAGCTCCCGTTCGCCGCGCGCGATCAATTCATGCAGCATGGTTTCCGCGTTTTTCGCGCGGCGGTACTGCTTGAAATAGCGCTGGGCGTTATCCTGCGGGGACAGCTGCGGATCCAGCTTCACTTCCACGCTGGGGTATTGTCCGGATGCATCCGGCTCCGCGGTATAATCGGGCAGCAGCACGCGGTCCATGCCGCGCTCGACCAGATAGAGCGACGAGGTGATCAGTTCGCCCGACCGGCGAAACTCCTCGCGGCCGCGCGAGGCGGCAAGTTCCCGCCGCTGGGCGTCCAGCTTCTGCGCCAGTTTTGTCCGCGCGCTGCGCACGGATTTGCGTACGGCGGACGTCCGCTGCTGCATATGCCCGATGGCTTCGCGCACGGTATAGAATTCGTCCAGCAGTGCACCGTAGCTCTCAGCGCGGATGCACTCGCGCAGCTCGCCGTACTGCGCGATGGGGAGATAGGAAAAATCGGCCGGACGGCGGATGCGCCGGCCTTCGCTGTCGGTGCGCGTTTCATATAGAATGTATGGCGCGGTATCGACGCTTGTGATGCGGGCTGCAATCGAGAGGATGGCGCCGGTCAGCGCGCTGCGGTCGGCCAGCGCCGAAAAGCGCGCGCCGCTGTCGCCGCAGGCCAGATGCGCCGCCTCCCGGCAGGTGAGGGGCGAAAGCCAGGCAAAGTGATCGAGCAGATACTTTTCAATGACGGCATCTGCGGGTGCCGCGGCAATGCGTTCCGCCGTGACCTCCGGGGTGGAGGCATCCAGCGGCAGCTTCCCCTGTAATTCCGGATAGCGGTAGAACAGCCCGGGCAGAATCTGCCGCGCGGGACTCATCGAAGCATCCACGCGCTTGAGACATTCCATAATCCGGCCGTCGGAATCGACCAGAATGATGTTCGAATAGCGCCCCATCAGCTCCGCGATCAGGCGGCGGCGCGAAGGGTAACCAAATTCGTCCGTGCAGTCCAGCGAAAGCTCCGCAATGCGGTCACCACCGGGCTGCTGTACGTCGGTAATCAGCGCACCGGTGAGATATTTGCGCAGGAACATACAGAACATTGGCGCCTGCTGCGGGTTTTCGCGCGGCGCGTCCGTATATTGCAGGCGCGGCGCGGAAGCATTTGCGCTGAGGAGCAGGCGATGCGTTCCGGTGGGGCCATAGAGCGTGAAAAAGAGTTCGTCACGCTCCGGCTGATTGATTTTATTAATGCGCGAGCCGGGCAGACGCATTTCGCGCAGCAGCTCGCCTAGAAAAACGGTATCAAGCATAATTTTTCAGTCGTTCAAAAGGTTTGAAACTTCATGGGATCGTCGTGCGCGGAACGAAGCAGGGAAATGCCGGGGAAATTTTTCTCAAGCAGTGTCTCCAGCGTATCCAGCACCGGGTTTTCCGTGTGGAAATGTCCGGCATCCACGACCGTAAGCCCCGCATACGCCAGCTCCAGCGAAACGGGGTACTTCACCTCCGCCGTGACGTAGGCATCGCAGCCGGAGGCCAGCGCGAACATGGCGTCCTCGTGGCTGCCGCCCGCGCCGCCGCAGACGGTGACGGTGCGGATGAGGCGGCTGCCCTCGATCCAGCGCACGCCCCGGCAGCCGAGACGCTGTCCGACATACGCGGCAAAGGCCGCAGGCGTGAGTTCTTCGGAAAGTGTGCCGCGGCGCAGAATACCCTGCCCGCCGTCGTCGACCAGGCCGGCATCCCGCAGGCCCAGCACGCGCGCCAGCGTATCGTTGACGCCGCCGGTCGCGGCGTCGAGGTTGGTGTGCATACAAATCGCCGCCGTGCGGCCCTCCAGCAGGGTCATCACGGCCGCACCGTTATAATCCGCCGGTGTGACGGAGGCAAGCGGACGGAAAATCACCGGATGATGGGAAATAACCAGGTCCACCCCGGCCTGAACCGCCGCCTGGGCGACGGCCGGCGTGATATCAAGCGTGAGCATCACGCGCCGTACCTCCCGGTTCGGATCTCCCACCAGCAGTCCGACATTATCGCCCTGCATCTTCAGAAACGAGGGCGCAAAGCCCTCGAGCACAGTCAGAAAATCGGAAACTTTAGGCATTTTGCGCCTCCCATTCCTCCATTCGGGTCAAAAAAGCAGATGCTTCCCGGTATGCCGCGCTGCCGGGCGCCATACCCTGCATTTCGCGCGTGAGCGACTTCTTTGCACGCGCGGCGTACAGCCGGGCGGCTTCGTTGCGGTGCGTCAGCAGCGGTGCACTGAGCCGCGCAAAAAACGGATCATCGCGGTGCGGATCCGCACCGCTGCGCACCAGCATGACGGAATACACGCGCCTGCCGTCCAACACCGGAATTTCCTCACAGATCGTGTAGCCCTGTGCATACAGGAATTCACGCAGCCGACGCGCGGCGGTTTCCGCCTGTAAAATAAGCGTGCAGCGTGCACCCTTTATCCAGGGTGCGGCGGCAAGAATTTCGGAAATCGTGTCGCCGCCCATGCCGCAGATGACTGCGTGCGTGAAACTGCCGGGCGCAATGGCGTCGAAGCCTGCGCACTGCACGACGCGTACAGCGTCCGAAACGCCCCAGCGCGCTACGTTTTCACGTGCCCGCTGCACGGGAATGTCAGCGATGTCCGATGCTGTGACATGCGTACAGCGGCCCGTTTTCACAAGCCAGATCGGAAGCCGGGCGTGGTCGGTGCCGATATCCGCGACAGACGCCCCGGAGGGGATAAAACCGGCGGCGGTTTCCAGCCGCGCGCCAAGAGTGAATAATCTCATCGTGTGTACCTGAAAGCAAATCAGGCGTCATGAAGCCTTGTGCTCTATGACGCCTGATCTTCGTTTTTTATGCCGCTTTTGTCAAGCGTTTTTCTGCGCGAAGTGCGCATTGAGCTTCGCAACGAGTTCGTCTGCGTCCACGCCATGCACCATGCAGGCCATCTCAATGGTTTCACCGCGGGAAGACGGGCAGCCTACGCAGTGCATACCAATGTCGAAGAAGTACTGCGCGGTTTCCATATCGGCGCGGAGCACGTCGATGATCAAAGTTTCTTTTGTAACGGTCATGTTTTTACCTCCTGCCAGTTAGCTAAGCATATTATATACAGTTCTCCATGAAAAAGCAATACCGCATTTTTAGTATCGGATTGTGCGGCGGGATTATACACGGTATTCCGGCCGGCTGACAGGAAAAACGGTGTTTTCCGGCACGCAGGCTGTTCTTTTTTGCATATGTGAAACGGATGATACCGCCCGGCCGACACGAAAGGAGCGATAGGCGGAAATCAACATCCGTACGGAGAAGGAAAATCAATGCCGGACTGAAAAAAGATCCCCGCAGGAGGGCTTTCCTGCGGGGAAATTGTTGACTTACAGCACGCTTGCGCGTTCTTTGATATAGTTCTTCAGCCACGGTCCGACGACCGGATCTTTCAGGGAGATCTCAATCTGTGCTTCCAGGTAACCGAAAAGGTTGCCGGTGTCGAAACGGCGCCCCTCAAAGTCAACGGCTGTCACCCGGCCGGCCGGGCACAGTGCGCTGATGGCATCGGTCAGCTGAATTTCACCGCCGTGTCCCGGCGGCAGGGCGCGCAGAATTTCAAAAATTTCCGGTGTCAGAATATAACGGCCCAAAATAGCGTAGTTGGTATAAATTTCTTCGGGACGGGGCTTTTCGCGCACATCGCCGACCGCGTAAATATTATCCCGCATGTTCGAGATCTTCTCGATGTCATACTTTGAAATTATCGCGGTTGGAACCTACTGCACATCTATGTCGGTGCGGCCGAACTCCTTGTATGCTTTTTCATTCTGGAGTGTGACGGGC
>JAHAYX010000022.1 GCA_018384365.1 Clostridiaceae bacterium
ATGCCGTAGCCGGAGTTCTCATTCATGGTAAGGCTGCTGCCATCCACGGAGAACGTGTAAGTAGACGGTTCACTCCATGCCTCCAGCGTTACCGTAAGCTGGTCGCCGTCAATGGTATAGGTGCCATTCTGCTTCATGTACGCATTCTCCATGGTGCATTTGCCTTTTCCGTTGAACGTCCAGGTAATCACTCCGTCATCTCCGAGATCAGCAGACCATGTTCCGGCCAGCGCATCCTTACTGCCGCAGGCAGTAAGTGTCAGAAGCGTAACCACGATCAGGAGTAATGCTACATACTTTCTCATTTTTTAAGTCCTTCTTTCTTCATGTTTGTTTGATGGATGGTTCAGCCATTCACCGCGCCGCCGCAGTATTCACAGCAGCCGGTTGCATCTGGTGTGGTGGTTGCGCCGCAGTAGGGGCAGGTGACTGCCGCTTTGGGCGCGGCTGCCTGCTCGATCTTCTCCCGCACATCCCTGCGGACCTGCGTCAGAACCTGCCGGATCTCCTCGCCGAGCTTTTTGTAATTGCGGTACTCAACATTGGTCTCCGGATTGCAGCGGGTCGTCATGCCGGGACGCATTGCGGGTGGTGGTGTGATGTCCACAGAGCTGGAGTTGAGTTGGAAGCGCATTTCGTCAAAATAGGGGTTGTTGACGAATATAGTGATGTAAAAATCATAGGAGTATTCGTAGCGCGGCGGATTGTAGCTGACCTCCTTGCCGTCCTTATCCTCGCGCTTGAGCTCCGAGCGGCTCTCGTCAATGTCGAGATTGCAGCCTGTCACGTCTGCGAAGTCCAGAACATCCGGGTTTGCCTCTTGCAGATCTCTCGCTCTTGTTACCATAAACTTTCCCGCATCCTCGTCCAGAAGCACCTTGGTGTTCGTGCCGAGCGTCCGGGTGGTGTGGAATTCTGCAACCTTCTGCCGGTTTTCCTCGCGGTAGGCAAGCTGCTGCTTGATCTCCTCGACGGTGCTGCTGCGCCGGTCAGAGAACCACGGGGAGAGCTTTTTGGCACAGTTTTTGCAGAGATTCCCGTTTTCCAGCTTGCGGTTGCCAAGTAAGCCGATCTTTTCTCCGCAAATATCGCAATATTTCTTATCGAACAGCCCCATATATGTACCAATCTCCTTTGTGCCTGCTTCTCAAACTATGCGGTGTACTGTGCATCTGCCTTGGAATTGAGCACCGCGCCGTAGATGTACAAAGCCGGAACGGCCACGCCCGTCAGAACGCTTGTGACGTTAAACTCGCCGCCGTTGACCAGATTCATCACGATGCTCAAGACGCTGAATACGGCCACGATTGCGCCCCATACGATGAGCCCGCCTGCTTTTTCACTGCGTTTGCTGTGCTTGACGCCTTTGATACCTGCAATCAGCTGGCAAATCCCTCCGATCAGTGTCAGAAACAGCGCTGCCCAGTAGGCAAATGTCAGGCCAGATGCTGCGCCGAGTCCTGCCGCCAATGCACCCAGTCCGCCGACAAACACACCCGCTATGATGGAAAATACAGCGGCAATGATCATCAGAATCCCGGTGACCTTCAAAAACTTGTGTCCATTCATAATAATTCCTCCTTGTTGTTTGTTTTCATTATTCCGCAGAGCCCATGGCTCCGCATTCCATACATAGGGCGCTGCAGCCGTTTGGCATTCCGCACAAGCAGTCACGCGCAGACGAGGCGTTTTGCTCCCGGTAGATTCCGATCGGCTCCGCCGTTTCGCCCACCGCCCACTGCTCTGACGCAAGCTTTGACGCAGTATAAGCCGCTTCGGCAATCCCCAGCACCAGGGCTTCCAGCGCCTCCGCATGGCTGCCGCTGAGCATTCGGGTCTCATCCCCGTCATCGGTGCGCCAAACGATCCGGATCTCACTGTCGGTTTCATCTGCGGTATCGGAAGACGGCTTTCGGTATTCGGGCAGATCCAACTCTGCCAGCATATTCTGAAGCTCAAACCACTGTACCCACGTTAACTGCCAGGGAACCGGGTTGGAAAACGCATCCGCCCCGCTTTCTCTTATCTCGTCGCCGCCAGATTGGCTTGGAAACCAGCCGGTCAGCAGAGGCATATCGTTCTCCAGGTAAAATTTCAGTGAAAAGCTGCGATAGAAATTCATGTGGTTCTGCCGCCACTCAAATTCCACCAGTTCCTTGCCGACTCTGTATGCATCCGGGTTTTCCATCCTGCCTCCGTCTTTGATCTGTGACGTTACAACAAGCCGATACAGCGAGCATCCTGTCAGCACAAGCAGGGCAATTACCGAAACGGTAATCAGCGCAGCTTTCACTGCCGATTTCACGCCAGATCCCCGTCGTCGAAGGGGTCGCCGCATTCGGGGCAGAACTTCGGCGGATGCGCCGGATCAGCAGGTTCCCAGCCGCACTTGTCGCACTTGTACTGCGGGACACCGGCGGGTTTGGGTTTGCCGCATTCGGCGCAGAACTTTCCCTTGTTTACGGCGCCGCAGCTGCACGTCCAGCCGTCTGCCTGTACTTCTGGCTTTTTTGTGCCGCATTCCGGGCAGAACTTTCCGGTTGCCGCCGCGCCGCACTGCGGGCATTTCCAGCTTCCTGCCGCTGGCTTCGGCTCCGGCTTTTTGCTGCCGCAGTTCGGGCAGAAGTTGCCGGTGATGCCGCTTTGTCCGCAGCTGCACGTCCAGCCGTTCGTGGGCGCTGCCGGTGCAGCGGGAGCCGGGGCTGGCTGTGCAGCCTGCTGCTGCGCGCCCATCTGATAGAGATTCTGCGCGTTCATGCCGCCCATCTGTCCCGCCATGTTCATGCCCATGAACGCCATCGCGGGGCCTGCGCCCTGATTGGACGCGGCCGACTGCATGGCGGCCGCCTGTGCGCCGACCAGATGCGCTGCCGCTCTCGTCGGGTCCATAAATGCCGCGTTGCGCTGCATCTCCTTGAGCATCTGCTCGTCTTCCTCGCTCGCCTTGACGCTGGATACGCCGAACGAGACGATTTCCAGACCACGCAGGTTACGCCACTTGCCAGACAGCACTTCATTCAGCGCGTCGGCCAGCTCCATCGTGTGGCCGGGCAGCGCGGAATAGCGGATGCCCATGTCGGAAATTTTTGCAAACGCGGGCTGAAGCGCAGTCAGAAGCTCAGTTTTGAGCTGCCCATCCAGCCGGTCGCGGGTATAATCTTCACCGACGTTGCCGCACACGTTCGTGTAGAACAAAATCGGGTCGCAGATGCGGTAGCTGTATTCGCCGAAGCAGCGGATGGCAATGTCGATGTCGATGCCTGCCCGCTGGTCGACGACGCGGAACGGCACCGGGCTCGGCGTGCCGTATTTGTTGCCGATCAGTTCCTTCGTGTTGAAGTAGTAGACGCGCTGATCCTTGGGCGGTTCGCCGCCAAACGTGAACCGCTTGCCAATGTTCTTGAACGTATCGAGGATGCTCGTGCCAAGCTGGCCTGAGAAAATGGACGGTTCCGTCGAAGAATCGTACACAAATTCGCCCGGCTCGGCGCAAAGCTCTGTGACCTTGCCCTGATCGACGATGATCATGCACTGGCCATCAGCCACCGCGATGACGGAGCCGTTGGAAATGATGTTCTCGCTGCCCTTGTAGTTACTGCTGCGCCCGGAAACGCGGTGCAGACCCTTGACGGCCATCACGTTTTCCGGAATCGCCTCGCAGTAAAAATACTCCTTCCACTGATCGGCCATCACGCCGCCAGCCGCGCCCAATGCTGCTTTAATGAGTCCCATTGTCTGTACTCCCTTTCTCTGCTTGCTATGCCCACGGATCTTCCGCCGCAGGAATACGGATACCGCTGAGAATACTGGAATATTCCCAGAGGAACCATTCACCAGTTGATGCCTTCTGCCGCAGCTTCATGGGCCGCGGCGAATCCGCGCCCGCCGTTTTCAGGAACACGCGCAGATACCCCGGCTCGATATCCTGTGGTCTGGGATCTGCCAGCACGTTCAGTGTGTACGGCAACTGCGGCTGATAGCCGTTTTCCGGCGTCGCGCCTTCAAAATACGCAAGCGGCAGATAGGCTTTTCCGCGCAGCCGGTCGCGCAGGAACTGCACATCGTAGGGCGTCATGGGCCGCGGACCGCGCAGAAGGTTCATCGCAGCAGTTCCGGCGTCCCTGTCCTTGTCAAACAGTGCCAGTGCGCACAGAAACAAAGCGCAGATGCGCTCCGGCTGCCGCCCTTTGGCGGCGAGTATTTCAAATTCCTGCAAATTCTCCGGAATTTTCTGTATCACGGTCTGCAATATAACCACTCCTTTCTAAAGCGTGTCGATCACACCCGCGAGGTAGGTCGGCGATACCGACGCATAGATAAAATTGTCGACCAACTGATCCTTCACCGCCTGCCGCACCTCAGAGGCAAGCAGTTCGTCCGCGTTCTCATCCACCAGAAGCAGAACCTTGCAGACCCAGCCGAGCTGCTTTACAGCATTGCAAATCTTGAGCCGTTCGCTCAGCTTCCAAATGCCCTGCCGGATGACTTCCATCACCAACACATTGGCCCGGCAGGTCCGGCACAGGGCAAGCGTTTCCTCCGGCTTTGAAGAACGGTAGACAAGAAAATCCGGGTCGCATCCCGAAAGTGATTGCATGACCGCTTCCGCCAGAAGTCCGCCTTTCATATCCAGCACAATCCTTCGCATCTGTGCTTTTTCACCGCCTTTCTCTTCTTTTGTATATTCCATTTGTATTTTAGCAGTTATCGCTCCCTTCCGCCCCCGCCGATTGGATAGGGTTTTCAATTATTTTTTGTGCAAAGGCCATATTTCATCTCAATTCTCTCCGCAGATGGGCAAAACCGTGTTGCCTTTTTCTGTCCGCATGATATACTATCCATACGAATGTACAGAGATGGGAGACATACGGCATGAGCAAAGCGACAAAAAAGAGCATCTTGTATGCGCTGGCCGCGCTGGCGCTCATTGCGTTTGCCATGTGGCTCCGATATGCAAGCCGGCATTTTTTTCATTCTCCGGCTGTCAGCCACCTGCGAAGCGGGATCTATGTGTTTTTGTTCAGCGCGTGGTGCTACTCCCTATGGATCCGCATCGTACAGACGCAGGTACGGCGCTATCTGCTGGCGATCTCGGCGCTGATGGTGCTGTGGATTCTTCTGCGCTCAATCAAATTTTCCATTGAAAACACGGATGCTGAGCGCTGGCTGTGGTATTTCTACTATTTCCCGATGCTGTTCATCCCCATGCTGTCGGTCTTTGTTTCCCGGTCGCTGGGCAAGGGAGAGGATTTTCGGTTGCCGCGATGGACCAAGCTTCTGTATGTTCCGACACTGCTTCTGCTTTTGCTCGTTCTGACCAATGATCTGCACCAGCAAGTGTTTTCCTTCCCGTCCGGCGTTTTATCGGATCGGGAGTATCGGTATGAGGGCAGCTATTTCTTTGTGCTGGGCTGGGAG